>JABFSL010000092.1 GCA_013140605.1 Anaerolineales bacterium
GATGGCTTATCTGCGCGGTCAAATTGTTCTGATGGTGGTGGTTGGAATCGTATTCACAATTGCGTGGCTGATCCTTGGCATTCCTGGCGCGTTGGTTTTGGGAGCGCTGGCAGGCTTATTTACCCTGATCCCCGATGTGGGACCTTTCCTGGCGGCGATGCTTGCAATGGGCGTGGCTTTACTGGAAGGCTCCAGTTGGATTCCCCTTCCTAATTATGGGGTGGCTCTTATTGTCGGACTAACATATTTGGTGTTGATCAATTTAAAGAATTTCTTTGTGCGTCCCATTATCATGGGACGAAGTTTGCACATGAATGAAGCCCTGATCTTCATCGCCATTATGATGGCCACGATCCTTGAAGGGATCATAGGGGCCTTGCTGATCATCCCTGTTTTGGCATCCATCGTTGTGATTATGGAATACGTGCGCCGCCGTATCCTGGGATTACCTCCCTTTGCGGTTGAAGATGAGAAACAATTTGTAACCCCGCCCGAAAAGATTAAACCGCGTCGGCAGCTTAAATTTCCTGTGAAGGAAGAAGAGAAAAAGGATTTATGAAAATTAAGTATTCGATTATTGCACCGATCTATAACGAGATCGACAACCTTCCCGAACTCTATCGCCGAGTAAAAGAAGTAATGGATTCATCCGGCGAGCCGTGGGAACTGATTCTCGTGGACGATGGTTCAACAGACGGCTCAACGGAAAGAATCCGCGAGCTTGGGCAAAAAGACAAGATCGTGCGCCCCGTCATTTTTGCGCGCAACTTTGGGCATCAGGTGGCCATCACCGCAGGCTGGGATTATGCGCGCGGCGACGCGATTGTCATCATTGACGCAGATTTGCAGGACCCGCCCGAAGTGATCCTTGAACTGGCAAAGAAGTGGAAGGAAGGCTATGAGGTCGTTTACGCTGTGCGCAGTGAACGCGAAGGCGAATCATGGTTCAAGAAATTCACTGCCGCCATGTTCTACAGAATTATCTACAGCATCACCGATGTAAAAATCCCCGTGGATACAGGCGACTTCCGCTTGATGGATCGGAAAGTTGTGGATGTGCTCAAGCAAATGAAGGAACGTCATCGCTTCCCGCGCGGCATGTCTGCCTGGGTTGGGTTCAGACAAATTGGCGTCACGTACAAACGCGCCGCGCGTGTGGCAGGTGTGACCAAATACCCATTCAGCAAGATGCTCAAGCTGGCGTTGAATGCCATCACGGGCTTTTCGTATTTCCCATTACAGGTTGCTACATATTTCGGATTTGTTTCAGCGGGTATTTCCATCCTTGCCATCCCAGTCGTGGCAATTTTGCGTTTGGCTGGTTCCCATTTTTTTGAGGGACAAACCACCACACTTATTTCCGTGCTCTTCCTCGGCGGCGTTCAACTTATCTCACTTGGAATTCTCGGTGAATATATTGGCCGACTTTACGATGAAGCCAAAGGCAGGCCTCTTTATATCGTCCGCGATGCGCCTGAAGATCAGTGAGCAGTGATTAGTTATCAGTAACCAGTCGGCGGTCATCCGAAGGGAACCGCCGACTTTTTGTAACTGCCCCTTTCAGCCTTCCGCCTTCTGCTATCCTCCCTTTCCCCATGTCCCTATCCTTTCTCAAAGACCGTTCCTTTATCCGTGAATTGCTGGTGATCGCGATTCCCATTTCTTTTCAGCAGCTCATCAACGCCTCGCTCAACATGATCGATGTCATCATGGTCGGGCAGTTGGGCGAAGCGTCCATTGCCGCATTGGGATTATCGAATCAAATTTTCTTTGTGCTGATCCTGATCCTCTTCGGCGCGACCAGCGGCATGTCAATTTTTACCGCGCAATTTTGGGGCAAGCAGGAGATCGAACCGATCCGCAAAGTGCTGGGGATGAGCCTCATCATATCCACAAGCGTAGCCTTGATCTTCACACTGGCGGCGACCCTCATGCCAGAGATCGTGCTTGGCTTTTATACAAAAGATGCCGAAGTCATCCGTCTTGGAAGCAGTTATCTGCGCATCGTCGGGTTTACCTACGTTCCAATCGCCATCGCCACTTCCTATATCGCAATTTTGCGCAGCATTCAATTGATCCGTCTCACTGTCATCGCTACTGTTTCCGCTTTGATCTTTAAAACGATTCTGGGTTATGGATTGATCTTCGGCATCGGCGGACTCCCCGCGCTGGGAGTTCGAGGCGCCGCGATAGGCACCGCATCAGGCTGGACATTGGAACTGGTCCTGCTTCTAATCTTTATCTACACTCAGAAGACTCCCCTCGCCGCCAACCCGTTGACATTTTTCTCCTTCGACAAAGCTTTCTTTATCCGTGTGCTGACAACGGTGCTGCCCGCAATCGCCAACGAGATGTTCTGGTCTTTGGGCATTACAACCTACAATGCCATCTATGCCCACATCGGCACAGACTCGATTGCCGCGATCAATGTCAATGCGACCATAGAGGAGCTTGGCTTTGTTATTTTTATCGGGCTTGGCAATGCCTGTGCGGTCATGGTCGGGAATCGCATCGGAGCTGGCCGCAAAGATGAAGCCTATGAAATTGTTCGACGGGTGATCGTTATGGGAGTAGCTTTTGCTGTCTTTGTCGGCTTGATCATTGTTCTTTTACGCGAAGCGGTCGTGGGACTGTATGACCTTTCCCCGAGCGGCGAAAATAATGTCCGCTGGTTGTTGCTGGTTATGGCGTCCACCTTATGGATTCGCATGTTCAACTTCTCGACATTTATCGGCGCGTTGCGAGCAGGCGGCGATACGCGCTTTGCGTTGATTATGGAGATCTGCTCCATCTGGCTGATCGGTGTCCCTGCCGCGTATGTTGGCGCGTTTGTACTGCATCTCCCCGTCTATCTGGTTTACCTCATGGTCATGCTGGAAGAGATCGCCAAAGCCTTTGTCAGCGGCTGGAGGTTCAGGTCAAGGAAATGGATTCATGATCTGGTTAATGAGGCGGCTGGTTAACAAACATGACTCACCCAAAAATTAATCTTTCGCGGGTGAGTTTATTTTTATAAACCAAAGCGCCAAAAAATTAGCCGCAAGTTTTACGAATTAACACGGATCTTTGAACCTATCCGTGAAAATCCATGTAATCCATAGCCTGCCATTGGGATAATTTTTTTCCATTAACTTGTTTCGTAAACATAACAACCCGCCTGGGTTGGGTGATCTTCGACCAGCGTTCCGCGCTTGATCTTGCGAAGGAGCCACAGAACCAACCAGTCTCCGCTTGCGGCGGTCAGGTGGATCATGCTGAACCAGAGTAAATTACCGTCGCCCAAAATAAGGCTCAGGATGTAGGGAATGATTCCCAAAATTACGCCTGGCATGATCGCGCCGATTCTATAAGCATTCACATCAATGGGTTCGCTTAAGTGCGCGTACGGCGTAAAGGTTTTCCATTGAAAGCCAAACTTGATCGTTGAGAGGGGTTTTCCTCCAAAGGCCATCCATGTCAATCCGTGGATGAGTTCATGAACAACGACTCCTGCCAGCACAAAGGCAAGGAAAACCAAAAAGCTCCCAGTCGTTTGCATACTTTTCCCGCTGTGTAATCCGCTAAAAATAGTGAATTGAAACACGACAACTGGAATGCCAATATATAACGCGGTCGAATTTGCACTCTGCATAGAGACTGACAAATCACGTTTGTTCATTTTTATTTTTTCCTTTGAAATATTGTATGCCTTCAATGTTCTTTCTTTTACGATCCACGCTCGGCTTCTCTGGATAGCCACCAGATCGAGGTCATTGTTTTTTGCGGGGAAATATGCGCGGCATGAATGAGGGCGTATTGGCGACATATTCAGCGTAACCAGGTTTCGTATCTTTCAAACTTTTTTCAAGCATAACTACACCGGAGACATTCCTCAACAACCAGGTCATGATGATGGGGCTGAATACGGTCCACCATGCGCCGCTGATTAGGGCGAGGAGATAGAAGCCCCACCATTGCACCGCGTCGCCCCAATAGTTGGGATGACGGGTAACACTCCAAAAACCTGTGTTTAGTAATTTGCCTTTGTTATCGGGATTCGCCTTGAAGCGTGCCAGTTGATAATCACCGCCAGCTTCGAAGGCGAAGCCTGTCAGCCAGATGATGACTGCAATGAGGTCCCAGCATTTCAGGGCGGAGTCTGATCCGCTGCTGGTTTGCATCGCAAGGAGTGGGGTAGAGATAATCCACAATAAAATACCTTGCAATAAAAATACTTTAAAGAAACTGCGCCACCACCAATTCTTCCCTGTTTCTTCTCTCCATTTTGCATAGCGGAAGTCTTCGGGCTTGCCGTGATTGCGTTGGAAGATATAAAGAGATAAACGCAGACCCCAAATGGTGAGGATGACTCCGAGCAGAATCGTGTGCGCGGTCAACCCACCAGGAATGAGTAATGTGCCGACCCAGAAGATGATAACAAAGCCAGTGCCCCAGAAAATGTCAATGATGCTGGAATTTTTGAGGGCGAGGCTGAGCAGCCATAGTGCGACCATCAGACCAAGGACGACGAGGCCTGAGTTAAGCCAGAGATTTAAAAATGACATACTTTCCTTGAGATTATGTGGCTGCGACTTGTGTCTTTAGCCAATCCTTGATGGGCGCACCTCGGCCATTGATGTGTTTATCCACGGCCAGCGAATAGGTGTTGATGAATGCGGCAAGTTCGCTTGCCGGGCGTTGATGTGACTGCATTAGAACTTTCACCCATTCCATTTCCTTTGTGACGAGTTCCATATTGCCAAGCTGCAACGCGGCGGCGATGTTGTCACCGAGGAAGTGAATGCCTGTGTCGAATCCTTCAGTGTAAGCCGCGAACGGAACCATTTCCTTGATCGTGCTTTCGATGTGAATCCGTTTGGATATAAAGGCTCGATGCACGGCGGCGTATTCCTGTGAGATGGTCTTGAGTGAATTTGGTTTAACCTTGTTTTTCAATAGTGTTTCAATCGCAGTGAGTGATGCATTCAGAGAATCGCCGAGATAGTAACCGTGGATGTAATCTGCCATATCGGAATGTATATTGAAGATACGTCCGCCATAACCGACAGGGACTTTTAATCCTGACAGGGTTTGTGCGGTGAGTTGCAACGTGGCAGCGGTGGTCAATGTTTGCGCAACGAGGATCACCAGATTGGCTTTTACAGCAGTAACAGTTTCTTCAAACTGTTCAACTGGGACATTCGCGCCAAGATGGATCACATTCAGTCCGCGGCGGCGCAGGAGCAAGGCAAGATGTAGTGGTGTGAAGGTGTGCCATTCATTGGATGGACATCCGACCAGCACGGTTTGATTCCGTGTGGGGGTGGGGGAACCGCCAAGGAGTGAATCAAGGCGGCGCATGGCGAGGCCTGATGCAAAGTGTTCCTGTTGAACGGATGCGCGGTTCTCGTACCAAAGTCCGCCGAATTCGGAGAGTCCCTTTTGCAAAACATCCATACACACTGCTTCAACAGGGAACATCGAGAAAGCCTGATTGAGAATCTGCTCGGCAATCGATTCGTTAAAGTTTAGGCAGGCTTGAATCCATTGTGCGCGCAAGGAATCAAGATTTGTCTCGGGAGAGATGTAGATGGCAGGGGTCGTTTGCAGGGAAGATAATATCGAAGGGGCAAAACCAGCAAGGGGGTCGACTTTGGATGCGATCTTTTCATTCCACAAATCCACAGCGAGTGAGATCGAAAGTCCCTCAGACTGTCGCGCCAGCAGCCATTTGATCGTCTCAATATCGTATTGCGAGTAAAGGCGATGCCCGCCTTCGGTGCGGCTTGGCGTGGGCAGACCGTAGCGACGCTCCCAGGCGCGTAAAGTATCTGCTGCAAGATTGGTTTCCTGTAAAACAACTTTTAGGTTGAAGGCAGGGTTTTTGCTAAGTGACATAAGAACTCCAGGACTCGCAGGTTGTTTAGGTTTTGCACGGATATTGTACCTGCATTGCGCCAAAATTACCGATAAACCGAGCAATAAAAACCGTAACACTGCACTGCAAGCCAGTGCAGTGTTACGCGAAAATGCGAAAAACGCGAAAGGTTTTGAATAGTTCGCGCAATTCGCGGCTTTCGCGTTAAAAAGATGAACTTAGGATTGCTGGATTATTTTTTAATATGCAACAGTCCTCGTTTCATCAAAACGCGGACTGAAGTCCGCATTCCAAAAATTGAACAAACTATTTCGTTTATGCAGAAGCAGAGTAAAATTAAAGGAAATACAAATCCCAAGATCAACTTTGAGGAAAAATGCCCAAGATCACTGCCGTCAATCATATCGCTGTAGTAGTGGAAGATATGGAGAAATCCCTTTTATTCTGGCGCGATGCGCTCGGAATTCAACTGCATGAACTGCGCGATGTCCCCGCAGAACAATCACAAGTTGCCTTTCTACCCGTAGCTGGCGCGGAGGTGGAACTGGTCATGCCCACCACGAACGATTCTGGCATTGCCAAATATCTCGCCAAGCGCGGACAAGGCATGCATCACCTTTGCCTCGAAGTGGATGATATCGAAGGCATGATGTCACAGTTGAAGGCCAAGAATATTCGTCTCATCAACGAAGAACCGCGCACTGCAGCAGACGGAAAAAAATATGCTTTCATTCATCCAGAGTCCACGGGCGGAGTGCTGGTGGAGTTGTATCAGATTTAATTTTTTATCAAAATCAAATTTTATATTTCAGGCAAGGGTATCAGTACATAATGGCAGAAAACATTGAAACCATCTTAAGGGATGAGTGCGGGCTTGTAAAAGACAGGCCGATCATTGTAGGCGTTTCAGGCGGACCTGATAGTCTGTGCCTGATGGAAACCTTACGGCAGGCGGGCTATTCCATTATCGTCGCCCACTTCAATCACCAACTTCGCCCGGAATCAGGTCAGGATGCGCGCATGGTGGAAAAGACCGCCTCGCGTTTAATGCTCGGGTGCTTTATTGATGGCGCCGACGTGCGGGCATATGCCAATCAGGAAAAACTCTCCCTCGAAGAAGCCGCGCGCAATTTACGATATCGTTTCATGTTCAAACTTGCTCGGCAGCGAAACGCCCAGGCCATCGCAGTTGGACACACAGCAGACGATCAGGTCGAAACCATTCTCATGCATTTTCTGCGAGGCAGCGCTCTTACAGGTTTAAAGGGCATGTCTTTTCGTTCGTTGATCAAAAGCTTCGACGCTGAAATTCCCATCGTCCGCCCCTTGTTAAAAATGTGGCGTGAAGAAACGGTTGTATTTTGCGCCGTCAATGGATTGCGCCCGCATTACGACTCAAGCAATGATTCACTTAACTTTCAACGAAATCGCATTCGCCATCTTTTGATACCCAGCCTCGAAAGCTACAACCCAAAATTTCGCGAAGCGGTTATGCACATGTCAGAATCACTGAAAGGTGACTATGCCTTTGTAATGGAAACACTGGAAAAGGCCTGGCAGGAAACAGTGACTGACGTTGAAGAAGAAGTTATCACCTTTGACTCTGACCTGCTCTCCGGGCATTCGATCGGACTCCAACGCAATCTGGTCAAACAGGCCATGCAGATTCTGCGCCCCGGGTTGGATATCAGCTTTTCAGTTCTTGAGCGCGCGACCAAAATGCTCAAGAGCAGCGCGCATTCCGCACGAGTTGACCTGAAAGGCGGCCTGCGCATGTTCCGCGAACTGGATCATGTTTATCTCTGCACATTGGATGCCGAATTGCCGTTCAATCTTTGGCCGCAAATGATCGGAACAACAACCCTGCTGCCAATCACAATCCCAGGGCACGCTGAGCTTGCGGGCGGCTGGAAATTCAATGGCGAGCGCTGGCGCATCCCCACCATCGCGAAGGAACAGGCCGAACGGAACGAGGACCAGTTTCAGGTCTGGTTGGATGCGGAAAATCTTCCAGAGTCGCTTGAGTTGAGGATACGGCATCAGGGAGATCATTTTTCGCCATTAGGAATGGAAGGTCATTCCCAAAAGCTTTCAGATTTTTTTGTGAATGAGAAAATGCCGCAGCGCGCGCGCGAACATTGGCCCATATTGTGTTCAGGGGATGAGATCATATGGGTGCCTGGTTATCGCCCCGCCCACAAGTACCGTTTGACAGACACAACAAAAAATGTTGTTTACTTTTCTGTGATACGCCCACCAGAAAAAATATTGTAAAAAATCCCGTTCCAATGGAACGGGATTTTTTCTTATTTTATTTCACCGTTTAACTGTCTTATTTTTATGAACAACTCTCGCCACTGGATCTTTGACACGCCAAGTTTTTGACGGATCTTATCCGAATCGACACCTGCCTGATAATCTCGTAACGCGCAAGTCCAGCGGCACATGTCAAAGGAAAGGTGTTTGGTAAGGGAGGCTTCTGAACCGATATCTTCGAGCAGGTATTCCAACCTGCGCGGCGACCAGGCAAAAACCTGGTCAACGGGTTGATACTGGGCTAGATATTCGTTGTATGCTGTAATCCAATCCTCTTCCAAATCTATCTTGCGTTCCTTATAACGGTTGGCCGGGCTGGCATAACGGATAAATACATGCGGGCCGTTTTTTGCGTCAAGATCAACATGATTCACGTGGATGCCAAGGCATTCGCTTTTCTTTATGCCCGTGCTGAGCAAAAGAGAAACAAGCGTATAGGAACGCGCGTCAGGCTTTTTCTCACGGCGATGACGATCCGCGGCAAGCAAAACAGCCTCATACTCAGCCTCGGTCAGCACCTGTGGCAGCGGACTGATGGCGGAGCGCTGTAAAACCTTTTCAGCGGGGTCAATACTTAATACGCCATTTTTGCTCAACCAGCGGAAGAATGACTTTACGGAAGTAATGCGCCGTGACAAGGTCTTGGGGCTGCACGGGATGCCCCTCTCTTTTTCCATCCACGCAAAGAAACGGTTGAGTTGATCCGTTGTAATGGAACCGATTGCCTGGTCAGGAGCGAGGAATTGAGTCAGCAGCCGAACATCGGAGAGAAAGGCTTTGACAGTATTCGGTGAACGTCCCTGATCGAACATGAACATTTCCCAGCCGTTGATGGCGGCAGGAAGCAGAGTTTTCGTTGTGATATGAGCGGAATCAGATATTTTTGCCATAATTCATCCTTGCGAGCTAACAAACAGCGCGTAGTCTTTTCGTATAGTTTAGCGAATATCAGAGTGGTTGTCAACCAGAGACATCATAAAAATTGGCAACAATCCTTCAGCGGGAGTTGTTCGGATTCAGGTCACGTGTTACATTTGGGTGCTCACCCGTCACAATAACATTTATCAATATTTACCCATAAATCAAAAGGAGAAACCCATGCGTTTACAAAATAAAAAAATTGCCATGTTGGTCGCTGAAGGTGTTGAAGACTACGAATATTTTGTTCCGATGATGAGGCTGCAAGAGGAAGGCGTACAGGTGCTCACCGCCAGCCTTGACTTGAAACCCGTAAAAGGAAAAAACGGCTTAACGGTCACACCCGACACATTGATCGCGTCACTTAATGCGGATGAACTTTTTGCGCTTGTCATTCCCGGCGGATGGGCTCCAGATAAATTACGCAGATATGATGCCGTGAAAAATCTTGTAAAGAAAATGGATGATGCTGGGAAGATCATCGGCATTATTTGTCACGGCGGCTCGACTGCCATTTCTGCGGGTATTATCAAGAAAGGTCAACGCGCCACGGGCTCACTTGGCATCAAGGATGATCTCGTGAACGCGGGCGCGGTCTGGGCGGATGAACCTGCCTTTCGAAGCGGCAATCAGGTTTGGGGTCGGGTTGTGGCGGATATTCCAGATTTCAATCGCGAGCTGGTAAAGGCATTAGTCGAGAAATAAAGGCTTCTGCTTCATCGTATCTGGAATTGGGACATCCAGCAATTTGAGGATTGTTGGTGCGACCTGCAACTGTGAGATGATCTGACCCGTATCGCCTCTCCCTTTAACGTTTGGCTGGATACAGAACAATGGGACATCTCTTTGCTCTGACGTGGTCCCGCCGTGCGCGCCATCCTTGTTGATGCCGTGATCGCCAGTGACGAGAATGGTGTAATCGCGTTCCATCCATTCCTGAATTAGGGGCGCCAGCCACATATCCTGACGAATGGCGTGGTTGCGATATTCCTTTGAATCAGAACCAAAGGTTTCGCCGTGATAATCCATTCCCATCGGATGAAGAAGTAAATAATCGGGAGAATATTTTCGTATCAAATGCGCGGCGCTTGCGAAGAGCTCCACATCGGGATATTCATCTTCCGTGTAAAAACGGCCATGTTGAATGGACAGCGAATCGTTATCGGTTTCTTTATCATCAATGCGATTATACGGCGCGCTATTATATAACTCGGAGACCCAATAATACGCAGCGGCCGCAGTAACCTTGCCCGCATCTTTTGAAGATTGAAAAACATTCGGCATTTTCGAACGCCGCACAATGGAATTCGCAACGATCCCATGCACACTCGATGGCACACCCGTATGAACTGTCTCGTACATGGGACGGGACATGCTTGGCAGTTCCCCTACTATTTTATAAAGGCTCGCAAGTTTGGACTCTACAAGGTGGCCGAGAAACCCCATGTTGGCAACAGCCACATCATAACGTAACGCGTCAGATAAAATAAGAATGACTTTTCTCATGGGTTACCTCAAACAAAAACGGTTCGGGTTTCAAACACCCCGAACCGTTTTTATCAGTGATCAATTTCTACTCATCCAGCACAAGCACGGCTTCCCGTGAACAAGTGACCTGTTCCATTGAGCCGATCTTTGGAAGCTCAAGAAATGGATTATTGAAGGTATCCATGTTGAATTTCGTTTGTCCAATTTTTACCTGAATACGAACAACCGAGCCAAGGAAGGTGACATTCTCGATGGTTGCGTCTACAACATTGGCCTTTTTCTGTTCCGACGCAAAACTCAAGCGTTCAGGGCGAATTGCAACGCGAACCTTATCGCCTTTCCTTCGCTGCTTCAAATCCACAGCGGATTCGAATTGCACACCGTCGATGGATATGAGGCTATTGGCAGGGTCAACCACTTCAGCAGATGAATTGTTCAATGAACCCACAAAATTTGCGGCGAATACGGTGGTTGGAAAATTGTATATCTCAAACGGAGTGCCCACTTGCTCCATTACGCCCGTATTCATAACAACAATGCGGTCGGAAATGGAAAGGGCTTCCTCCTGATCATGAGTGACGAAAATGGCGGTAATCCCCAGCGATTTCTGAATCGCGCGAATTTCAGCCCGCAACGAAACGCGAATTTTGGCATCCAGGGCTGAAAGAGGCTCATCCAGCAAAAGCACCTGCGGACGATTGGCAAGCGCGCGCGCCAACGACACACGCTGTTGTTGACCGCCCGAAAGCTGGTAGGGATATTTATTCGCGTGTTTCTCAAGGTTGATCAAGCTGACCATTTCATCCACACGCTGTTTTACTGTTGCTTCTGGTTCCTTGCGAATACGAAGCCCAAAGCCGATATTCTGAGCAACAGTCATATTTGGGAACAACGCATATGATTGAAAGATCATACCCACATTGCGTTGATTTGGAGCCTTATCTGTAATATCCGCGCCATTCAGCAGAATCTTCCCGGAGGTGGGAATCTCAAAGCCTGCCACCATACGCAAGGTAGTAGTTTTCCCGCAGCCCGACGGTCCCAGAAAAGAAACGAATTCGCCTTTTTCAATATCAAGGTTGAAATCGTCCACCACTACCGTGTCACCAAACTTCTTTGTAACATGTGAAATGGATAAATATGACATAGTGAATTCTCCTCTGTAATTTAATGTGCCCCTGTGGTTTGTCCCTGTCCGCCCGTGAACAACTGAATGAGCCCCATTGCGACCCATGTAAGCAGGAAACTTGCAAAGGAAAGCGCCGCAGGCTCATACGCGCGATGTTGACCGAGCAGGAAGAGATATGGACCAAAAGCAGGCACCCCAAGGAAGGAAGCAAGAGTGACTTCACCAACCACAATGGCAAAAGTAAGCAAGGCACCGCTCAATAACGCTGCTCGAATATTGGGCAGGATCACACGCACAATGATGGTAAACCAGCTTGCCCCCAGGCTTTGCGCGGCCTCGGTGAGTGTACGTACATCCACCGTACGCATGCCGGTATCCACAGATCGGTACATATAAGGCAGACCCAAAACCACATAGCCAGCAACGATCAAAATATCTGTCCCTACTTCGAATGTTGTGAGAGGCTGTAATAGTGTTGTATCAGTGAAGGGAATTTTAACAGGCGAGCTATAGATACGGATCAAACCAAAAACAAGAATGATCGCAGGTACGACGAAAGGCAGCAGTGTAATAAACTCCACAATCCTTCTGGCCTCCGGCAGGCGCAGGCGGATCCAGTAAGCCGTAGGTACGATCAGGATGATGCTGGCGACAATGGTTAATAACGCGAGCATATTTGAATACAGGAATGTCTTGATAAATTCGGGGTCTTCAAATGCCCTGACATACGCTTTAAATCCAATTACGTCACGTTCCATTCGAAGCGAAAAGTTGACCGTGGCATACAAGGGGAGAAGGAAATATAACGCGCCTAAAATAAACCAGAACCAACTCCAAAAGGGAATTCGGCGAATTCGGGTAAGTATGCTCATCTCAACCACCTTTCCGATCTTTTCTGAAGCCATGAATAGCCCATCAACGAGATCGCCATAATAACAACCATCCCCATTGCCATGGCATAACCAAGCCCGGGGTTATGGAGAACATCGCCGCGGATTTGCGCGCCGATCTGAATGGTAATAATTCCAAGCCTGCCGCCTGTAAGAGCATAAGCCGTCGCATAAGCACCAAAGGCGTTGCCAAACAGTAGGATCATGGAACCAAGGATTGAGGGAAGCAGAACAGGGAATGCGACCCGCATCCAATATTGTGTTGTGCTCGCTCCCAGGTTTTCTGCCGCTTCGCGCCATTCGCGCTTTAATCCGTCCAAAGCCGGAGCCATGATAAGAACCATCAGCGGGAACTGGAAGTACATATATGTAAGACTCAGCCCCCAAAAACTGTACAAGTCAAAACTTGTTTGTTGATATAAATTAACCCCAAATAAATTCTTGATCAGAGCGGTTACAAAACCAGTGCGGCCAAGCGTGGCGATAAAAGCAAAAGCCAACGGAACGCCGGCAAAGTTGGATGCCACTCCTGAAAATGTGATCAATGCCGATCGCAGAGGTTTGGGCAATCCACCCACCGTCACGGAATAAGCAAGCAGGAAACCAAAAATGCCGCCGCCAATCGCCGTCGCTGCACTAATGCGAATACTCAGCCAATACGCATCAAGAATGGATTGTTCCTGAAATAGCTGAAGAATGTTTGCAATCGTAAACTGGCCTTCATTATTCGTAAAACTTCCAGCAATTAAGCGCAGGGAGGGCAAAACAAGAAATAGGATTGCGAATAGAAAAAACGGGATCACGCCAAGCCATTTTTTCCAGTCAAAAGCAGGAGTTGAACTTTTTGGGTTAAGAGCAGTTTGAGCCATTATTAATTTACCTCAACTTACAGGGTATTGCATAATTCGCTAAACTGAAAAATTTTGCTCTTATTTTACAATTGAAGTTTAGTAATTTTATGCAACTGGCAGTATCTCTTGCTATGGCGAGACCCTGTCATATGACAGGGTCTCGCGTTTATTACATCAAAATTGATTTGTTACGGAGCGGCCTTAACATCCGCGCCAACTGCTGCGTCCCAGTTGACAGTGATCAACTCTTTGGCAGCGTTGAGCTGGTCAAGGGTTGGGAATACTGCGCCGGAGACATCAGGTAACTTGGCGAGCAAGTCGGCGGGAATGACACCGCGTTCGCGCATATCAGCTTCGCGGATCGGGTGGCAATAGCCCTTCATCCAAAGGGTCTGGCCTTCGTCAGAATAGAGGAATTCCATCCATAACTTGGCAGCATTGGGGTGCGGAGCATAAGCGCTGATCGCCTGAACATATACACCAGCGAAGCGGCCAGTGGCAGGAACTACAACTTCGGCCTTCGGATTTCCTTCGAAAGAATCGACAGCGGCGAGAGCGTTATAGTCCCAGGTAATGCGGACTGCGGTCTCACCAGTGGCGACCAAACCATTGTTTGCGATCAACGGAACAAGGTTGCCAGCTGTGTTCATCTCGGCGAAGTAATCAAGACCAGCCTGAGCGTCATCAAGGGAACCACCATTGGCAAGAGCTGCGGCAAAAACGGTTTGAATCGCCTGGTTGGAAGTGCGGGGATCGCCAGACATGGCAACCTGACCGTTGTACTTAGGATCAAGCAAGTCAGCCCAATCTTGAGGAACATCGGGTTGAACATCGGTGTTCACAAGGAAGGATAGAACGCCGTAGTAATCGCCGTACCAATACCCTTCGGCATCCTTGGCGTCATCGGGGATGCTGTCCCAAGTGGAAACCTTGTAAGGCTGGATCAAACCTTCGGCCTTGGAGGAATCACCGAAAGCAAAGCCTACATCGATCACATCAGGAGCCTGAGGACCAGTGTTATCCTTATTGGCCTTGATGGCTTCAATTTCATCACCGGAGCCGGCATCAGGATTCAATTCGTTGACTTCCAAACCATACGTGGCTTTGAAAGCATCAATAACTTCACCGTAGTTGCACCAGTCATGGGGCAAAGCGATGGTTGTGAGTGTACCTTCGGCCTGAGCGGCGGCAATCAGATCAGCCATTGGGTCAGCAACGGGGGCTTCGGTAGCAACAACAGGAGCCTCAGTAACTACGGCAGGGGCTTCAGTAGCAGCAGGAGCTTCAGTAGCAACAACTCCACCACCACAAGCGGACAACAGAGTGGCCGCGATCACGAACAGGGCGAACAATTGAAAAGCAAACTTTTTATTCATATCTCTCTCTTACTCCTTTTTGGTTTTTGTCTGATTGGCGAACGGAACAACTTCAAATTTTTCCTGCACACCTCCAATCTGTTAACAAAGCGTTAATATTGTAGCATTATCAATATTCAAAGTCAAACCATTCAACTTTGAACATATTGATCATAGTGAATTTTTCCACAGAGCATATTCATTTCACGATGGAAATCAACCAGTAAATCACTGCGGAAAATAAAGCGCTGGCGGGAATCGTCACGATCCATGCGATAAGAATATCACCTGCCACGCTCCAGCGGACTTTACCAAACCGTTCAGACGAACCGACGCCGATGATCGCTGAACTAACAACCTGAGTGGTACTGACGGGGAGCCCGATAAACGAAGCGCTCAAGATAACAAGCGCTGAAGTTAACTGTGTCGCAAAACTATGCACAGGGCGGATCTTATAGAATTTACCGCCAAGGGTACGGATCAATCTCCACCCGCCAAGCGCCGTCCCTATCGCCATTGTGGAGGCGCTGGCGAGTATCACCCAAAAAGGGATCGTGAAATCTTTTAACTGCCCGCTGATGATCAAACTCAAGGTAATGATACCCATCGTCTTTTGCGCATCGTTCGTGCCGTGGCTGAAAGCAAGGCCAACCGCCGTAAAAAATTGACCGTTCTTGAAAAGGTCATTGATACGTGGTGTCGCATTTTTCGCCAAAAAAAGAATGGTACGCAAAATGATAAAGCCAACAACAAACCCAATGACAGGCGAAGCGAACAAGGCGATCAACACCTTATACATGCCCTGAAATTTTATAGCACTCATTCCCACAGAAACGAAGACCGCACCCATCAGCCCGCCGATCAATGCATGAGAGGAACTGCTGGGGATTCCAAAGAACCATGTAAGCATATTCCAAATTACAGCGCCAGCCACACAAGCGATCAAAGCCTCGATCGTCAAAATATGCGAATCGACAATATCACTTCCGATGGTCTTGGCCACAGTGACGCCAAACAGAAAAGGACCAAAAAATTCAGCGACAGCCGTTATCCCCAGCGCCGTCTGGGGATGGAATGCTCGCGAAGAGATCATTGTCGCAACAATGTTGCTCGAATCGCGCATCCCATTAAGGAACTCGAAAAACAACGTCAGAATAATAACAAGGATAAGTTCAGGGGACATTAACACCTTGTTAAGTTTTCTTTACGACAATATCTGCGATCGTATTGGCAGCTTCATCGCCGCGATCTGCCGCATTGGAAAGATGACGATACACTTCACGCATCTTCAACATTTCAACCACGTGATGAATATCCTCAGGCCCGCTGAATAAATCCGCAACGGCTTCGCGATAGACTGCTTCCACGCGGTTCTCCAAAGCCTTGGCGCGCTGCGCGTGATCTGTGGCGACATTTGGATGATTCGGAAGGCGTTGAACCGCGTGCCAGATCTCATAGGCGGCATCTTTCAACAAGTTCGCCATCCGCATCATATAGGGTGTGGATTTCACATTGAGGATCACCATTTCCATCACAGTACTATCCGCATAATCCACAACATCATCAATGGAACGGGACAGGGAAAAAATATCCTCGCGGTCAAACGGTGTGACAAAGGTGCGATTCAATTCATCGATCAAAATGCGGCGCACTTCATCCGCTTCTTTTTCCTTGATCGAAAGTTCCTCAGCCACCTCTGAGTCAAGTGTTTCCAAATATTTAACCAACAGTCTCAATGCCTCATAAGTTATCGAAGCCTGTTGCTCGATCAACTTTTGAAAGACATCTTCCTTGCGCTTAAAAAACCTTAACATGAAATCTCCAATTTTATTTTTAAACTTCAACGTCTCTTTTGTCGATCTCAGGTGAATCCAAATTGTAGACGTGGAAGTTTATTTTATTTGACCTCTTGCAAAAGTGAGAGCACAGAGCTTTTTGAGGAAAAACACTTAAAAACTCAGGGTTTTCTCTGTGGCAAAAAAAGACTTTTGAAAGATATCTATTACACTATCGGTAACAACTCACCCGCAACAAGCCCTGGGAACTCGGCTCGAAGCTTCTCATCCAATTCAGGCGAGATCAGCGGGTTGACGTTGGCAACCATCACATCCTTTAACTTCTTCATCGCGCGTGCTTGAATATCCATCGCGCCTTTCTTTACCCAACTCGTGCGCGCATCACGGTCTGCCAATTTGGTCATCACAGCTTCGGTCTTCATACGGCTAATGGTGTGCTTGGCGACAATGTATGATCCGCCAGGGCCGACCTGTTTAATTAAATCAAGCGCCAAGTCTTCTTCAGTAAAAGATACCCCACGTTTGAGCCGCTTCATCATTTGCGCCATCTCATCATCGATCACAGCTTTTGCAAAATCAAAAGTTTTGAGGGCGTCGATCAAACCGCCAATGTTGAACATGTCCATGCCGCTGACCAACCCGCCGATTGCGGACATGCCCGTTTCATATCCCGCCTGCGCGTCGTTTACTTTGGAATTCGTCAAGCCGATGTAACCTCCGCACGGCACATTATAAAAATGCGCGATCTGCGCGAATGCCATGTGCAGCATGCCGCATTCAATTCCACCGGAGGTGTACGCGCCTGTCCGCATATCAGCCACGGTGGCAAGCGTGGCATAGATCGTTGGCGTACCTTCCTTCACCATTTGCATCAAAGTGGCTGTGGCAAGGAATTCAGCATTACCCTGTGCAAGCGTTCCCGCCATGGACATGGGTGATGTCAGCCCCGCATTCGGCACAATGGTCGGATACACAGGCAATCCTTCGCTGGCAAAATAGATCACATTTTCAGTTGAAAGATTGTCCATGGACAGCGGTGAAACCGTAGGACAATAATGATGGGTTAGGAAAGGTCGCTCCTTATATGCCGCTTCTCCACCAGCCACCAGATATGCCATTTTCATAATGCTCAATGTGTCTTTGTGGTCTGTGGTGGTGACTCTGATCGGTTTGAGACAATACTTGAGAGCAGGATACAGCCTCGAGATTGTGAATTGATCCGCTGGCGCATCATCTGCCAAAGTGGAAATGGAGAAGACATCATAGCCTGGCAGTTCATTGATCAGGTGCGCGATGCGCGCGATGTCACCAGACTCAGCGCGTCTTTCCTGACCTGTGACAGGGTCGATAATATCTGGGGCAGAACTGGCCGTTACGATGACCGGGCTATCCTGCGGGATCGTCTTGTCAAATTTCGGGTCACGCGCATAAAAGGTAAAAGACGGCGGAATCATCCTCCGATATTTTTCCACCACTTCACGTGGGAACTTGACACGTTCGCCATCCACGTGACAGCCATGTTTGGCAAAAATTTCACGCGCTGGTTCGTAACGAACTTTTAAACCAACTTCTTCAAGGATCTCAAGTGCGGCGTCATGGATTCGTTCCACTTGTGCTTGTGTGAGAAGTTCAGCAAATAACATGGTACACATCCTTTTTATATTGATAAATATTGATTAAATTCAATGTCGTTGCAAGGACATCAAACTAGCCAACCATCGACTTCTTGATCTTTCTTCTATTCTGAGGTTTCTTTTTATATAATAGTTTCTCTGCAAATTTTTTGCTTTCCCGCACAAGCGGACTTCCTTGCGCCTGCGATATGAGTTTATTGATCTCAAAAAACCGATTATCA
>JABFSL010000126.1 GCA_013140605.1 Anaerolineales bacterium
TTTCGCGTTCGTCTCGCTGCGAGTGTTACTCTTCACAACTTTTGTATCTGGTTCAACATTCAGCTCGGACGTCCCAAACTGGCTTTCGCTGATTTGGTCGTTTGGTGACCATCTCACAACAAGCGTTAAAGTCCGCGCTCCGAATAAAAATACTCGCATATAAGTTAGAATCAAATAAATGGAAACAAAACCGCTCTCTCCCGAAATAAACGAAACGAAGCTGCTTGAAGTCCTTGCGAGCCTGAACCAGATCAGTGATGCGATCAATCACATCGGCCCCGGTGACGCGAACAATAGCGGAGTCAGTTTGCAGTTAATCGTGGAGAGCGCCATTCGGGTCGTGCCCGGGTCGTCGGCTGTGATCCATACGTATGATCAGGCCACGGGCAGGTTCGAAGCGGAGTCGCGTGTATCCGCTCAAGCCGAAGGACATGCTCTCGCCAAAAATCCAGAATATTCCGATGATGCCCCGCGTCCCAATGGGATCGGGATACGGACCATTCAGCGCAGGCATCGAACATTGTCTTATGAAGAACTCGACCTGGAAATACACCCTTATCACGCGGCGTTGGGCGTAAATGCGGTCGGATGTTTTCCCTTGATCGTTGCCGAACAGGCAGTTGGGATCTTATATATTTATTTGTATGAAAAACGTGAGTTCACGAAACTGGAACAATTGATGCTCGATAACTTTGTCAATCAGGCGGCGATGGCGATCTATCATGCGCGGCGTTTGACTGGTGTCCATCGCGATCTGGCCCGCAAGGAGGAAGAGTTAAGCCGTTTACATCGCGCGGGGCTTATTATCTCCTCGCGTTTACGGCTGGAAGAAACCCTCGAATCCATTTTGCAGCTTGCTCTTGAAGTTACCAATGCCCGCTATGGAATTTTTCGCCTGTTGGATAAAAGCGGAGAATATTTGATCACCAGCGCGGTGGGTGGCAGTCACATGGACAAGCCCCTGATCGAGAAAATGCCTTTGAATGGAAACAGCGTGATGGCTCACGCAGCCCGCACAAGACAACCTGTATTGATCCCAGACTTGCGGGCGGAACCCTGGTCACAAATTTACTATCCGCTTGATTCTGGTTTAAAGATGCTGTCCGAATTGGCTGTTCCGCTCGTCAATTCAAGCGGACGATTGGAGGGTGTGCTTAATTTGGAAAGCCCGCATGTTGGGGCTTTTTCCGAAGACGACAGTCACATGCTGCAATCGCTTGCGACGCATGCCGTCACTGCCATTCAGGAAGTTCGGTTGTTGGATGCCTTGCAGGAAGCGGCGCAATTGCTTATTTCACAGCCAAGCCTGAAAGTACTCGATCAACTTTGTGTAATGGCAAACGATTTGCTCAATTCATCGTCGAGCGCGATCTGGTTGGATGATGAGCAGGGACAATTAAAGCTCGCATCATCCAACGGAGAGATTCAAAGTGACGTGCCAATCTCCGAGGTTGATTCTCCCAATGTCTTATTGCTGCTGCTTCTGACAGGAGGCGATACAAAGGCGTTGGGAATGTTTGGGGTGTTCTACCCAGATACGGGCGCGCGCGAAGCGAGAAGCGCAAAGTCTGAATGGGATAAAAAAGTATTGGCATGTCTCGCCAACTATGCGGTGCTTGCTGTCCAAAATGAGTCGCATCAACAGGCGTTACGCACATCCCAGGAACAGCATTGGACAGCGGAGACCTTCGCGGCGGTGGGGGATATTTCCGCCAATCTTCTGCACAACATGAACAATAAAGTAGGAGTTATCCCTGTCAGGATTCAAGCCATTCAGGATAAATATCGCCAGACGCTTGAAAGTGATTCATACCTCACCAAAAGCCTGAGCGAGATCGAACGCAGCGCGATGGAAGCCATGCAGATCGTGCAGGAGAATCTTTCACACTTGCGGCCCATCCGCATGGAAAAAGTTCGCATTGCATCTTGTGTGTCAGATGCGCTTCACACTGTGCAGGTTTCCGCAGATATTCATATCACAGTGGACGACCTTGATGATCTGCCCATGGTGATCGCAGGTGGGCAGAGTCTCACTTTTGTTTTTAAAAATCTAATTGAAAATGCAAACGTCGCCATGAATGGAAGCGGCAATATAAACATTCGCGGACTTGCTGGTTCCCAATGGGTGGAAGTATCTGTTATTGATAACGGCCCCGGTGTCTCTCCTGAATTGCATAATCAGATATTTGAATTAAATTTTTCAGGCCGCGCTGGCGCTCAACCTGGTAAATTGGGTTTTGGGCTATGGTGGGTAAAAACTTTAATGACCCGTCTCGGTGGTTCTGTTGTGGTGGAGAGTGACGGTCAACACGGCGCAGCTTTTATTTTGCGTTTGCCCCGCGCGGAGGATTCAGCATGACAGCTCAAACTCTTCGCGCACTCGTCGTTGATGACGATAATTCATGGCAGCAAATTCTTAGTGAAATACTTTCAGATTGCGGTCTTGAAGTGGATGTTGCCGGCAGCGTGGATGAAGCCGCGCTCATTCTCAAATCCCAGCCGCACCGCCTCGCCGTCGTTGACCTTTCGCTTTCGTCGAATGACCATAACAATGTTGACGGTCTGCGCGTGTTGGATTCGATCCGCCGCCTCGACCCCAACTGCCGCGCGATTCTTCTCACTGGATTTGCAACCGTTGAACTGGCAGTCACTGCGCTCACAGATTATGGCGCTTTTACATTTCTTCGCAAGGAGAGTTTCCACCGCAGTCAGTTCCGTGACATCGTTTACAGGATCCTCGTCAGCCCGCCGAATCTTTCCGCGCCTGCGCCTGCTTCTGCAACGACAGCATCTTCCTCCGCTGTGAAAGGCTCGGCTGCCCCGCAGAAACTTCCCAATGAAAAAGCTCTGGTCGTGGAAGATGACGCAGGCTGGCGCAGCATCCTTGAAGAATTATTAAGTGACGCGGGTTTTCAAGTCCGCTCGTGTGCGGGCTTTGGCGATGCTTTTGGCTATCTCCGCAAGGAAAAATTTACACTGGCAGTCATTGACCTGTCACTTGGAAATTCTCTCGATAATTCGAATCAAGACGGCTATCAACTGCTCAGCACCACCCGCTCTGAAAATATTCCATCCATCGTTGTCAGCGGCATTACTGAGACTGAAGAAATTCAACGAGTGTATTCAGAGTATGCCATCTCCGCTTACATCGAAAAACAAACCTTTGACCGCGCCGCCTTCCGTCGCGTGATCGAAGAGACACGCTTGAAGAATCAATCGTCCAGTGAATTGAATGCGCTCACTGACCGCGAACGCGAAGTGCTCGATCTGCTGGCTCAAGGTTTAACCAACAAGGAAATTGCGGAAAAGTTATTCATCACCACCAACACCGTCAAGCGGCACTTGAAAGCGGTCTTTGAAAAACTGGATGTTCACACTCGCTCCGCCGCGACTGCCAAAGTTGCTGGGGGATGACTGCGCATTGACTAGACAACTTGGCTGATGTACAATCGCCCCGATTTCATTCAGAGAAAACCACATGCCCATCTATCATTTTGTTGTTCGCTTCAACCATTTTGACCCGCGCTCATCAGGAATCCTTTCTGATGCCAGAGCGCTCGGATTCCAAAATTTGCTAAGGATGGAGTGTCAGGATTTGTACTTCATCGAGGGTCAACTGTCGCAGGAAGATTTGCAACAGTTGACCCTCAAACTTTTTACCGACCCTGTCACTCAATCCGCTTCGTGGATGGAATTACCCGCGCCTCTCGCTCCGCCCGAACCTGATACAGTTATTCTGGAAGTGGCTCTTCGCCCCGGCGTCACCGACCCTGTAGCCGAGCAAATTGTCCGCGCCGCGCACGAACTCGGCTTCAACGGAGTCCATCACGCCGCCACAGGCCAGCGCTTCCTCCTCACATTCGACAAATCCGTTCCCGTCCGTGAATCCGTGAAAGAGTCCGTTTACAAACTAGTTGCCAACCCAGTCATCCATCACTGGACTATTGGCGAAATCACGCCTTCATTTCCACAAGAAACCGAATCCAGCGGCACAGTGGAAATCATTTCCATCCGCAACATATCCGATAACGAATTACTTTCCGTTTCCAAAGACCGCCGCGCCGCGCTTGATCTAACTGAAATGAAAGCAATTCAAAATTATTTCCACCAGGAACAACGCGATCCAACCGATGTTGAATTTGAAACCATCGCCCAAACCTGGAGCGAACACTGCGGGCATAAAACATTCAAAGCCAAAGTGGACGTTGAATCTCCCAACGGAAATTATCAAATCGACTCGATCATCAAAACCTATCTCAAATCTGCCACCGACAAAATAAATGCGCCGTGGGTAATTTCTGCTTTTGTGGATAACGCGGGCATCATTGACTTTGATGATGAATTCGAAATTTCATTCAAGGCTGAGACGCACAACCATCCGTCAGCCATTGAGCCGTTTGGCGGAGCGAACACAGGCGTCGGCGGAGTCATACGCGATGTGATCGGGGTCAGCGCAAAACCCATCGCTAACACTGATGTTCTCTGCTTCGGTCCACAAGATTTAAATCCAAATACATTGCCAGAAGGTGTCTTGCATCCGCGCCGCATTCAATCGGGCGTGGTCGCAGGTGTGCAGGATTATGGTAACAAGATCGGTATCCCAACCGTGAACGGCGCAATCCTTTATGACGAAGGCTACACGGCCAATCCGCTTGTTTTTTGCGGATGTGTTGGTCTGGCGCCAAAAGGAAAACATGTCCGCACACCGCGTAAAGGTGACAGAGTGATCGTGCTCGGTGGCCGCACAGGGCGCGACGGATTGCGCGGCGCAACTTTTTCATCCATGACCATGGACGCGCAGACAGGCGAAGTGGCGGGAGCTTCGGTTCAGATTGGCGACCCCATCACTGAAAAAGGTTTGATCGATGTCATTGTGCGCGCGAGAGATTTAGGCTTATATACCGCCATCACTGATTGCGGCGCAGGCGGGCTGTCCTCTGCGGCAGGCGAAATGGCATCCACCATCGGCGCAGATATTGAACTTTCGCATGTGCGGCTCAAATACCCCGGTCTCGCTCCGTGGGAGATTTGGCTTTCCGAAGCACAAGAGCGTATGGTGTTGGCAGTCCCTTCTGAAAACATTTCTAATTTGCAAAAACTTTGTGACACTTTCGATACCGAATTAACCGACATCGGCGAATTCACAGGCAATGGCCGACTCGTTGTTCGTTATAACGAATCCATTGTTGTGGATATGGATAACGAATTTTTACACGATGGTATTCCACAGAGACAGCTAAAAGCAGTTATCGAAAAGCCGATATTGGAACCTCGAGTACTCGAATATCCAATATCGAATATCAAAGAAACTCTCCTCAACCTTCTCTCCTCTCCAAATATCGCCAGCAAATCATCGGTGATTCGACTCTACGATCATGAAGTGCAAGGCGGGACAGTTGTCAAGCCATTGACTGGCGTCGAAGCAGACGCGCCATCGGATGCGGCCGTCATCAAACCGATTGGCACACGCGGAGTCAAAGGCATTGTGCTCTCCAATGGCATCAATCCTGAATATGGAAAACGTGATGCTTACAAAATGGCATGGTCAGTGATCGACGAAGCCATTCGTAACGCAGTCGCTGTTGGCGCGGACCCAGACCGCATTGCCATTCTCGACAATTTCTGCTGGGGCGATCCGCTCCGCCCTGAGACAATGGGCTCGCTCGTCGAAGCCTGTCGCGGCTGTCATGACGCGGCATTATTCTACGGCACGCCTTTCATCAGCGGAAAAGATTCCCTTAACAATGAATATCTTGGCGCCGATGGTCAACGTCACGCCATTCCGCCAACATTATTAATCTCAGCCATCGGCATTATTCACGACATCAACAAAGCTGTAACGATGGATTTGAAAGCAGCGGGGAATTTTATTTATTTAGTAGGTGATAGAAAGTTGACAGTTGACGGCGGCCAGTCCGTCCCTGATGTTCACGAAAAGACACCGCAAATTTATCGAGTCTTACATAAAGCGATTCAGCAAGGCCTCATTAAATCCGCACATGATCTCAGCGAAGGCGGCCTCGCCGTCACAGCTGCAGAGATGTGCATCGGTGGTCGTCTCGGATTGGAAACAAATTTAACTTCCAATCTTTTTACTGAAGTCAATGGCTGCCTGCTCGTCGAAGTCACCCCGTTTAATATTCCTGTATTTGAAAATCAATTCGCAAGTCTGCCCTTTACAAAAATTGGAACAGTTACTACTGAACCCATTCTCAAGCTTGCCAACATAGAAATCCCCGTAAATGAACTTGTTCACGCCTTTCATCATTCATCCTTCATCATTCATCCTTCTCCCTTATGAAACCAAAAGCCCTCGTCCTCCAAGCCCACGGCTCCAACCGCGATTTCGATGTAATGGATGCGCTGACTCTCGCAGGCGCCGACCCGACAGGAATCCCGCTTAACGAATTGCGGATCGCTGCGCGTAACGCGCTCTTTCGTAACTTCGACCTGCTCGTTGTTCCAGGTGGCTTTTCCTACGCTGACGCATTGGGCGCAGGCAAACTACTTGCCCTTGATCTTGCCTCTTACTTCGCCGATGAAATTTCCGCGTTCGTAGAATCTGGCAAACCTGTGATCGGTATTTGCAATGGATTTCAGGCTTTGGTGAAATCAGGGATTTTGCCAGACCGTCAAAATGATAATCAAGCTACATTGTCTTTTAATGTCCAAGGTCATTTTGAATGCCGTTGGGTAAATCTCAAACCAGTTTCCCAAAAATGTATCTGGACAAAAGACTTGAGTGACAATATCACTTGTCCCATCGCACATGGCGAAGGCAACTTCCAGACCACAGAACTCTTTCCTATATCCTCTTTCATCGCCAATGATCAAATCGCCCTCGCCTATATTCACGCAGATGGCTCGCCCGCTAACGGAGAATATCCTATTAATCCCAACGGCTCCATTCTTGATATTGCAGGTATTTGCAATCCACAAGGCAATGTGCTGGGATTAATGCCACATCCCGAAAATCATATCCACATGTGGCAGCACCCGCGTCACACACGCGGCGAGCACAGCGGCAGTGGATTGAAGTTGTTTGAGAACGGCGTTAAATACGCAACACAAATATAAATCACTTGAAACGGAGCGTGTATGATTTCCAAAAACGAAATAATGAAATTGATTCCCCAAGCACTCGGCGAAACGGATTTACCTTTAGATGAAAAACGATCGGGCAAGGTGCGAGACTGGTACAACCTTCCCAACGGACAACGACTTATTGTCACAACGGATCGTTTGTCAGCATTTGACCGCATTTTGGCAAAAGTCCCATACAAGGGGCAGGTTCTCAATCAATTGTCCGCGTGGTGGTTTGAGCAGACGAAAGATATTATCCCGAATCACCTGATCTCCATGCCTGACCCGAATGCATCCATTGTGCATGTTGCTGAGCCAATGCTTGTGGAAGTGATCGTGCGCGGATACATCACAGGCGTTACATCCACAGCGTTATGGTATCGCTATTCGCTGGGTGAACGAGAAATCTACGGTTACACCTTTCCCGATGGATTACAGAAAAATTCCGCTTTGCCCGATCCGATCATTACACCGACCACCAAAGGCGGCGAGACAGGTCACGATGAACGCCTGACTTGTGCAGAAGTTGTTGAAAAAGGTTTACTTGATGAGAAAACGTGGAATCAAGTGCAAACTGCCGCATTGGTCATCTTCAAACGCGGACAGGAGTTGGCGCGCAAGGCGGGCTTGATCCTTGTGGACACTAAATATGAATTTGGCATTGCAACAGATGGAAGTGTGGTTTTAATTGATGAAGTTCACACGCCTGACTCATCACGCTTCTGGAAAGCAGATTCGTATGAAGCAAGATTTGTCGCTGGCCAAGACCCTGAAAATTTTGATAAGGAATTTGTCCGTATCGCTTATGCGGATAAAGGATATCGCGGCGACGGTGAAATCCCTGCAATGCCTGCCGAATTATGGGCGTCTGCGAGCGAGCGATATATAACAATTTATGAGATGCTGACAGGTGAAACATTTGTGCCTGGGGCATATCCTGTAGAAGCACGTATGATTGAGAATTTGAAAAAGGCTGGAGTGGTCTAACATGTCGAAATCACTTGTTGTTATTCTCATGGGCTCCAAAACAGACATGGAACACTGCAAGAAAATATCCGATGCATGCAATCAATTTGGGATCGAAACGGTCATACGAATTGCATCTGCGCACAAGACTGCGGAACATGCGCTGAAGATATTGCGTGAATATGAGGCCGACGCACGACCAAAAGTTTACATTACCGTTGCTGGAAGAAGTAACGCCTTGAGTGGATTTACAGATGGGCTTGTAAGCGCGCCTGTCATCGCCTGCCCGCCGCCTTCCGAGTCGTTTGGCGGATCGGATATTTATTCATCGCTGCGGATGCCGTCAGGTGTTGCGCCTGCGGTTGTGCTGGAACCTGTCAACGCGGCGTTGTTCGTTGCAAAAATTATCGGGTTGATGGATGAATCAGTACGGGAGCAGGTAAAGGCGAGTCAGAAGCGGGCGGCGGATAAAGTCATAGAGGATGATGCGAGTTTTCAGTAATCAGAAGGCAGAAAGCGGAAGGCAGTCAAAGAGGTATGAATGAAGTTTGATATGGAAGATGATTCGCCGAAGGATGAATGCGGCGTGATTGGGGTGTTTGCTCCAAATGAGGACGTAGCGCGCATGACCTTTTTTGGTTTGTATGCGCTTCAACATCGCGGGCAGGAAGCGGCGGGTATTGCAGTGGCAGATGGAAGTACGATGTCTGTTCATAAAGGTGTTGGGTTGGTGTCGCAGGTCTTTACGCCATCGGTGATGGAAAAATTAAATGGACATTATGCGATTGGGCATACACGTTATTCAACAACGGGATCATCGTCGGAGCGCAATGCCCAGCCGTTTATGATCGAGACCATGCACGGTCCGTTGGCGTTGGCTCATAACGGCAACTTGGTTAACTCGGCAGGGCTGCGTGATGAATTGATGCAGCAAGGCGTGGGGCTTTCGTCATCGTCTGATACAGAAGTGATGACGATGATGTTGGCGCGTAATGGCGGCAGAACCTGGGAAGAGCGAATCAAATATGCCATGCAGAAATGGGCGGGTGCATATTCGCTGGTTATTTTGACTCGTGATGGTGTTTATGCGGTGCGCGATCCCTGGGGATTTCGTCCGCTGTGCATTGGCCTGCTGCCAAGCGGCGGACATGCAGTGGCGTCTGAAACGGGGGCGTTACAAACTCTGGGGTGTGAAGCTATCCGCGATGTGAAGCCTGGGGAAATTGTTGAGCTTTCAAACAATGCGCTGAAAGTGACACAGGCATTGCCGTCTGTGAAGCCTTCAGCAATGTGTGTATTTGAACATATTTATTTTGCGCGTCCCGATCAGGTGTGGGATGGGATTGGAGTGCATACAGTGCGGCAGAGATTGGGGGAGGAATTGGCACGGGAGGTTGTAAACGGACTCTTTCACGGACTCACGAACGAAAATGGACTTGCGGATGTTGTGATTCCTGTGCCTGATTCTTCGGTGCCTGCGGCGATTGGATTCTCGCATGTGAGTGGGATTCCGTATAACGATGGTTTTATCAAAAACCGTTATGTTGGGCGGACGTTTATTGAGCCGACGGACTCATTACGTAAACGAGGTGTGGCGTTGAAGTTTAATGTCATCAACGAGAATGTGCGCGATAAGCGCGTGATCATGATCGATGACAGCATTGTGCGCGGCAATACAACAGGGCCGTTGATTAAGTTGTTACGAAATGCTGGCGCGAAGGAAGTGCATGTTGCCATTACCTGTCCGCCGATTGCACATCCATGTTTTATGGGCGTGGACATGGGCAAGCATGATAACTTGATCGCGCATAAAAGAACTGTGGATGAAATCTGTCAATTTGTTGGAGCGGACAGCTTGTATTATTTGTCATTGGATGGAATGATGCGCGCGGTCGGGCGGCAGGATGGATTTTGTCAGGCTTGTTTTACGGGGCAGTATCCAATACAGGTGGATGTTGATACGGTGAAGACTGGTTTTGAACGAAGTCTAAAATAGGAAGGCTTATGAATGTATTGATCATTGGTTCGGGAGGGCGGGAACATGCGATGGCGTGGAAGGTGGCTCAGTCACCGCGTTTGACGAAGCTGTATATTGCACCAGGCAATGCAGGGACAAGAGACTGCGGTGAAAATGTTTTACTGGATGTGATGAGCCATGCGGAAGTTGTCCGTTTTTGTAAGGGGAAGCAGATTGACTTGGTGCTGATCGGGCCTGAGATTCCATTGGCGGATGGGTTGGCAGATTCATTATCAGCGGAGCGAATCCGCTGTTTTGGGCCGAGTCAAGCCGCAGCGCAGATTGAAGCGTCGAAATCCTTCGCGAAGGATTTTATGGCGCGACATCATATTCCAACGGCGCGATATGCCACGTTTGATAAAGTCACAGATGCGATTGCATTTCTTGAAAAAGTGGATTATTCAGTTGTAATCAAGGCTTCTGGTTTGGCGGCGGGGAAGGGTGTGGTGTTACCTGAGACAATTGACGAAGCTAAGGTGACTCTTGAATCGATTTTGGTCGATAAAATATTTGGCGAGGCAGGGAGTGAAGTGATTATTGAAGAGCGCCTAAGCGGACAGGAAGTTTCGCTGATGGCATTCACAGATGGCGAGACGATTGTCCCAATGCTGCCTGCGCAGGATCATAAGCGTTTGTTGGACGGTGATAACGGCCCAAATACAGGCGGCATGGGCGCTTATGCTCCCGCTCCGATTTTCACTGCGGGCTTAATGAACGAAGCATTGGAATCCGTTTTAAGACCCGCCGTTGAGGGATTACGACTTGAAGGTACGCCATTTATTGGTGTCTTGTATGCTGGCTTGATGCTCACGCAGAATGGAATTTATGCATTGGAGTTTAACTGTCGCTTTGGCGACCCTGAGACTCAAGTTGTGCTTCCATTGCTTGAAACGGATTTGCTTGATATTGCTGATGCCTGTGTGGATGGGAGATTGAAAGATGTTAATATCCGCTGGAAGGATGGCGCGGCGGTGTGTGTGGTGCTGGCGAGTATGGGCTATCCTGAAAAAGTGGAAAGCGGCAAACAAGTTGTTTTCCTGTCGCTGCCAGATAATATGGTTTGTTTTCATGCGGGGACGAAAACGGCTAATAACGGAAACGTCATTACTACGGGCGGGCGCGTGTTTGGTTTGACAGCTTGGGCAAATGAGATTGGTGTTGCCATTGAAAATGTATATGCCAATATTGAAAAGGTTGCATTTGAAGGTGCGCAGTATAGGCGGGATATTGCCCGTGGAGCGCTGAATTGAAAGCGGATTTTGAAACGGATAGCGGATATTGTATGGCGTGGAGCGCTGAATTGAAAGCGGATTTTGAAACGGATAGCGGATATTGTATGGCAAGGAGCGATGGATGGATAATCAGAAATCCGATTTTGTAAAAACCGAGTTTGATGGTTTGACATATCAAGTCAACGGTTTGGCTATGCAGGTTCACAACGAATTGAAACCTGGTCATGCCGAAAAATTTTATCAGCGAAGATTGCGGGATTTATGTCTTGCAAGCGGTTTGGCTGCTGAAATCGAAAAGCGGGTCGATGTTTGGGTGGAAGAAAAAAAAATCGGCTATTTGATTCTGGATTTATGGGTTGAAGAATCGCTGGTGGTGGAATGCAAGGCTTTCTCTCATCACTTGTCAGTTGATGAGGCAGGGCAGGTGATGACTTATCTCACCGCTACAGGAACACAGGTGGGATTGTTGTATAACTTCGGGCGTAAGTCACTTGAATTCAAAAGGATTTTTCCTCCAAAAGATGTACAGGATTGGCAAAAGTTTCTATATCGCTCAATTCACTTGATCCCTGGAATGACCTTGCCATCTTTGCCTGAGCCGCGCGGAAAAGGCAACCTGCCCTCTGTTCCAATTCCGCCTATTCGCTTTAGTGTTGGCAAAACGACAACTACCATCAATATTCCATCGCCTACTGGAGCAGCAGTTCGCGCGTCTATTCGGAGAGCGGATGAGTTTGCAAAAGCAAACGAAGAAGCCACATCCGTTTTTCCCATTCGCTATCCGCTTCAACAATCCGCTTATGAAGATTCGGGCGTCTCCATCACGGCGGGCAACCACACAATTGATTTAATGAAAGATGCAGTCAAATCCACATACACACCATCGGTTCTCTCTGGCGTCGGCTCCTTTGGCGGACTTTACGATGCGTCTGCATTAAAGGAATTTGATAAGCCCGTTCTCGTTGCCTCCACCGATGGCGTTGGCACAAAAGTAAAACTGGCCGCATCCGTTGGGCGATATCGCGGCGTTGGACATGATATCGTTAATCACTGCATTAATGATATTCTTGTACAAGGCGCGCGTCCGCTTTTCTTTATGGACTATTTCGCCACATCAAAGTTGACTCCCGAAGTCACTGCGGAAGTTGTCACTGGAATGGCCGAAGCCTGCAAAGAATCTGGCGTGGCATTGCTCGGCGGCGAGACCGCTGAAATGCCCGGCGTCTATCAGCCAAATGAATTTGATGTAGCAGGAACAATCATTGGTGTAGTGGAGCGTGATGATATTCTGCCGTGCAATAATTTACAATTAGGTGATATGCTAATCGGCCTCACATCCTCAGGTCCGCACACAAACGGCTACTCGCTCATCCGTAAAGTTTTTTCTGATATGCCGCTTGAAACTGTTTTCCCCGAACTTGGCGTTTCTCTTGCCGATGCTTTGCTTGCCCCGCACCGCTCCTATTATTCCATTCTCCATTCTCTGCTCCCGCACATCAAAGCCCTCGCACACATTACTGGAGGAGGATTCATCGAAAACATTCCGCGTGTCTTGACAGAGAATCTGGACGCAGAGATTCACCTCACCTCATGGACGCCTCCGCCTCTCTGGAAGCTGATCCAGTCCGAAGGGCATATCGCCACCGATGAAATGTACCACGTCTTCAACATGGGCATCGGCATGGTCATCATCGTTGACCAAACCAAAGCTGCTGAAATCCAAAGCCTCATCCCCGAACGAACCTTCATCATCGGCAAACTTGTCAACGGCCAAAAGAAAGTCCGCCTAATCGATTAGGCCGCCTCATCCGCTTATCTGTTTCACAATCCGTTCCACAATCCGATTAAAGGAACTTACCTATGCCAACCTCCCTCCCCCTCCGTTATGGAGCTAATCCCCAACAAGCGCCAGCCCGCGTCTTTATGAAATCTGAAACTGACCTGCCCATCACAATCCTCAGCGGCTCACCGGGTTACATCAATCTACTCGACGCGCTAAACTCGTGGCAACTCGTCCGTGAGTTGAAGTCTGCCATTAACCTGCCCGCGGCGGCTTCTTTTAAACATGTCAGCCCATCAGGGGCGGCAGTCGCAATTCCACTTTCAGATGTGCTCAAGAAAATCTATTTCGTAGATGACATCGAACTCTCGCCGCTCGCCACTGCCTATGCCCGCGCCCGCGGCGTTGACCGTATGTCCTCCTTCGGCGATTGGATCGCACTCTCCGAAACTGTTGACGTTCCCACCGCCAAACTCATTAGCCGTGAAGTTTCAGACGGTGTCATTGCCCCAGCTTATGAACCTGAAGCGCTTGATATTCTCAAAAAGAAAAAGCAGGGCAAATTTGCAGTCGTTCAAATTGACTCAGTTTACGAACCGTCCGCTTTGGAAACACGCGATGTCTTCGGCATCACCTTTGAACAACATCGCCACGACCGTCTCGTCACGCCCGCGGACTTTGCCAACATTGTCACAAAAAACAAAGAGCTTCCCGAGATCGCCGTCCGCGACATGCTGATAGCGTGGATCACGCTCAAGTACACACAATCCAATTCTGTCTGCTATGCTGTGGATGGACAGGTGATCGGCGTGGGCGCAGGTCAACAATCACGCGTGCATTGCGCACGCCTTGCAGGCTCCAAAGCGGACTTGTGGCGCTTGCGTCAGCATCCATACGTTTTGAATCTCCCTTTCAAAACGGGTATCAAACGTCCCGATCGTGACAACGCCATTGATCAATTTCTGCAGCCCGATGTCACGGATGCAGAAAAATCCAACTGGGCCAACGTCTTCACAGAATCGCCGAATCAACTCTCAGTTACAGAAAGACGCGCATGGCTCGATGGCATGTCCGATGTGGTGCTTGGCTCCGACGCCTTTTTCCCATTCCGCGATTCGATTGATCGCGCTGTCCGAAGCGGCGTGAAATATGTCTTGCAGCCCGGCGGCTCCAACCGTGATGAAGATGTCATCGCCGCATGTGACGAATACGACATGACCATGGTCTTCAGCGGCGTGCGATTATTTCATCATTAGAATGACATCCCGCCTCGTAGTTCTCATTTCTGGAAACGGCTCCAACCTGCAAGCCATCCTCGATGCCTGCGCCTCAGGTGAACTTGATGCAACTGTTGTATCCGTTATCAGCAACAAAGCCGAAGCCTATGGACTAACCCGCGCGCACAATGCTGGTATAGAATCGATTCACATCCCAAAACTCGAAGCAGAATCCCGTCAGCAATACGACGCTCGACTAGCCGACTACGTGACCACCCGACAACCAGACTACATCGTTCTTGCTGGCTGGATGCGAATTCTTTCCTCTTCATTTCTTTCCTGTTTTCCAAACCGCGTCATCAATTTACACCCTGCCCTGCCCGGCACATTCCCCGGCACACATTCCATCGAACGAGCTTACGATGCATATCAACGCAAAGAAATAAAACACACAGGCGTCATGGTTCATCTCGTCCCCAACGAAGGCGTAGACAACGGCCCCGTACTCGCCACCGAAATCGTCCCCATCTTCGCAGACGATACATTAGAATCTCTCGAAGCACGCATTCACAAAACAGAACACGACCTACTGATAAAAACGCTAAAAGAATTCATTACAAAAAAATAAAAAACCCATCCGTTCTCCATCCGCTCATCCGTTTTGCGCAGCAATCCGTTGAATATATCCGTTGAGCACATCCGTTCATCCGCTCGCGAAGCAATCCGTTGAGTAAATCCGTTGAGTACATTCGTTAAAGGAACCTCCCATGCCCACAGCCATTCTCTCCGTCCACAACAAAACCGGTCTCGTTGACTTCGCCAAAGGCCTCGCCGCCCTCGGCTGGAATCTGCTCGCTTCTGGTGGCACCGCCAAACTTCTGCGTGACAATAATATCAATGTCACCGAAGTTGCCGATTACACAAAATCCCCCGAGCTTCTTGGCGGGCGTGTCAAAACCTTGCACCCCGCCATTCACGGCGGCTTGCTCGCGCGCCCAACCGAATCCGATCACACCGAACTCCTCGCCCTCGGCTGGGATTATATTGATCTTGTCGCTGTAAATCTTTATCCATTTGAAGAGACGATTGCGAAGCCCAATGTTACTTATGCCGATGCCATCGAAAATATTGATATCGGCGGTGTCACGCTCATTCGCGCCGCCGCCAAAAATCATGAACGCGTCACTCTCGTCTGCGATCCCGCCAATTACGCCGAGGTGCTGTCCATGCTTCAACAAGGTGAAATTCCATTTGAGACCAAAAAAAAACTCGCAGTCAAAGGTTTCAAGTCCACGGCAAATTACGACACACTCATTTCAAATTATCTGGATAGCTAAATGACAAATCCGCTCGATCTTCTTTCTTCTTTGGATGGCCGCTACGCAGACTTAACCGCCCCTTTGAGCGGACACTTCTCCGAGTTTGCTTTTCTACGCGATAGAGTGCGCGTTGAGCTGGACTTTTTAGCTGCTCTTTCCAAAACCGGCTTGACCCGCCCTTTGACATCTTCCGAGTCGGCGCAGTTGGAATCCATCAAATCAAATTTCACCATCGCCGACGCAGAATCGATTCAAGCCCACGAGCGCAAGACTCGTCATGATGTAAAAGCCATCGAATATTTTTTGCAGGATAAATTACAAGATACATCCCTCAAAGATTTACTCCCGTGGATTCATTTTGGCCTGACCTCTGAAGATGTAAATAACATCGCTCAAGTCATTGCCTTGCGCGACTCGCGGGATGATGTTCTTCTTCCCACTTTGAATGCGCTGATCAATTCGCTGCGCGAATTCGCCAAAAAGACTCGCACTCTTCCCATGCTTGCCCGCACGCATGGACAATTTGCCGTTCCGACCACATTGGGAAAAGAATTCGCCATTTACATCGCCCGCATGAAAACCGCGCGTGACGAAATAGCTGCGCACCGTTTTGAAGCCAAGCTGACAGGTGCTGTCGGCAATCTCAACGCTTTGCAATCCGCTTTTCCGCAAATTGACTGGATTACTTTCGGAAAAGAATTTATTGCAAGTTATGATCTTGTAACCAATCCGATCACAACTCAAATATTGCCCTACGATAATTGGGTCCGCTATTTTGATGCACTGCGATTAACCAATTCCATTCTGATCGATTTCTCGCAGGATGTCTGGCGTTATATCAGCGACGGGATTCTCAAGCAGGCAGTTGTTCAAGGCGAGGTCGGTTCTTCGACCATGCCTCAGAAAGTAAACCCGATTGACTTTGAAAACGCAGAGGGAAATCTTGGTGTTGCCAATTCTCTCTTTATACATTATGCACAAAAGCTGACAGTCTCGCGCTTGCAGCGTGACCTATCCGACTCGACTGTCCGCCGTACATTTGGGACGACGCTTGGGCACACGCTGGTGGCATGGCTCAATTTACAGCGCGGCATGAAACGCATCGCTGCTGACGAGGAAAGAATCAAAGCTGAGTTGAATGCCCATTGGGAAGTCATCGCCGAGGGCGCACAGACTATTCTGCGCGCAATCGGGAAGCCTGACGCATACGAATCACTCAAAGAGCAGACTCGTGGCCGCGTCGTAACAGAATCAGATTACAGGTTATGGTGTGAAGCGATTGATGTGGATGATGAAACTCGAAAGCGTTTGCTGAGTCTCTCGCCAGAATCCTATATCGGCCTGGCCATCCAGTTGACCGATAGCGTGATCGAAGAAACTGACTAACTACCCAAACACCAAAAAATCCAAGGCGTCAATTACGCCATCGCTTGCGCTTTTTCCATGCAGGCGTTTTTTGCCATGAATGGAATATTGTTCGAGAATTCGCGCTGGGATGGTTTGAGTCTCTTCGGAAAAATTTGCAAAGATGACTGCGCGCCTGCCCGCATGAGTCCGCATGAAGCCAAGGATGTGTTCGTTCTCGGTTGGGATGATCTCCGACTCGCCGCCTGCGAAAGCTGAATGTCGTTTTCGCAATTCGATCAGCATTTTCAACCCTTGAAAGACTCGTCCCTCAACTGTATCCACATCGTTTCGTTTTTCGTACTTCTCCCAATCGGCCCGCGGACGATGCACCCAGCGGCTGTCACGTTCGTGAGCTGGGTCGTCGCGGTAGGCGTAGTCGTTGAGTGTGCCAATTTCATCGCCAAGGTAAAGGAGGGGAATACCGCCAATGGTTAAGATGACGCCATGAATTAACAGAATGCGGCGGATGGCAAGTTCCACTTCCTTCTCACCCTCTTCATGCAATGCTTTTTCCAAACCTGCAAGCGAGGCACATGTGCCGCTGATGCGACAATCGCCAGTGATTGGATTTTCTTGAAAGGGAAGTCCGCGCGAAAAACTGCCGTTGAACCGCCCGAGATAGAACTCGTTGAGAAAGCGGCGATGATCGTTGCCGTTTACGCCAAGCATGGCGGCATCTTCATCTGAAAACGTCCAGCCAATATCGTCGTGGACGCGGACATAATTCACCCATGCAGTTTCAGAGTTGATTTTAAAACGTGTCGCCAACGCCTGCGATAATAGATCTGTTTTACGAGTGGCGAGTGAATTCCACAATAATGCCATCAGCAGTGGATTGTAGGAAAGCTGACATTCAGTTGGCGAAATATATTTCACCACATCATCGGGATGGACGATGGCCTCCGATTTAAAGAGCAGGGCAGGCGACGCGATCTGAGCCACGGCATTGAATGCCTGAATTAAAGTGTGAGCTTCGGGCAGGTTTTCACAGCCTGTACCAAGCTGTTTCCATATGAATGCAACGGCGTCGAGGCGTAAAACTTCCACACCCTGATTGGCAAGGAAGAGCATTTCCTCGGCCATGCGGTTGAAGACAGCGGGGTTGGCGTAATTCAAGTCCCATTGATAACTGTGGAAGGTGGTCCACACCCAGCCGTCTTGATACCCCTCACCCCCAACC
>JABFSL010000072.1 GCA_013140605.1 Anaerolineales bacterium
GCTTGGCGGCGTAGAATCGCTGATCGAAGTCCCCGCGGCGATGACACATTTATCCGTAGTCGGCTCCGCGCTGGAAGTTGACCCGGGGCTGGTGCGATTATCGGTTGGAATTGAAAATGTTGATGACCTGCTGGCCGATTTGGAGCAGGCTTTAAAATAATTACTTCAACGCATGGATCGCGACAAGAGTCACATCATCATCCTGTTTCGAACCATCTTGATAATTCAACAACGTATCAAGCAAGCGGTCGCAGACTTGTTGCGCGTTCATCGCAGCAAGGCCACTTAAAGTTTTTTTAATGCGCTCCAACCCAAAAGGCTCTCCCCTGGGATTGCGGCAATCGGTCATACCGTCTGTGAAAAGCAGCAGCGTGGAACCGGGCGGCAGCGCAATTGTGCGCAGGTCGAGCGTGATGTTATCCCATAAACCAAGCGCCATGCCCGGGCCATGCGGCAAACGTTCCACGGTTCCATCGGGATTCAGAATCAAGGGCGGCTCATGGCCCGCGCGCGCAAAACTAAATATATGAGTCTTAAGATCAAGGAGACCATATAGCACGGTAACGAATTGGGTTGACTTTTGCAAACGAGTAATATGACGGTTTACCAATTGCATCACTTCGCCCGCAGACATGCCCGTATCAGCTTCGGCCATGATGAGTGCATGAGCGCGCGCCATAAACAACGCGGATGGAACACCCTTATCAGCAACATCTCCGATCAGAACACCAAGCTCATATTCTGAAACTGGGAAAACATCATAGAAATCGCCTCCCACCTGACGGGCAGGCAGGATTCGGGCACCGAAATCAAACTTCTCAACTTTGGGAAGTTCGTCAGGCAAAATACTTAGTTGAATTTCCGCGGCAACTTGAAGTTCGCGCTCGAGGCGTTCCTTCTCGATCAACTGTGTCTGCGCGGCTTTAAGTTCATCGTAAGCGGTTTGGAGTTGTTTATTCTTCTCCGTTAAATTTTGAAAAGTTTGCGTGTTGGTATTATCCAAACGCTGACTCAAAACGCGCACCATGGATGTGGAAAGTTCAGGATGTTTGCGGGTCAAATCTAGGAATTGAGTGCGGCTCATCGAAAGCAGAGTGGCTTGTCCACGAGCACGCACGCTGGCTGTGCGGTGACCGCCCGGCAAAATGAGACTCATTTCACCGAGGTATTCCCCTTCTCGCAAAACATTCAGCAATAACTCATCCGCCTGGCCTTCCGCCATAAGGACTTCAAGCTCGCCCTTCATGACAACATAAAAATGTTCACCAAGGTCCCCTTCGCGAAAAAGAATATCGCGGTCTTTCATCTCATTAACATCAAGCGCAGAAGTCAACAGGTCCAACTCGTGGAGAGGAAGATCTGCAAACAAGGGAATTCTTGAAAGTAAGTTGGTTGTCATGGGAATAAGTTATTTTTGGGTAAGATCCATAACTTCTTTTCCAGCCAGTTTGTCCTGTATTCTCTGCACCACCAGGTCCAAATGACCGGGCTGATGCACAAAATCCAGATCGTCGGTTTGAATGGTCAACACAGGACAAAGGTCGAACGAGCCGAGCCATTCATCATAAAAAGAATCAAGCAGCGACAAATACTCAATCGAGATTCCTGTCTCCATATTTCGGGCACGCCTGCGGATGCGGTCCATCAAGGTGGAAACAGGCGCCTTGAGATAGATCAACAGGTCAGGGCGCGGCAAGCCATCGACAACAACTTCAAACAAACGACGATAGGCCAGATAATCCCGCTCGCCAAGATTTCCCATGTGATGCAAGGCGCGGGCAAAAATATGAGCGTCTTCGTAAATGCTTCGATCCAGTATGGCGGAACGCGCATCACGAGCAGCTTCCAAATATTGGTCTGCGCGATGGCCGAGGAAAAAAACCTGCAAGTGAAAAGACCAGGCGTGCATATCGCCATAAAAATCGGAAAGGTATGGATTATCAGCAACGGATTCGTAACCTGTCCACCACCCCAGGCGGGCACCGATGCGCTCGGTCAGCGTGGTCTTTCCCGCGCCAATATTCCCAGCCACCAAAACCAAATGTTTCGCCATAATGGCTGGTATTTTATCATGTATGAGATTGCAAGTATAATATTCCAAACAGGAGACATTGATCAATGAAAATTCGTGACGCAGCCGGCTGGACAATATTTATCTTTGGAATACTCGCCTTTCTCCTTGGACTTACAGGATTGATCCGCCCCGAGACCCTTCTGTCCCTTCTCGGCTTTGAAGTTGTAGAACGCGCCCAACGCGCAGCCAGTGATTACACGATCGTGTTTATGACAGCCTCATCAATGGCATCGTTCAATATGGGCGTTTATTATGTATTCGCAGCTTTGAATGATGTGAAGATCTTTTATCGCTGGACGGTTCCATTCCGTGTCGTTACGTTCGTTGTTTTCACAACCGTTGTGATCGCAGGCATCGCTCCCTTGAAATTCCTGGGTGTGGGTATCTGGGAACTCGTCGGCGCAATTTCCACAGGCATAGCCTTATATGGCAAGAGGTCAACATGAAATCCAGATGGATAGAATATAACGGCCAGAAAATCCTTTATCAGGATTTTTCCAATAATTTTTTCAATGAGCAGGTTGTAAAAAAGGAACTTGAAGAAGTACAGGCCATTGTTTTAAGCCAGCCAGTAGGCTCAGTTCTTGTGCTCTCAAATTTCACCAACACCGAAATCTCATCGAATCTCATGCCGATCCTGAATGAATCTTCGAAACTGACAAAACCCCACGTAAAAAAAACGGCGGTGCTTGGCGTGACTGGGATCAAACGCACGCTCGGAGATCTGCTTTCAAAGATCACTGGCCAGCCGCTGATGTACTTTACAATCGAAGGTGAGGCAAAAGAATGGCTTTCAAAGGAATAAGTTGAAAACACGCATCCTTCTTATTTTGATGTTGATCGTAGTAGGCATTCTGCTTTTCTCGTGCGGAACAAATGGATCAGACCAAACAGACCCAGTAAACACAAACGCGCTTCGCACGGAAGCAGTTGCCACCTACGCTTCCTCCCTGACCGAGACGCTGGTACCTGCTCCGACGACATCCCCAACCCCGAATATTGTTGAACCAACCGCCACAGCTCCAGAAATTACCGCCACGCTCGAAACACCAGTAACAGCCAATCCCTGCTACAACCTGCTGTACATCGAAGATGTAAACATCCCTGATGGCGCACAAATGAAGGCTGGTGAAAAATTCACCAAGACCTGGCTTGTCCAAAACATTGGCGGATGCGCATGGCGCGCGGGCTTCACCTTCAACCACTTTGGCGGCGACCCCATGCGTGGAAGCACAATAACTCTCACCGAAGCGATCCCAACCGGCGCGAAACGCGAGCTCTCTGTTGAACTGGTTGTGCCAAGCGGCGTCACTGGACTCATTCAAAGTTCATGGCGCATGGCCGATGAGAATGGAATTTTCTTCGGCGATACACTCTCGGTCAACATCACGGTTGGAGATACCGCCGTCATCGCTACGCCATAAATTCAGCAAACCATTGGAGCGCGGACTTCAGTCCGCAATACAAGACGGACTGAAGTCCGCGCTCCGTTATTCAAGCAGGTTCAAGTGCTATAATAAATATAGAGATCGAAAGGAGTTAATCATGGCTACCAAAAAAACTGAAAGTGAAAAGAAATTCAAACGTGAGATCCCCGAAGAAGCACGCGAACATTACAAGAAAGCCCGTCAGGAAATGCGCGAGGCCATCAAAGGCTTTTTGCCGGAGGGCTTTTTGGAGCACCGCCGCGCAGCAGGCAAAGAGATGATGCTTGCCGTGCGCAGCATGCTCGATGCGGCGATTGAAAAGATGGAAGAAAAAGCGTAACAAAAAACATCAAACACCAAGTACACAAAGGGGCACAAAGGGGCACAAAGGAAAACTATAAAAACCTTTGTGTTCCTTTGTGCCCTTTGTGGTTAAATCTTTTAAATTTAATTCCTGTTTCTTCCCCCAAATATCACCCATAACAACGTCGCGCCCGCGGCCCCGAGCAAGCCTCCCCCAAGTTGACCATTTCCACTATTTAATAACGTCACCCCGCTGACTAAAAACGCGGCGAATATGATTCCGCCTGTCAGACGGTCCACCGAGCGTCCCAGCGTGCGGACTTCACGCGTCACTTGCGGCGACTGCACCACCAGCCCGCCTGATTCCATTTGCGCAAGCATGCGGCTGGCTTGCGACGGCAAAGCGATAAAGGCTTGCACAACATCGCCAACCTGTTTAAGAATATTATCCAAACTAAACGCGGAGGTCGCTTCCTCCTGCACGAGTTTACTCGCATAAGGAGAAAGCTGTTCCCATAAATTAAAGTTCGGGTCAAGGCCGGTACACATGCCTGAAAGAATCGCCACAGTGCGCACCAACATCAGCAGATCATTCGGCACTTGAAACGGCGTCTCCACCATTACATCGCGCACCTTATGCCCGATGTCACGTACTTCGTTCGGGCGTACATTGCGAAGTTCACTCATCGACATGCCCCAGAAACGGTCAAACACAGCGGCGGATGCCTGCTCCAAGGCTTGCGTATCTGCGCCGGGCAATAAAAATCCCAACTCTTTATACGACTTGATCAATCGCGCCGCGTCACGCGTGCCAATTGCAACAACCGTTTCACGCAAGCCCTTGCGAAGATTTTCAGGCACACGACCCACCATGCCAAAATCAACGAAGGTCAATTGCCAGCGAACGGATTTTGTTTTTCTTCCCTTTGCGGGCGGCAAGGGCGTAATGAATAGATTTCCAGGATGCGGGTCGGCGTGGAAGAATCCGTCTTCAAAGATTTGTTCGAGATAGGTATCCAATAATTTACGCGCCACTTCGCTGCGGTCAATGCCTGCGGCGGTGATGGCATCGTACTCTGTGATCTTGATCGCAAATACATCTTCAAGCGTCAACACTCTCAGCGTGGACAAACTCCGCACAACGCGCGGAACATTCACAAATTTATCATTGCTGAAATTCTCAAAAAACGTTTCTGCATTTCCCGCTTCCTGTTGATAATCAATTTCTTCATACACAGTCGCTGAAAACTCACGCAGCAACGCGGGCACATCCGCATGTTCACGGACTGGGCGGTAGCGCATCAGCCAGCCACCCACCCGCTGCAACGCTGACAGGTCAACGGTCACGATGGACGCGATGCTTGGGCGCTGGACTTTCACGACGACGTTGACAAAGTCCGCTTCTTCACCGCCCTTCAATCTGGCTCTGTGAACCTGGCCAAGGGACGCCGCTGCGAGCGGACTCTCGTCAAACCATTCGAATTTTTCCGCCAGCGATGCGCCAAGTTCACTCTCCGCCAGTTGACGTATATCTTCAAATTTTTCAGAAGGGACTTCATCCTGTAGATCGGCGAGAGTGTCGGTGATCTCGGGCGGAAGGATATCGAGACGCGAAGAAAGGAACTGCCCGACCTTGATCATCACGCCGCCCATGCGCAAAGCCAGCGCGCGGAAACGCATTGCCTCACGGCGGAAACGTTCGGGACGTGTGCTCCTTGCCAGTTGACGAAAGCCGATCTTGCGCAGGATCAATTCCCAATAGATAAAGCGGACGATCATGCCCGCGAAAAAAGTAAGGATGCGGAGATAACGTCCGCGCAAACGAGGTGTTTTCATTCATGCTCCAGTGGTGTGATAGTGGATTGTATCACCAGCAGGCAAACGAAAAAGGCATCCGAAATCGGATGCCTTTTTCGTTATCTTTATTCACTCCAAAATTTAAATTCCCGCGTTGCTAAGGATTGAGAACAAACTGGAAAGCGCCGCAGTAAGTTCGGGATGCGTCACCTCAAAATGATCAATGGATGACTCGATGCGATCCATCATGGAGGTGGCGGGCTGCTTTGATTCGGCACGCTCCAAAAGCTCGCGGATATCCTCAGAAAGCTCACGCAGAAGTTCCTGCCCTTTTTCGTCATCAGGCTGAATTCCTTCGATCTCTTTATTCAATTGTTCGAGCAGTTTGTCAATTTCCTGGTTGGTCATGGCACACCTCTTTTTGATATGAAGGAACAGTTGATCGATATTACCAATCCATATTTTACAACTTTTTCCCTCGTCCGACGCACGTTATTGTAATATCTCGCGGTCGGCCTGTTCGGCTTCCTGATACACCTTTTTGACTTCCTCCTTCATCCCGGCCGAGACCCCAGCGGTCATGGATATAAATTTGACAAGGTCGCGCGCCTGACGCAGGATGTCTTTGACGTTCGCGATGTACGAAAAATCATTGCGTCCGCTTTCAGGCGGGACGGGCAGTTCACGCGCCTTTTGAATTAATGCGCGCGCGCGGATGATGCGTTCAGCGGCTGGAATTAGTTTTGCCATAAAATATTCCTCCTGGAATTTGTTTCTTGTATCTTACTATAAACCCTTTACAGAAGCTGCTATTTTTAAATTTACGAAAGCAGGAACTGGTAGAAAAAGCTGGCAATATTTTTTATTGCTGGTAAAATGCAGCCTATTATTGCGTCACATATAGACAACTTGCATCTGAAGAGCACACAAAAGCGATCAACCACACTTCCTTAAGCTACCCCCGCGCAAGCGGACATGCAACATCCCACCTTCATATCAAGGAGAATGAACATGAGAAAGCTGGTCAATTTTGGAACAATCCTTATGCTGGCGGTTGCCTTACTTGCAACAAACATCACTGCCCGCGCAGCACCCACAACTTTAACAGCCGGTGATATTGCCATCATCGGCTTTAATTTTGATGATCCCGATCAACTCGCTTTTGTTTTATTGGTAAACATTGGTTCTGGCACAAAGATCAACTTTACCGACAACGGCTGGAGAAACACGAATACCTTCCGCACCGGCGAAGGCACATTCACATGGACAGCGGCAACCGACCTGGCCGCAGGAACCATCGTAGTACCAACTATTAGCAGCGTTGCGTTTTCCGTCACTGGCGACCAGATCCTCGCTTATCAGGGATTGAGCAGCAGCCCCACTTTTCTTTATGCTGTGAATAGTGACGGAGCAGGTGTATGGCAGGCAGACGCCACCAGCGCCAACACATCTGCCCTGCCGTTGGGATTAGTCAACGGGACAAGCGCAGTTGCGTTGAATGAAATTGATAATTCAAAGTACAGCGGAATCACCAGCGGCACAAAAGCACAACTTCTTTCCGCAATCAGCAACAAAGCCAACTGGGCAGGAAGCGATGCCACGCGCCAGGTTATGCCCAGCGGTTCATTCATCGTTGGCGGCACACCAACAAATACACCCACCAACACACCCATCCCACCTACCAATACCCCCATTCCACCTACTAACACACCCACACCCATTCCGCCCACCAACACACCCGTTCCACCCACACCTACTTCTGCATTTCCAAGCTGCCCAGCCGCAACAGTCACATCCATTGGCGCAATTCAGGGCACAGGAGCAACCACTCCGTTCAGCGGACAACAGCGCACCATTCGAGGCGTGGTTGTTGCAGACTTCCAGGGAACAACCGAGATGAGCGGCTTCTTCGTGCAGGATGGCGGAGATGGAAATACAAATTCTTCAGATGGGCTTTTTGTTCCATCCACAATAGTTGTAAGCGCAGGCAGCCCAGTTCAAGTGACTGGCACAGTCGGCGAAACCGCTTCGCGAACTCAGTTCACAGCGGTTCAAAGCGTGACCGTATGCGGAACTGCTCCATCTGTTTCGCCCGTGAACGTATCCCTGCCCGTTACTGCGCTGACCAATCTTGAAAAATATGAGGGTATGCTGGTTACCTTCCCACAGACCCTGGTCGCCACTGAAAATTATGGGCTTGGCCGTTATGGTGAAGTGGTACTTGCCTCGGAACGTTTGTGGACCCCAACCAACATCACCGCACCGGGCGCGTCTGCCATTGCGATGCAGGCACAAAATGATCTCAAGCGCATCACACTGGACGATGGTAGTACTGCACAAAACCCCGATCCCATCGAGTATCCCTCACCGTCTCTCTCAGCGACAAATACACTTCGCTCTGGCGACACTGTGATAGGAGTGACCGGTGTAATGGATTATTCCACCAGCCTCTATCGCGTACACGCCACCATCGCACCTAATTGGGTGCATGCGAACGCGCGCACAACGAGTCCCAACAGCACTGGCGGCACCTTGCGCGTGGCAAGTTTCAACGTACTCAACTATTTCAATGGACCGACCTTCCCCACTGCGCGAGGCGCAAGCACAGCGGCTGAATTCACACGCCAGCGCACAAAGATCATCAACGCCATTACAGCGATGAACGCGGACATTATCGGTCTGATCGAAATCGAGAATGACGGTTACGGAGCCAGCAGTGCAATTCAAGACCTCGTGAATGGATTGAATACCAGCGCGCCTGTCGGCACAAGCTATGCCTTCATCAACCCTGGCGTTTCGCTGGTCGGAACCGACCAGATCACAGTTGGCATTGTCTATCGTGTGGAAACTGTCACGCCGATCGGAGCCGCTCAAATCAAAACCAATGGCGCATTCGCGGCACAGAATCGTCCGCCCATGGCACAAACCTTCCAGCAGATCAATGGAGGCGGCAAGTTGACCGTGGTGGTAAATCACTTCAAATCCAAGGGATCGGTCTGCACAGGCGATCCTGATACAGGCGATGGACAGGGTAACTGCAACCTGACTCGCGTCAACGCCGCGAACGATCTGATCTCGTGGCTGGCAACTGACCCGACAGGCAGTGGCGACACCGATTTCCTTGTTGTCGGCGATTTGAATGCATATGCCATGGAAGATCCCGTTACCGCCATCAAGAATGCAGGTTACACAAACTTGACGGAATCCTTCCTTGGCCAGTTCGCCTATTCCTATGTATTCTCGGGACAGTCTGGGTATCTCGATCACGCCCTGGCCACCTCCAGTTTGGCATTGCAGGTAAGCGGCCTCGCTGAATGGCACATCAACTGTGACGAGCCCACCGTATTGGATTACAACGTTGAGTTTAAATCCGCCGGACAGGTTACAAGCCTCTACAGCACCGAGCCATATCGCGCCTCAGACCACGACCCGGTGATCATTGGACTTACACTCAATCCATAAATATTTCAAAACAATAAATTTTCTCAAATAGTTATGAACATGACTCACTCCGAAAGACTACTCTCGGAGTGAGTTTGTTTTTAGTTCGCTAAAACCCTAAGCGCTGATTCTGAATCTTGCGTAGTAGCAGGCACGGGCACACCTGGAACGTTTGTCCCGTTGACAGATACGTAAAGGCGGTCAAACTTCAATCCTTAATCTAACCTAAGAAAATGTAAATCCTGTGTGCGTAGGCGGTTTGTATGGGTATCGTATGCTATTATCATCTGTATGGCTGATAGAATGACAGCCTTGCCTGTGCCCAGTTCCCCACCAAACTACCAAATGAGAAAACTCTACATCGGAACCGGGACAGCTTCCTGGTCCGCTATGATGCGGTTCTTATTCCAAAATAAAAATAGAAAGGAAAATCAATGAAATTCAGTAAAACTTTTTTCGTCCCAATTTTGATCATTTTCGGTTTGCTCCTCAGCGCATGTGGAGGTGAAGCCACCCCGGAACCAACACCCACTTTAAGCCTTGAGGCGATGCAGACTTTGGCTGTGGCTACTTTTTCAGCCCAGTTGACTCAGACCGCTCTTGCCGCGCCGACAAGTACACCCGCCCCAACGAACACGCCAGCGGCGACACTGTCAGTTTCCACACTGGCAAATGTGACTCCCTTTGGGACAGGCGTGGGAGCGGCCCCAACAGCATCATGCTATCGATTATCGTATGTCGCCGATGTCAACATCCCAGATGATACAAGCATGACCGCAGGACAGACTTTTACGAAAACATGGAAGGTACGGAACAGCGGAACTTGCGCGTGGGATGCGGGCTTTAAGTTCGCGTTCACAGGCGGCGACGCAATGGGCGGCTCAACTTACACCCTCCCGCAAAGTGTGGCTGCCAACGCAGAGATCGATATTTCGGTCAGCATGACTGCGCCCACCAATAAAACTGGCGCAATCCGCGGCAACTGGCGTATCTCCACTGCGGCGGGACAGTTCTTCGGCGACGAAGTATATGTTCAGATCCAGGTCGGCGCAGCGGCGGCGGCCACAAATACAGGCGCGGCTCCTGCTACAGCGACATCAACGCCCACAGCAACAACATCGCCCTAATTATTCGGTCAAAGAAAGATCATAAAGAGGCAGTCATTGAATAGTGACTGCCTCTTTAATTTAAGATATACACTTGCAACTCCTATACTTGATTTCCCAGATTATCGTGTTCCCAACGTTGAATTGCGGATTGGATCCACCTCCGCCGCGTGGATTTGGGAGCTGCTGTCTGCTCGAATTCGATCAGACGATCTGCAACGGCGCGATCCCCGCCAACTTTAAGGAGCAGGTCGTTATATAGAATGGATGCATCCAACGCGTCACCAAAGATATCGTTGGCAGAATATGGCTTGTTGAAAATCCTATGAAAAGCATCCTTGAGTTTGCTAAACATCCCTTCCCCGCGCGGGCTGGGACTCTCGGTTTCATCTTCTGGTTCGTACAGGTTGACTCCGCAACTGGGACAGCGAGTCAGTTCGTAGTGAAAGTATGCTCCACAGTTCGCACATTCAAATTCGTTTTCCGCTGGCTCGGGGTCAATACTGGTTGGCATGTTGATTCCTTTTTCGGAAGCGATTGTTAAGTCAAATTCACCACAGATCAACACAGATGAAAAGGATGTAAAGATTTTATTGATCTTACTCAAAACATTTAAAGAGTCCGCTAATCTGCACGAATTCACGCTAATCTTTTTAAATTCGCGCAGATTGGCGTAGATTAGCGGATAAAAATTTACTCGATCACAACCCCATCCAAATTTTCTTCGGATTCAGGGTATTCCATTTTCAAGCCTTCCAATGTATCCACCAGCACGGAGGAGATCACCAGATCGCGGAACCATTTTCGGTTGGCTGGGACGATATACCACGGGGCATATTCAGTGCTGGTCTTGTTCAAGACATCTTCAAAGGCTTTCATATAGTCAGGCCAGAACTTGCGCTCCTCAAGGTCACCGAGGCGGAACTTCCAGCGTTTGGTGGGGTCATCGAGGCGGGCTTGAAATCTTTCCTTTTGTTCGTTCAGGTCAATGTGCAGGTAGAACTTTAAGATCGTCGTGCCGTTCTCTGCGAGAGTGCGCTCGAACTCGTTGATCTGATCGAAGCGTTCACCCCACACTTCAGGCGGGACGTAATTATGCACGCGCACAACCAGCACATCCTCATAATGACTGCGGTTGAAGATGACCATTCCCCCTTTGCCAGGCACCTGCTTGTGGATGCGCCACAGATAATCATGATCGAGTTCTTCGGCTGCGGGCGCTTTGAAACTCACGACGCGCACACCCGCAGGGTTGACTCCGTCAAAGACACGGCGGATCGCTCCGTCCTTTCCGCCTGTATCCATTGCCTGTAAGACGATCAGCACCTTGTGTTTGTGCTCGGCAAACAACAACTCCTGTAACGACTCCAGTTTGACGTTCAATTTTTCAAGTTTGACAAGACCCTCCTCCTTGCCGCCTTTGAAGTCACCCGTATCGTTCGGGTCCCATTTGGATAGTTTCACTTTGGTATCAGGTTTGACGAGATATTGTTTCATGGCATATCCTTTTGCTGATAGATTGGTACAATGATAATCCATGAAATTAAAAGTGATGTAATCAAAGGAGAAATAAAATGGGACTTTTTGGCTTTGGCAAGAAATCAGATAAGAATACACCCGTACTTACCGTGGACGAAGTCCGCCAGCGATTGCTGACATTGAACCGCGAGACCGCCCCCTACCAGATCATTGACGGCGCCTCTCAAAACGTGGACTTGATCGCCGAGTGGAAGATCGTGGACGCGAAGTGGTATGAACTCTTTGCGAAGGCGAATCTCACGAAGGTCTTCCGCATCTACATGAAGTTCGATGCGGCAAAACATCAAGTGCGCGGCAAGGATGAGGAATTCACAGTGGAGTGGCGCGCGGGCGTGCCGTCGCTTTCGGCGGCAGTTTCCAAATTTCAGGGACAGATGACTTCGGTGGAGTTTGGCGCGGCGTACGCCTTCACCGAAGAGTTGAAGCCCGGCGTTGTCTACAACTACCGCTTCAGCACCAGTGAGATCAAGAAGCCGATTCAAGAAGCAGTGACCGCCTGCGGATGGGACTATAAAGGCGTGGCTTTCGGAAAGCTATAGAAAATCAAGTGACAGTCACCCGCTATGCGAAGGTGACTGTCACTTGAATCAACATTGAATGGAAGGCCAGGCAGGATAAACAAGGTTATGGTTGTCCAAGGACGGATGGCTTACCCGACGCAGACGAGATTTTTTCCGTTTCTTTTGGCGCAATAGAGGGCATTATCGGCGCGTTTCAATATCGTCTTGAGGTCTTCATCCCCAGCCGCAAAGGATGCAATTCCCAACGACATATAAACATTAAATTTCTGGGAATTAAACATGAACGGCGTTTGCGCAACGATCTCACGGATGCGTTCGGCGATCTCATAAGACTGTTCTTCATACACATTAACCAGCATGACGATGAATTCATCTCCACCAAAACGGGCGACGAGATCGAACACACGCACTTCGCCGGGCAGGATGCTGGCAAGGTGAGTCAAGACCGCGTCACCGGTATCATGACCGTACCTGTCATTGATGGCCTTAAACCCGTCCACATCCATCATCAGAAATGAGACGCTTTGCTCATGGCGTTTGGCGCGTTGGAATTCGATCTCGGCATGTTCAAAGAAATGACGGCGGTTGTACAACCCGGTCAGCGGATCGGTCGTTGCAAGCTTCACCAGTTCGAGGCGGGCAGCTTCCAGGTCCAGTTCGAGGCGGGCGCTATTGATGAGGAAAAAGTAAAAGGTCCAGGCCATGATCGAGACCAGTCCAAGCAAAGTAAACCAGGAACTCATCAGATCGGCAAATAAGACAATGGGATCGGTTTCCCTCAAGGCGTTTATCGTACGGGCCAACGGCAGAATGGAAGTCAGCAGGAAGATGATGCCCGCATTGCGGGTGGTGCGTTTTAATTCGGGGTGAGGGTTGTTGACCAGCGTCAGGCCTGAACGAATAATAAGAATAAATAATGCAACCGATACAATGACAATGCGGGCGTTAATATTTGGATTTGGGTATGTAAAATAAATGTGCAGTGGAAGGTATAAAACAAAAACGAGGGTATTCCATTTGCTGAAGGCCGGGCGGCCATAGAACAAACGAATTCCCTCGTAGATCAGAACCTCGGCGTACACGATGGCGGCGTTCCCAAGAATGATCGAAAGCAGATCTGGGATGAAGCCGCGCAGGGAAATGAACAAATACCCCGCGCCAAAAACAAAATTTGCCAGGACCCAACGTCCAAACCCCGCGTAGGTTCTTCTCTCCCGCCAGTATATGGACATGATCAACCCGAGAACAAAAGGCATGAGCGCGGAGAGCAGTCCGAGAGTGCGCGCATCAAGGATCAACAGCGTTTCACTCCCTGATATTGATACGGATGTAAATCAAACATATTGATGCAAATTATAATTCCAAAGTAGACTGACACCCCCATCCCGACCTTTGCGCAGCACACTGTGGATCCCCCAAATCAAAAACATGATTTGAGGGAAGGAGAATGTACTGTGTTTTATGAAAAGTTTAAGGGGAAGGTGCCTGCGATAGCGGGCATAGTGGGCAGGCGCGATGCTCAGTCAAGCGTTGTACAAACCGCATACCAGACAGTATCTGATCAACCCGCTCTTTGGTCAGTGACCCGATGTATTCGCCCAACTGCGCTGTATCCACCGTGGACACTTGCGAAACGACCACGATACTTTGCCTGGACAAATTTGCTTCGCCCACATCAAGCAATAGATTCCCAGGGATAATCACCCGCTTTAGGTTTGTAGTCAATGCGCAAACAACCACAGTATGGATGCGGCTGTGATTAATAACATCGTCTTGAATGACCACATGCGGGTGGGGATAGCCTTCTGATTTTTCCAACTTCACCCAGTATATATCGCCTTGATTAACTGTCATATTCCTTATTTTACTCTGCCAGCCCCACCCCCATCCCGACCTTTGCGTAGCACACTGTGGATCCCCCAAATCAAAAACATGATTTGAGGGAAGGAGAATGTACTGTGTTTTATGAAAAAATTAAGAGAGGCTATAACCAAAAGTGACAGTGGCCTTCCAGCGACTTCTGCGTTAGTCCCCTGCTGAATACCAGTTCAACACTCGCAAGGCGCGCAGTGTGATCCAACGACTCGGACTTCCCTCGCCCTCGTCCATCTTGACAGGCATCTCGCCTGGGTATTGAGTCTCGAGCAGCCACCAACCATCGCTGCTACGCTTGGACGCAACCAGGTCAATTGCCTCGGCCATGCGCTCGTCAGGCACAACGTTGGCGTGGCGCAGGTACTCAAGCCCACGCAGCACATCGTAATGCCACCAGGTTGGGAAAGCGAAGCGCGTCCACATAGTGCCGCCATCACGATCTTGCTCGATCACCTCGCCAGTGGATCGTCGGCGGAAGAGGTGACGTTCAAGGAGATACTCCTGCCCGCGGAGACGGGCCTCCGTTACAGCGGCGTTGGTCCCGCCTGCCAGTTCGTATTCAAGCAGGGCTTCGAGTACGCAGATCGTGGTGTTGAACGATGAGCGAGTCGAGCCATTGGCGGCCTCGCAGTTCCAGCCGCCGTCGGAAAGCTGCTCGGCGAGCAGCAGGTCAATGATCCGCTCGCTCTGCGTGTTCTGGCCGAAGTAGGCGCTGCTCGCCCCCACCTGCCCGTTGATGCACGGCTCAACTTCGCCCGCGAAGAAGGGATTGCCGTCAAATTCCAATCCCCGCCACGTGCCGTCCCAGTCCCATCCCTTCCATCTCACGTGGTCGCGGACCAAACCCACCGTACGATGCGCCTCGTTGCTCGCGGGGTCAAGACCCAGTTCACGCAGCAGCGACAGCACGTGCATGGTGGAGTTCCACCCGTGGTTCCACGCCGTGCCAGCCCACGACCCGTCAGCCCCCTGCAGGGCAAGTAGATGTGCGCCCCAGCCCTCGGTGGCGACCCGCGCGCGCTCGGCTGCGACCTCATCCGCAGGCGCACCGATCAGGTCCCGCATCACCTGCCAGCGGATCGAAGGGTCAGAATCAAGCAGCCGTTGTATGACCGATTTCTCAGGCTTTGGGGCCTGCTGTTTGGAGGGATTGATCGCCATTTGCTGGTTCTCCTTATTCCAAATAAAAGACGCTGTTGGCAGCCTAAGAGCCGCGTAAAATCTTCTCCATCTTCCTGCCCTTTGCCAACTCATCCACCAACTTATCCAAATACCGAACCTGCTGCGTCAAAGGTTCCTCGATTTCCTCCACACGAGACCCGCAGATCACTCCGGTGATGAGGTGCGCATTAGGGTTGAGCGAAGCATGTTGGAAGAATAATTCAAATGTTACATTTTCTTTAATTAGTTCCTGAAGCTTCTTATTGTCGAAGTCTGTTAACCACTCTATGACCTGATGCAATTCTTCTTTGGTTCTGCCTTTCTTCTCTATCTTTTCGAGATACAGCGGATAGACTGAAGCGAAGGTCATTTTTGCGATACGTTGATTGTGTGTGTTGGAATTTTTCATGGTCTCCTCAATTCTCTAAAGTTAACTTTCATTTATCCAGACGAATTTCTGCGAAGTTCGCTTGCAGGGTAAGTATCTATATGGCGAATTATAAACAAAATTCTTCACATGGACATTGTTTTCGATGCGCCGCACTATGACTTTTCCAAGGTCAGGAAAACCTTAACGCGAACACTTGCGCCGCGCGCCAGTGCGGTGTTACGCGAAAAGGCGAATGACGCGAATTTTTTATTGAGTTTCGCGAAATTTGCCCAATTGGCGTAATTCGCGTTAAGACTGCGCCACAAACTTATAAAACGGTCAAGCTGCTTTGAGAAAACCATACGCGCCGCACATATCGAGTTAGGAATACAAAAAATTTGCCATTACCAAAAGTGACAGTCACCTTCGCTTCCCGCTACGACCCGCCCCCATCCCGTCCTTTGCGTAGCACCCTGCGGTTCCCCCAATTGAAGACCACAATTGGGGGAAGGAGAATGTGCTGTTTTTATGAAAATTTTAATTTGACACAGGTTTTCCTACCACTCGCTACGCTTCGGGTACAACGTCCTCCAAATACGACATAAAAAATTCAATTAATAATCGGAAGCGTTTAACTGTCGTATTTGGGGTCCGCAGGATTGCTTCGCTTAAGGTGCCCAAAGGGCGGAGGGGCCGCCCTCATGCCATCTCACCGTAGTGGTAAAAGCGGAAGCAACAAGAAGAGTTTTCAAAAAAGGGGATGAATCACGACTGGAATAAAGGATAAATAGTACCCCCCGTGAAAATGGACAAAAGCTACAATACAGATGTCAGCCAAGTTCTTTCTGAGGTAAACAAATGCATATAGAGTCATATTCCAGTACGATCCTCGTGGTCGCAGACGAACCTGCAAAAGCCGCCCGTCTCACACCAGTATTATCTGCTGAGGGGTATCGAATCGAGACTGTTCTTTCTTTTTCGCTGCCTCTGCCGCACCTAGGTATTAAACCAGACCTGGGCATTATCTGGTTTCCGTATGCTTCTCCTGATGCGCTGCCTGAGCTGGAAAAAATCATTCAGGCCATTCAGTCATTGGGCGGAGCGGAACCATTGCAGGTATTGTTGATCATCGATCAGGACGGAACGCGCTGGGTGGAACCAAGTTTTCGTTTGGGGATTACCGATATTTTGACACGTCCAATACATCCATTGGTATTGCGTCAGCGTGTGAGGCTTTTGCTCAAAGCCCGCCAGACAGAGGAGTTGAATGAGCAATTGAAACGCAGGGTGGAAAACCAGGAACGGCAGCGGATGATCAATGCGCTTGATTCAGCGTTGGAAATGTTTCGGACGAGTGACCAGCCATCAGGTCCGAAAGAGACCGATAAGCACAAAACAAACTCCCCCTTTTCCATTCATCCACATCTTCACTTTGACCCCGAACAACATTGCCTGATCTCAAGCTTAAGAGGTTCGCCAGATTGCAGGAAAATAGAATTGACGGCTGACCAATCCTCCATTCTGCTGTATATGGTCTGCCATCCTTATCGGGCCTTGAGCAACCGCGAGATCGCCCGTGCCGCGCTTGGATATGAGAACCTGGACGAAATCCAATCACGAAGTATCGTGCGTCCGCACATCCTGCGCCTGCGCCGTAAACTGGAAGCTGATTCAAGCCAGCCCTCTTCTCTGCGCACAATACGCGGTGCAGGTTATCTTTTTTCTCCTGATTGACCGTTGGCTATTGCAATCGAACTGCCGAGGAGTTGAAATCTCCCCCATCCACTGAGCGGATAAGATAAGAGGGTTCGTTATTCTTTCTCCTCGGAGGCAAATATGTTCGATACTGGCAATACCGGTTTTATGCTGGTCGCAACCAGCCTGGTGATGTTGATGACACCCGGGCTGGCTTTTTTCTATGGTGGATTGGTTGGCCGCAGGAACGTGTTGACCATCATGTTCCAATCCTTCGTTTCGATGGGCGTGACCACTGTTGTGTGGTATCTGGTTGGTTACTCGCTGTGTTTCAGCGGCGATGTGGGCGGAGTGATCGGAAATTTAGACAAGGCCTTTTTGCACGGCATTGACGTGACAACACCATACGCAAGCGCCGGTATTCCACTCTTCGTTTTCATCGCCTACCAGATGATGTTCGCCATTATCACCCCGGCTTTGATCACAGGCGCGTTTGCCAACCGTGTTCGCTTTGGAGCCTACCTGCTCTTCCTGGTAGCCTGGCTAATCCTCGTCTACTTCCCAATGGTGCATATGGTCTGGGGCGGCGGTATCCTGCAGCAATGGGGTGTTCAGGATTTCGCAGGCGGCATCGTAGTTCATAACATTGCCGGCATGGCGGCCCTGGCTTCGATCATTTTTGTTGGAAAACGTCTGTTCCCTGATAAAGGTCCACACAGTATTCCATTGGTGGCTTTAGGCACCGGGCTGCTGTGGTTTGGCTGGTACGGATTTAACGCTGGCAGCGAGTTAAGAGTGGATGGCGTTACCGCAATCGCGTTCCTCAATACGGATATAGCGGCTTCGTTTGCGGGTGTCGTCTGGATGGTGATGGCCTGGATCTTTGAAAAGAAACCTAAATTCCTGGGGTTGTTGACCGGAGCAGTTGCCGGCCTGGCGACCATAACGCCTGCCGCAGGCTACGTCACCACCACGAGCGCGGTCCTCATCGGGTGTCTGGCCGGTGCTGTATGTTATTTTGCAGTATCCCTGAAAGCAAAAATGAAATTGGATGATGCGTTGGATGTTTGGGGCGTACACGGAGTTGGTGGATTTCTGGGAATTGTCTGCCTCGGTCTGTGGGCGGATGCCAGCGTCAATTCGGCCGGTGTCAATGGCCTCTTTCTGGGCAATCCCACCTTCTTCTTCAAGGAACTGGCGGCTGTCGTGATCACTTCGGTGTATGCCTTCGGAATGTCTTACGGCATGTTATGGGTCATTAACAAGATCACACCTGTCAAAGTGACCAATCAGGATGAGGAAAACGGCCTGGATGACGCCCTGCACGGCGAGACCGCTTATGAGATGATCTAACATTCGCGCTTCAACACAAAGAAACAACCCGCCCCCATCCCGACCTTCCCCCAATTGAAGAGCATAATTGGGGGAAGGAGAATGTGCTGTTTTTTATGAAAACTTAATTTCCAAGCGCAACGAGGTTTTCCTCCTCCAAATACGACTTGAAAATTACAGTTAAAACAGAAGCGCTTAAATGTCGTATTTGGGGGAGGTGCCGAAGGCGGAGGGGGCCGCACGCACGCCATCTCCCTACATGGACAAATAACGCAGTACAATGAATCAAGAAAAAAAGAAATCAGTCGTGCCAGGTATTTAATAAGGCTCCGCCAGCAAAAGGAAGGAATAACATGTCCCACCGTCGTAAATCAAACACAGGACTCGTTACGGTAATTGTGAGCTTTCTTTGTGTGCTTTGCGTTGGGTGTAGTATTCTGGGACTCGTACTCAGCAATGGCGGTATTCTCTCTTTCCCCACACCCACCCCGCTTCAAGTTCAAGACCCATCCTTGTCCATCCCTACTATTATTGCCCTCACTTTTTCGGCTGCGAATGCTCAAACGGCTGCGGCGTACAGTCCCACGCCTTTGGCAAGCGCAACCCTTATCCCCGCTTTGGACGCTCTGCCGACAGCCACGGTATTTATCTTTGACCTGCAAACCAGTGTGGCACAGCCAACAGACTTTTTATACTTAACCAATACGCCTTTCGTCCTAGCGACAGTACCTCCCCCAACCGCAGGTGGAGCAGTTTGTGCCTGCAGTGGCGGACTTGATTGCAAAGACTTCGCCACTCATAACCAGGCACAGGCTTGTTATGAATACTGCCGATCTCTTGGACTTGGCGATGTGCATGGACTTGACGGAAACGATAAAGATGGGCTGGCTTGTGAAAGCCTTCCGTGATCTTTGCTAAAGTATTGCAACTCTCTTTCAAGTAGACGTTCTTCATCTGCCATAACAAAAGTGACCGTCACCTTAAAGGTGACGGTCACTTTTGGGCTCGAAACATTTAGAAGTCTTTTTAAGTGGAATAAGCAGAATTTGGATCTCCATACTGAAAGCATTCCGGATTACAAAATCCTCTCTTATTAATGCCTTTTGGTTCAGTTTTTTGTATCTTATCTGTATTAGTCACTCTAAAATTTATCAGATGCAAATTTACTTTCTAAGTAGAAAACGTATCCCTTGCTACGAACCGGCAAGCTTTTTCCTTTACATTCTGTAATCTCTTTCCATTGATCTTTCATCTCGTCAACAGACATAAGGCCATTAAATTGCGCTAGATTTCTAGCATCGTAAGCAACTAGACAAACCTCTTTAACTACTGGGTCTCTTTGAAGATATTGTTCGACTTGTGAAATACCATCACTTAATCTCGTTTCGGAATAACTAGTTGCCCCATTGCTTCCTAGCCACTTAACCTCAATGATGTAAAGAACTTCTTGACCATAAACTCTTATTTCAATATCGGTTGCATCATCTGTTATTTTTTTTACATTTCCATAAACTACCGCGCCATCGAGGTTTTCGTCTAAATAGTTTTGCAAATTATCATGAAACATTTTTTCTGTCTTTTTTGGAAAGCTACGCAATTTTCTTGTTTTTCTATCTTCCCAATGATCCGAAAAAGCCCCGCCAAAACGAATTCTGTTCTTATAATGGTCTTTAAGAGCAAGTTCATAATTATGAGCACTTCTGGCATATTTTTTGTGCGCCATTGGGCTGGTAGCAGGAGCAAGCGCATTTAATTCTATAATAGTTCGACCATTCGCATAAATCACCAATTCAACGCCATTATATACATGGAAAAGGCAACAGTTATTTTCTTGCGAGAAAAATGAAATGTCTGACAACGATAAAACAGAAAGTTTATCTAATCCCACAATAACAAAATTATGATCAATTTCAAGAATATTTTCTCCAACTTTTAGGGCTTCCAAGATTGCTTCTGAAGACATTTTCTGAATTTCTTTTTTTGCGCTGTTGAACTCCACCTTTAATAGAAGCTCTCTATCGCCTAAATCATTCACATTTTCCCTCAAAAATACCAACACCTGCTTGAGCAGAGTATCGATTTGGTGATGATTGATTCCAGGGATTTCCCCAACAATCCTTGTTGCAGGCACTTTGCAAACATTATTTATTGCTTCTAAAATTAATGGAGAACTTCTAAAGCTACTCACCCTACCCCCATATGCAATGCGTGGTAATTGTCCAAAATTTGGAAAAAGATTGACAACAAATTCTCTCTACTAAACTTTACGTTTCTATCTCTTGTCAATGTGTTAAAGCCAAATAAAATCTGAATGGTTTCATTGGACAAGAGGCTATTCAATTTCAGCGCGTGACCATATCCCGCCACTCTTCCAGTCAAATATGTTGCTTCAGAATAAACCAAATCCAAAAGTTTCCCCCAACCTCTCTCTTCAATATATTCGGACAGCAAATAAAACAGTTGATATTTTCTTAGAAATATTTCTTCTAAAATTAATTTACTGACAATTTCTTCTCCCAGTATTGATATTTCATAGTTAACTGCTACATTACCATCTGAAGAATACTTACTATCTTTGATCAATACAAACCCGCGAAATGCCAAAACATCTACGGCATTTTGTATATTAGGATCATAGGGTCCTCTTTTGTAAGTTTCATAACCATTAATATTCATTACTTCCCATAACAGCGAAAGAGTATCAGCCAAATAAATATACTTTTGCAATTGCAACCTCCCCAAAAGCTGCTGATGTGATTTAGCAGCCGAAAGGGCAAAAAGAACGTCTTTATATCTAAGACTCATTTTTGACATAACTATGTTCATCCCCGTTTATAATTAAGAACGTGATTCTGATATACATTCACTAGCTCTGAACGATTCTTAATTTGAACATCTGACAGTTTTCCGTAATCTAACAAATTCAATACGCTTTTCTGGCGCTGTTTTCTTGGAATATCAGACAAAATTGGACCAGCGAGGCCAGCGGGTTGCAAGTTGCCCGACGCTATTAGCGAATGCCCTTCAGAAGCAAATTCCTTAAACATATGAGCAACATTTTCAATATAGGTAATGTCGAGTGCGTTTTCAGGTGTTTCACAAACAAATGATCCCTTTGCTCCACTCAATTCTTTAGCCATTTCGATTATGGACATTCTAAAGGCAATATCTAAGAAGAACCTCTGCGCTTCAGAGCAACTCTCAGGACCCAGCCTTATTTGATCATTAAAATTTGGGACATATAGGTTTAGCTTCAAAAACCTTACGTCTGCGTCTTTCACATCTAATTGACAATGTACTCCTAAAAAGGCAGACGCAAATGATTCATACAATTGACCCAGACGAACAATACGTTCATTAGTTACCTTAGTAAACTTAGAGTATTCCCTTTCTAGATCATCATGCAATACTTGAAAACTTCTTTCAAGTTCAAGATGTTCGTTTTGCATTTTATCGAAGTCTTTTTGAAATTGTTGGGGGCGGCTTTCAAGTAAACTATCTTCGTCATCAAGTTCCTGATAATCGGGATAGCTTTTAGATTTACTTAATAAAATACTATTGTACTGATATTGCCATCTACTTTCATCTTTCGCAAGAAGATCAAACTCTTGCTCAAGTTTCAACAAGCTTGTTTCAATAGAAATCTTTATCTCAAGCCTATCCTTTAACTTTGTATCTAAGTCCTTAAAAGTCTCAGTCTCTGACAAACTCGATACTTTCTTTGTCCCACAAAGTGGGCACAACCCATTTTCCACATTTTCCTGTGACTTCTTAGCTAATTCTTCAGCCTTTTCACCACAGACAGGACAAATTCTAAGATGGAGAAGTTTGTGAACAGCCAATTTGATTTCACGAGCTTCTATTTGGTCAAACTGAGACAGAATAAAAGCCTCTTCTTGTTGAGCTAATCGTCCTTGAATCTCATCTATTTCATTTGAATTAATAGAATATTCTTCATTAAGTTTATCTAAGTCCTCTTGTAGAGACGTCTTTGTGATAGCAATGTTATTGAGATGTTGCAATATATCTGTTTCTTTGCCTAACTCATCATCACTCTTCACAATGGGTGCTACAAGAGTTTCGACATTTTCAACTTTTTGAAGAGGCAACCCTTGTAAGTCGTCATTTAGTTTATTTTTTATATAATTAATCTCAACAGCCAATCCGCGTTTTTTACTGTCAAGGTTTTTCAACTGCTTACGTTTTTCTCCAAATTCAAAATGATCGATAATGTCACTAAAAAGTAACATTATTAAACGGATTTGATTTTCAGAGTCCCAAACTAAATTAGGTCTATCTTCTGGTAAATAACAAAGTTTATGAACAAGAAAACGAAAATCATCATGGGAATCATAACCGCAACTATTTTCCAGATATTCTTTAAAAGAATCGCCTGAATCTAATTGATTTGTACTCAATTCATCATTTAGATAGAATTCCAAGAGGCGAGGAGTCCTAAATCCTCTTTTTAGTATCAGTTTATCGTCCCCCATATAAAACTCCACTTTAACATGCGCTTCTTCAGGTGTTTTTATACGTCCATAAAAAAATTTTCTTCCCCATCGTTTGTTTTTATCAGCCTCTACTTCTTTGTCACTTTCGCCGGCGACACAATATATAATGGATTGTAAAATCGTGGTTTTTCCTAATCCGTTACCTCCCAAAACAAGAAGTCGATTATCAGTAACATTGGAAAAAATCTGCTTATCAAATAGCGGTTGATAATTTGATAGTTCAATATTTGTTATTCTCGGCAGTACAGGAGTTCTGAATGTCATATTAGTATTCCCTTGCCTTAAAAGGTTGAAATTTATTCAATTTTAGCAGAAAAGAAGGTCAAATTCCTGTCCCAGACATAGCAGTCATTCTTCTAGCTTTTTATCAATAATCTGGATAACCAGTTTCTCCTTAATTTCCAACCTGCTTCAAAACCTTCTCTGTATTCACAATAGGAATTTAATGAAGTATACCCAACAATTCCCGCAACTGTCCAATCTCATAAGTGATCTTCAAACTCCCTGGCCCCTTTTCCCCATTGGGTTGAACCAACAGGTATCGATGCCATAGTCCATGCCGCCTTGAATATTGACCCTCATCAAACACTAGGTGACAGTCACTTTTAAAGTGACTGTCACCTTTTTTTAACTATATTAGCACTCACTAAACCCACAAGCATAGCACTCGGGCGCACGTTGCTCGGGCAGCCTTCATCATTCACTACAGCCGCTTTACGCCCGCACAGCGCGAATTTCAGCGTCAATATCTTCCTGTGTAATGTTAAATTCTTTCACAGTGGCGCGTGCGTCTTCGAGGGCATCCTTGAAATCATCCCTGACCTTTTCTTCATTCGGTAAACTAATCTTGAGAAAGCGGACAAATGCCAAAACATCCGCCTGACGGGATTCTGGCAGGGTGGCAATTTCACGCAAAAGAGTTTCTTCAAAAGTGGTCATATTTCACCTCGATTTCAATTATACAACCTCTATTCCAAAAACCTCGGAGGTCTCGCGTAGCGCCCTGTGGGTAAAGACCTCCGAGGTTTCTTTCATTTCAGCACTCACTAAACCCACAAGCGTAGCACTTGCGGCAGCCTTCTTCATTCACTACAGCGGCTTCGCCGCACTCGGGGCACAAGTCACCGATCTTCATGGTGTGCGCGGGGGCGTCGTGGTGACCATTTCCGTTCGATTTCACTTCCTCGTCAGGCACGCCGTCTTTTTCACGCAGGTATTGATCCAATACCTGTCCGATGCCATCTGGCAGGGAGCGTACACGGTTGGGGCCGAAGCCGAGCGAACGTCCGCCGCCGATGCCGATCAACTGCATGATGATCTCGTGCATTCTGTCCACGGGGGCGATGGGCGAAGCCATGCGCAGGATATAGGAGATCAAGCGTCCAATGGCCTCGGAGACCGCGGCAATTTCAGAGCCAGCCTTGGCCGTATTGACAAAGGCCTCAAAGGGTTGAGTCCCGCCGTTTTCGTTGATGGTGATGAAAGCCTTGCCAACGGGCGTTTCGATGTTGTACGTTTTGCCAGTCAACGCTTTGGGGCGCGGCTTTTTGGTCCCATGCCACATGGTAGACGCTGCCTCTTGAGCAGGAGCAACTACGGGCGCGGCTGGAGGCGCTTTCTTATCCGCAGTGGCTTTGGTTTCGAGCACAACCACATCGCGTGAACCAGTCACATACACGGTAATCCCCTTACAGCCGAGTTCCCAAGCCATCATGTAGGCCTTGGCAACATCCTCTTCGGTGGCGTTCTCGTGGAAGTTGACGGTCTTGGAAAGCGAGTTATCCACAAAGGCCTGGAGCGCGCCCTGCATCAGCACATGCTCCTCGGCAGAAATATCGGCCGAGACCACAAAGGTATCGCGCACGGCCTGCGGAATTTCAGCGATGTTCTGGCAGGTGCCGTCGTTCATCACCTGCTCCACAATTTCCTGACGCTTCTCCTCGCCGAGGCCGAGCTTCTTGAGGGCTTCATCAAAGCGCGGGCTGGCATAGGTTAATTTCAAATCTTTTCCATTATCGTTGACGTGACGGATATAGGCGAGCGCGAAAACAGGTTCACAGCCATAGCCTTCACAGCCAGCAACGGTAGCGATGGTTCCCGTCGGGGCGACTGTGGTCTGGGCGGCGTTCCGAATCCCATGCAGTTTGATTCCGCTGGTGATCGCATCCCACTTAACCTCGGGCCTGTTCCAGTTATTCTGATAGTCCATCAGCGATTTGGGCGCGTGCCATTTCATATCGTCCATATCGTAGATCGAGCCTTCGATGGCGGGGAAAGGTCCGCGCTCTTCGGCCAGTTCCACGCTGGTCTTCATCGAGTGATAGCGCACGAACTCCATCAGCTGCGCGCCAAACTCCTGACCTTCCTTTGAGCCGTACCGCACACCCGCGTGATACATCAGGTCGGCCAATCCCATAATGCCGAGGCCAATACGCCGCGCGCGATGAGCGGCTTCCTTCAATTGAGCCACAGCAGGCACATACGCATTCGCTTCGACCACATCATCGAGGAAGCGCGTAGCGGTCACAACACTCTGGCGCAACGTTTCCCAATCGACTGAGTTGTTCGGTCCGCAATGCTCATTGAGGTTGACGGAACCCAAACAGCAGTTCTCGTACGGTCCAAGCCATTGCTCGCCGCAGGGGTTGGTCGCTTCCAACGGATACAAATGCGGCACAGGATTTCCGCGATTGGCCGCATCCAGGAACAACATACCAGGTTCGCCATTATGGTGCGCCTGCTTGACGATCTTATTGAACAACTCACGCGCATTGACGGTCTTGTAGGTGTGAATGGTAATGCCAGCTTCTTCGGCCTGTTCGAGTGTGCCGCTAAAGCCCTTGTGCTTCATCTCTTCGAGATCAGGGAAGCGTAAAGGCCACTCTTCATCATTCTTGACAGCCTTCATGAACGCATCGGTAATGCCGACCGAAATATTAAAGTTGGTAATTTGATTCTCGTTGATCTTGCAGGTGATGAAATCTTCCACATCTGGATGATCCACCCGCAGCACGGCCATATTGGCGCCGCGCCTGGTCCCGCCCTGCGCGATCTCACCGAAGGCGTGGTCATACACACGCAGGAATCCAACGGGACCGGTTGCCTGTCCCGCCGAAGTTTGGACTAATGCGCCTTTGGGGCGCAATCTTGAAAATGAAAAACCATTACCGCCGCCTGTCTGCTGGATCAGTGCGGCATCGCGCAGGGTCTGGAAGATACCTGCGCTGTGGCGTCCCATATCATCGGTGATCGGCAGCACAAAACACGCGGCCAATTGTCCAAGCGGAGTCCCCGCACCAGTAAATGTAGGAGAGTTCGGGAAAAACTTCTTGCTGGACAATAAATGATAGTACTCAACAGCGCGCTTCTGCACATCGGCGCCCCATTGTTCTTCAACTTTCGCGACATGATACGCCACACGCCAGAACATTTCCTCGACATTCTCGGCAGGCTTGCCATCGTTACCACGGCGCACGTAACGTTTCATCAACACCTGACGGGCGTTATCCGTCAGGGACGCATTCGGCAATCCCTTCTCCATTTTGGGCGTGGGCAGCAATCCGTTCTTTACTTTTGGTTCAGCAGACTTGGCAACCATTTGATACTCTCCTATAAAGTTTTTTTTATACGGAGCGCAGACTTTAGTCTGCATCATGCGGACTGAAGTCCGCGCTCCGGGGTTTGATACAAAACGGCAAAGACATTCCCCCCTTGTAAGGGGCGTCCTCGCCGTTGACTTAATCGTCCAGTAACTGATCTATCTCTGTGCGGATGGACTGCAGATCGTCCAATCCCAAATACACGATCGCGTAACGAATATATGCGATCTGATCCGCCTCCTTCAAGGTGGACATTACCAGGTCACCCACAATGCGCGAAGAAACTTCGGCTTTGCCAAGTTTCTGCAATTGCGTTTCCACATGCCCGATCATGCGCTCGATATCCGCCGCGGAGACTGGGCGCTTGGCACAGGAAATACGAATGCCGCGCGCCAGCTTCTCACGGTCAAATTCCTCGCGCGCGCCATCCTGTTTGATGATCAGCGGCGTGGCTAATATGGGCCGTTCATAACTGCTGAAGCGCTGACGGCACTTCAGGCACTCGCGGCGGCGACGGATTCCACCATGACTGTCATGGGAGGTATCGAGCACTTTTGAGTCGTGATGTTTGCAATATGGACAACGCATCCGAGAAATACTCCAATTTTAGAACAAATGTTAGAGCCACATATGGGCGTTCAGGCACTGCATCCCCGTATATATGGTCAAAGTGTTTGGCATTTTAGCACCATCCACAATCATTGGCAAGAGGTTGAAAGGATGATGCAATCCTTAAAATTTCCCCACTTCCAATTTTTTAAGTTTGAAAAATCAAAGGTTTACCACAGATGAAACGGATACCGCTCCTCCAATTACAAGTCAGGACAATAGACCCCTTGCATAAGTAGGTGTAAATTAGCCACAGAGCACACAGAGTCTTTTGAGAAGAACTTTTAAAACTCTGCTTTCTCTGTGACCTCTGTGGCAAAAAGACTTTTGCAAGAGGTCAAATATAACAAACAGTTCTGCATGAGGTTTTCAATTAAGGATGCAAAGTTATAATCGTTCAATGACTCGCATGCATCTGCGACAACCGATCCTGGCTGTGTTGATCGCATTTCTACTTGGCTTGCAATTGATGCAGCCATCACGCACATGGACGATCCTGTTAACTGGAATCACAGGCATGTTCATCGCGGCCTATCTTTGGGCGTGGACTCTTGGCAGGAATCTGCATCTGCGGCGCGAGACTCACTTGGGCTGGATCCAGGTCGGAGGTCAGATAGAAGAACGCTTCACTTTATCCAACACATCCTCGTTGCCAGCATCATGGGTTCAGATCAACGATCAATCCACACTTCCAGAATTCAACGCCAATAGATCCACCAGCATCAGCGCGGGATATTTCGATCAATGGTCATTAACCGCAACCTGCAATCAACGCGGACTCTTTTATCTGGGCGGCGCCATCATTCAGACTGGTGACCCGTTCGGAATTTTCGAAGTCACCATTCACGATTCACAGCGGACCTCGTTGCTGGTCCTGCCCCAAATAGCCGCTCTGCCCGAGATCATGATCGCGCCATCCGGCGCCTATGGAGATGGCCGCCCCCGCCGCAACGCGGTTGACCAAACGATCCACGCCGCCACTGTGCGCGAGTATTATCACGGCGACAGCACGCGCATGATCCATTGGCCGACAACCGCGCGTATGAATAAAGTCTTTGTGCGCCTGATGGAAAGCGCGCCCGAAGGCAAGTGGTGGATATTGCTCGACCTCGACGAACGCCACATGTTCGGTAAAGGCTGGGACTCGGTTGAAGAGCAAAGTGTCACATTGGCAGCATCGCTTGCAGACGCGGGATTGCGCGCGCGCAAATCTGTTGGGCTGATCACGAACAGCAAACAGATGGCTTGGATCAATCCGCAAAAAGGCGAAGGGCAAAGATGGGAGATCATGCAGGCGCTGGCCCTGGCGGGGCCAGGCAGATTAACTCTCAGCACAGTGCTTGAAAGAATTCAGCCTTCACTGGGCAGGCATCACAGCCTGATCATTATCACTGCCACCACAAAATCGAACTGGCTGAAAACTCTGCTCCCCATTGGCAAAAATGGAATCATTCCCAGCGTAATTCTGCTCGACACATCCACATTTGATAACACAGTCGTCATCGAAAATACATCTGCCGCATTACAGCAGCGCGGTGTTACCTGTCATATCATGCCGCGCGGCATGATCGAACCGCCCAAAGCTCCCCCGCAGCAGCGCGGCAAAATGAAATGGTATTCGACCCCCACTGGCGAGATCGTTTCGGTTCGAAGTTAGGATATGAAAAAAATATTTTCACTTCGCGCATTCATGTCGTTGTTCATATTATTCATCTCAATGAGTGCGCTTGTCTCAGGCATTAAGGAAGGCGTGAACGATGTTGAGAACGCAGCCTTTCTTCCTGTTGCGGCATTTGTTGTCACTCTGAGCTATATGCTTGGATTCAGCAAATGGTCAACCAGACGCGCATGGGTCATCATGCTGATGGGTGGCGTGCTCGTCGCGTTCATTGAAAGCGCAGAACTGGTTGAACCGATCAGAGCTTTCCTGCGAGCCATCCCTCAATTCGAATTGGAGATTATCCGCTGGGTCTTTGAAAAAGGGGCGCCAGATATTTCAATTCTCCAAACACAATTGGCAGAGATCATCGTTAGGGTTAATGCCTTCACTTCCCGCCTGTGGAGCATATCCTTTCAGCATCCATCGATCCGCGAGTTCCTTTGGGATATTCCGCTCATTTTTCTGGCGGCATGGGCGGGCTGGGGAACCAGCAGACAAAATAAAACCCTGACCGCGCTCGTGCCATCCATTGCGCTGCACGCTTTTATTTTGAATTACACAGGCAGAGACACACTTTCCCTGCAGATCGCAGTCTTCGCGTTATTACTCCTCGTTGGAATAAATCAACAATGGAACTTAACACTGGGAAATACAGGCAATGCTGAGAGAGCAGCCCGCGAAACTTATTCCGCCATTATTGTTTTATCCATTGCAGTTACCATCGCCGCAGGAATAATGCCATCGATTTCGATCAAAGATATTGCTCAAAGGCTTGCGCAAAAAGATGAGCTTGGCGAGGCTTTAGGGTTGGAGAAGAAAGTCACACAGATATTTACAACCACGGGCATCTCTGGCCTGCCGCGCCAACATCTGATTGGGATCAGCCCGAAGCTTTCAAATACCGTTGTGTTGAAAATAAAAACTGGCGAACTGGTTCCATCCGAAGATGCGATCATTGAAGAAGCCATACCACGCCACTACTGGCGCTGGCTGGTTTATGATATTTACAACGGTCAGGGCTGGGTCACATCTCCTGTAAAAAACAATCCTTATTCAGCGAACGAATTGCTGATACCGATCACAAGTGAGCGGTATCAAGTAATACACCTGCAGGTGGAAAAATCCTTTACTGAAGACAATCGTTTGTATTGGACAGGTTCCCTTGCCGCGGCAAGCCAACCGTTCAACACAAGCTGGCGCACCGCACCCGAATCCCTGCCTGCGAATATTGATCCGCTGCTTAATGCGGATATGTTGGGCGCAATCATGGAATCGCAAAGCTATCAGGCGGATGCGCTGATTCCAATAATCAGCGCGAATCAATTGCGCGCTTCGCCGCAGAGCTATCCGCAGGAGATCAGTCAACGATATTTGGCACTGCCTGAAAGCGTTTCGCAGCGCACAAGGATTCTTGCGAGAGACCTGACTGCGAATATTTCAAATCCATACGACAAGGCAAAAGCCATAGAAGCACACCTGCGTACCTATCCCTACTCACTGGATATAAACCTGCCGCCGCAAAATCGGGACATCGCAGATTATTTTCTCTTCGACCTGAAAACGGGGTATTGCGATTACTACGCCACATCCATGATCGTGCTGGCGCGGGCGGTTGGTCTGCCTGCACGGATAGTGATCGGTTACGCGAGCGGAATCTACGATCCCACTCGCGCCGAATACTCGGTTCGTGAAGCGGATGCTCATAGCTGGGTCGAAATCTACTTTGCGGAAGTCGGCTGGGTGGAATTTGAGCCGACCGCCAGTCAGCCGCAGATCGTTCTGCCCGAAGGATCACCTGAAGAATTCACTCCACCATTACTCTCATTTGAACTTGATCCCAAACGGGGCGCGGTTACCTACACAAAAGCAGGATTCTTCCCAAAGAAAAATTACTCTTTTCCCGTATTTGGGTTGGCTGCCATTGTTCCGATTATTGCCTTGTGGATTCTACGCAGACAGGGATTATTGAAGTCACATAAAACGATCGCTTCGATTTATGAATATATTTATTTTCATGGCAAAAAGATATATTCCAACGCGCCTTTGCATGAAACCCCGCTGATCTTTGCGGACAAATTAAAGAAAAAACTCAAGACCAATTATCAATGGTTAAATCCCGCGCAAATTGAAATTGATCTGCTCACTGAACTTTATATAAGGGAAACATACAGCGCCCATCCCGTTACCAGAGACGAGCAAAAACTTGCGGGAAAAATTTGGAGAAAATTATTTTGGAGATTGTTATACGCGCGGATGGTCGTGCGTTTATAAAGCCTTACAAATTGTCCAAAAATCCCATCACATGCGAGTTGAATTTTTCGGGGTGGCATTGATGCGGAACGTGTCCGCAAATGGGCATGGTGTGCGAAGCTGTCACATTTGGAAGCAGGCTGCCGATGCGCGGGAATGAATCAGACGCGAGGGTTTGATCGCGTCCGCCCCAAATGAGCAGAGTCGGCTGTTGAATGCGGAACAGGTCCGAGGTCAGATCTGGAAGCGAGCGCGGGATGTTGTAAATCCCAGAGGAGGCGCGTTTGTAATCCAGCGCGGTTTGATATCGGATATGTTCAGGCAGCACATGCGCCACTTTATTGCCGATGGAATAGTTGAAGCTGGTCACATCCACCATCAAACGGAAAAGACGATAGGGCGTGCGCTCGATCAGCGAAGTGTTGATCAGTTGACGCCGAAACGCCACGCGTAAAATGGGCGGCAGTTGATGAATATCATAGAACGGATTGACCAGCACAAGCGCGCGCACACGTTCGGGATAACGAAGCGCGTAATGCAAGGACAATCCACCGCCCAGCGAATGACCGACGAGGATCATCGGCTCTGTAAGTCCAAGCGAATCGACCCACGCGGAAAAATGATCGAAGACCGAATCAAATGTGTAGTCATGGTGATCCAAAGGTTTGGAACTTTCGCCATGTCCCAACAGGTCAAGCGCGTATCCCGAATAACCTGATGCGGCCAATTCTGGCAAGAGATCGTCCCAATCATGGAGCGAGGCGGCCAGCCCATGAGTGAGGACAACTGGCACACCCGCAGTATGACCTTGTTGAACAGAATTTACATGCTGTGCATGGTTATTTTCGAGAACCCCGCCTTTTGTTATTGCTTGATTCATTATTGACATTTTCAACAGACCTTTTCATTGCAATGATGAAGGATGAAAAAATTCATCCTTCATCATTCAAATTTCATCCTTTATCTTTTTCTCATTCCCCTGCTATTTGTTTTCCATATCTTTTTGCCAACTCGCGCCGAAGAACTTTGCCTATGAAAGTTCTTGGGAAATCATCCATAAATATCACAAAGCGTGGAACAAGCTGGGGAGGTAGCCGCCGTTTGCAGTACGAAAGAACCGCCTCAGGTGTGGGGCGTTCGCGGCCCGCGATCACAAAGGCAAAGGGATGCCCCGCCACTGCAACAACCGCCACTTCCTTGACCTGCGGAATTTCATATATCACTTCTTCGACATCGCGTGGGAAGGCTGGCTTACCTGGTTTATCGGGATACCACATGTCGGCCTTGCGCGCGATGATGCGAAAATATCCGTCTTCATCCATTTGCGCGATATCACCTGTCAGGAGCCAGCCGTCATCCATAAGCACAGCATTGGTGGCTTCCACATCGTTCCAATAGCCCATCATCACCTGCGGGCCGCGGACCGCCAACTCGCCGATCTGACCCACTTCCACTTCCTTGCGTCCGCGCGCGAGGTCAACAATTGCGGCTTGAGTGGAGGGTAATGGAATACCAATACTGCCCACTTTACGATTCCCGCCAAGCGGATTCGCGTGTGTCACCGGCGAGGCTTCGGTCAGGCCATATCCTTCCACGAGTTTACCCTTCGTTAGTTTCTCAAAAGATTCCTGCACTTCCACATGCAATGGCGCGGAACCGCTGATGCAGGCCTTGATGGATTTGATCCCATACTTGCGCACGCCTCGGAAATTATTGATGGCGTTATACATACTGGGTACGCCTGAAAAAATCGTCGGCTTGTATTTCTTGATGGTCTTAAGAATATCCCTGATCTGGAATTGCGGTTTCAAGATCAAGGAAGCACCGATGGAAACAGGCACATTCAACGAAGTGGTCAGGCCGTAACTATGCGAGAAGGGAATGGCGCACAGGAAGCGCTCCCTGCCCTCCTCGGCCTGCGGCATCCAGTGACGGGTCTGCAAAGCGTTGGCAACCAAATTACGATGGGAAAGCATCACGCCTTTCGCGTCGCCAGTCGTGCCGCCCGTAAATTGGATCACCGCCAGATCTTCGGGAACAACTTCAACAGTCGGTGACTGTTGGCTCTGGCCTGAAATCCAGCGGCGGAATCGCATTGCGCCGGGCACGTTCAGTCCGCGATTGCGCCAGCGCGATATGAGCTTTTTAGGCAACGATAAATATTCGCCCGCATCGGTCAACACAACCAGCGGCAGTCCGCTATTGACCTGCACCTGCCCCGCCATGCCCGCCCACAAATTCAAAGTGACCAGCGCGCGCGCATCCACTTCCTTTACCTGACGCGTCAATTCTTCCACATCGGTCATGGGCGGCGTGAAGACAACCACCGCGCCCGCCTTGATGACACCGTAAAAAGCGATCACAGCCTGCGGAATATTCGGCAGGTATAAAACGACGCGCGTGCCTTTGCCTATTCCCATGGCGGTCAATGCGTTGGCAAAACGATTAGCTTCGTGATTCAATTTTCGATAGGAAAGCTGCGCGCCTTCAAAATAAATTGCGACGCGATTCGGGAATCTCCGCACGGCGGAACGCAAGAGATGATGCAAAGGAATACGAGGAATACCGATGGTATAAGGCACGCCCTTTTCGTAGTGCTTCAACCACGGGCGTTCAATGGGTAATTCATCCCGTTCTGGTTTGGATATGGCAAACGAATCATCGCGCCAGGATTTTTTGGATTCACCCTCGCCGATAAAACGCGTGATGGCCCTGTTGACCGCTTCGCGGCGCTCCAACATGACCATGTGGCCTGATACGCCGATATCTTCCTCTTCTGCGCCGGGAATGGATCCCGCCACCTTCTCGAAGAGCGGCCTCTCGAAAACCACATCACGGTGGCCGCGGATAACCAGCGTGGGGACTTTCAACTTGGCGAATTTTTCCCAACCCACCCAATGATTTAAATTATCAAGATAAAAAGGTTTCAACGCGTGCGGCGGACCCGAAAGCCATTTGCGCGTGAGCGGTTCGATCAAACGCAGAGTCCACACTGGTAAATTGAGCCCAAGTTTGAAGAGCGGATTAAGTTTGAATTCGCCAGCGGTCGCCATCATGATAAGACGCTCGACACGCTCGGGATGATTCAATGCAAAGTCGGTGGCGATGGCGCCGCCGAAGGAGTGGCCGACCAAAACTATCGGCTTGGATACTTTCAATAGATCGAGAGCAGTTTCCAGGTCAAGTTGGATGCGCGCCATATCGTAGCCAGTGGACGGTTTGTCGGAGAGTCCATGTCCGCGCATATCCAATGCTATGACGCGATTCTTCAAGGCGAATTTATGCAGTTGATATTGCCACTGCATGGCTTGTCCCCCAAAGCCGTGAATGAAAACAAAAGTCCGCTCGGGCAGCTCTGGTGAAATATCAATGGCTGAGAGCCTTACAAGCGGGTCGGATGACACACGTACTTCGTGGCGGTAAAGGTCGAGGTCTATATCCATGAAAGAAGTTTACAGGAGTTAAGCGGGATTGTCAATTTTATTGAGGTGAAGTTAAAATTGTGAGTGAAATTTATCACTGGAGTATTCTTATGAGTCTTGAAAAAGCAGTTGAGGCCATCATCAAGGAAGCGCAGGAACGCGGCGAGTTCGATAACTTGAAAGGCAAAGGCAAGCCGATAGACCTGAGCGCTTATTTCGAAACGCCAGAGGATGTTCGCATGGCGTATTCCATGTTGAAGGAAGCGGGCATGGTTTCAGCGGAAGTTGACCTGTTGAATGATATTGCCGCGCTCAAGGAAAGGTTGACAACCACCTACGAAGAAAAAGATCGCAGCCGCATCCAGAAGATGATCCGCGAGAAGCAATTACAATTCAATATCATGCTGGAACGGCAGAAACGTCAGCGCAGCGAAAAATAGTTTTGTAGTAACGGTATGTTTGTTTGCTGCAAGCGACTGAGGTCGCCACTACGAGCACTACAAGTCAATATCCGCTTTGACAAATCTCCTTCGCCCTGCTATACTGAACTCAATTAAGTTGACTTTCACTGTCGCATTTGTCGACAGTTTGTTTATGAACAATCGCAACGTGGCACGGATTTGATTTACCCCCTCGCGAGCAAGTCGGCAGGGGTCTTTTTTTATGCCGAGCACAAAAGTACCGCATATCTAAATTGACCTTACCCGCCATTGGCGGTTTAGTATATTTTTAAATGATAAAAGGAAAACAAAAAAAACATGAGTAAGAAAAACAAATTAAGAATTATCCCGCTCGGGGGCCTGGGCGAAGTGGGAAAGAACATGATGGCCTACGAGTTCGCAGGCGACATCATCGTTGTGGATGCAGGAATTATGTTCCCGCATAACGACATGCTGGGGGTGGATTACATCATCCCCGATTTCGAGTATCTGATCAAAAGAAAAGACCGTGTGCGCGGATTGATCATCACGCACGGGCATGAAGACCACATCGGCGCGATTCAGCACTTTATCGAACAGATCAATGTGCCGATCTACGCCACCCCGCTCACCCGTGGATTGATCGAAGCCAAATTGTTCAGAAACAATGCCCAGCATAAAGGGCAATTCAAAACCATTCAGGCGGGCGAGGCCAGCAACATCGGCCCATTCAAAGTGGAATATTTCCACGTGAGTCATTCCATCCCAGATGCGGTTTCATTAGCCATTACCACTGCCGCGGGATTAGTGATTCACATGAGCGATTTCAAATTCGATCACACCCCTGTGGATGGCTGGCCAACGGATTTTGCCAAGCTGGCGGAATATTCCACACGCGGCGTGGATTTGCTTCTCTCCGATTCAACGAACGCCGAACGCCCGGGCTGGACTCCGTCCGAGGCAGTGATCGGCCCCGCATTTGACAAAGTCTTCGCCGAAGCCAAAGGCCGCATTATTATTGCCACCTTCGCATCACTGATCTCACGTGTACAGCAGGTCGCAGACGCCGCCCTCAAAAGCGGACGCAAAATGGCGCTCGCTGGTCCCAGTATGGTGGACAACGTCAAGATCGCGCGCAAAATGAAATATCTGGAAATCGCAGACGATCTGATCGTGCCGATCGAACAAGCCTTGAACATGCAGGATCATAAAGTGGTCATCATGTGTACAGGCTCACAGGGCGAACCATCCTCAATCGTCGGCAGGCTTTCAGCGGGTACAAATCGTCAATTCGATCTCAAGCCTAACGACACAGTTGTGCTTTCATCACACCCCATCCCCGGCAACGAAGAGTCCATCGGAAAAACCATCAACCGCATCCTGCGCCGCGGCGCGACTGTGATCGATGATAAGGTTGCGCCCATCCATGTTTCGGGACATGCCGCACAGGAAGAACAGAAATTACTGATCAATCTTGTGCGCCCCAAACACTTCATGCCAATTCACGGTGAATTACGCATGTTGAGACAGCACGCCAAACTTGCAACACAAGTCGGCGTGGAAGAAGAAAATATCATCGTGGTTGAAAATGGTCAGGTGGTTGAGTTGATCGGCAACAAGATCCAGCTTGGCGAACGCATTCCCGGCGGTTATGTATTTGTAGACGGCGAATCCATCGGCGATATCGATCACGACATTATGAAGGAGCGCGGTCAACTGGCGCGCAATGGCATTTTGTTAATTGACATCAGCCTCGACAAACATTCAGGCAAATTACTGCATGACCCCGAAATCCTCACCCGCGGTTTTGTCACCTCAGATGAAGCAGAAAAGATCCTGCCCGAAGTTCGCAAGCGTGTGATGCAGGCGGTCAATGGCGGCGGGATGAGCAGCGAGAAAGATATCATCAACACCATCAAGAGTTACCTGCATCAGGAAACAAAACGCAGGCCAATGGTCTTCGTGACACTGAGCAAAGCTTAATCAAAAATGACCGTCTCACGACGGTCATTTTATTTTATTGGCAATTCCCCGATCCACCTTCCCCATCGGATAATCGTCCAGCTCAATAATGCGTACCCATTTCAATTTTTTATTTTTGGGGATCGGAGCACAGTCACAGCGAAAGGCATGGACAGTCACCTTGAAGTGTGTGTACGCGTGCTGGATAACGCCCAGCGCTTCTTTCTTTTTAACCTTCAAACTGTATGCGGCGTTAAGGATTTTGGTCAGCTCTTTGGCAGGGTCGGCGTTGACTCGTCCATTCGGAAATTCCCACATTCCGCCAAGCAATCCGTCAGCAGGCCTTTGCGCTAATAATACACGCCCACGCTGAATGATCACCGCCGCCGCATGAATATATTGCGGAGAGGTTTTCTTAGCTTTCAACACAGGGCGTAAATCTTGAGTCCCGTTTTTTCGAGACTCGCATATTTCCATTAATGGGCAAAGTAAACAGCGTGGATTCTTAGGCAGACAGATGGTCGCACCCAAATCCATAAGCGCCTGGTTGTAATCACCAGCCTGTCCTTTCGGGAGATTCTGTGCGGCCAGATCCCATAAGATTTTTTCGCCAATTGGAGAATCAGCGAATTCGCTGGCATCAAACAAACGGGCAAATACACGGCGGAGATTGCCATCCAGAGTGGCCTCGTCCATGCCAAATGCCATGGATGCGATTGCGCCAACCGTGTAACGGCCAATGCCCGGCAGACTGCGTAACTCTGTCAGATCGCGAGGCAGCTGCCCGTTAAATTTTGATGCGACTATTTTTGCGGCTTGATGCAAATTGCGGGCACGGCTGTAATAGCCAAGTCCCTCCCACGCGTTCAAGACATCCTGCTCTGAAGCCTTTGCCAATGTTGTCACATCGGGAAATAAATTCATCCATTTTTCAAAATATGGAATCACTGTCTCCACGCGGGTCTGTTGAAGCATGATCTCCGAAACCCACACGGCATAGGCATCGGGGTGATCGCGCCACGGAAGAGTGCGCCCATGCTGGCGATACCATTTGAGAAGGCGGGATGAAAGATGTGTTTTCAATTGCAAGTTTGGGAAAGCGGCGCACTTTGATAGGTTCGGTCACCGAAAGAAATCACGCGGGCTTCGAGGAAGTCCCCCTGCGGGCAGGCCAGCACAATTACATCTGCGCCCTGTGAAAAATCCAAAATCTCTTTGGTGGGAAAGATGAAATTGTATTGATTGTTATTGATCAGAATAAAGCCGACGCGGGGATACTCTCGGATCGCGTACGCAGGCCAGGGATGCGCCGAAGCCAGACCCAAGTTTCGACCAAACTGGCGAGGATATAAAAGCCGTCCCTCCATGAGTGCTGTGCCTGGCTGTGAAAGGAATTGCTGGATTTCCACGGCATCATATCCGCTGGCCGTAAGTTTTGTGACGAGTTCAGCCTGTGAAGCTGTGTAGCGCGGTTCGGCAAATCCCTTTGCGAGCCACGGAATTGCGCCGACGAACATAAAAGCAAAAATAATAAAAGCCAATTGCGGGCGAACATCACGAAGCGTAATTGACTTCGATTCAATTTGAACATTTGCAGGAAATAGTTTTTCAGATTTTGCGCCAAATAATAAAGCGATTCCACCTAAAACTTCCATTGCGCCGATGGCAAAATAAAAATAGAAGACCCAGTCCACTGGCAGGTTGTAGCGCCAACTGGAGAAGCGGGATATGCCATTTGCGGCGGCGTATCCCAAATTAAGCGCCAGCGGGACAAGCGCGACCCAACCAAGACGACGCCACGCAGTTCCAAACCCGACAGCGAGAATGGCAAGATACAAGATGACCAGTAACAGGTTGTACCATTCGAGGGAACCGTCCCAGGTTACCCAGTACAAGTTAATTGGTTCGAACAGGCCGTCAAATCTTTCAATTAGCGGGAGCGCGAGCAGGCCGCCAATTTCCGTATTCAGGAAATGATTGGTAATAAAGCCAGCAACAAAAGCGGGGTTTTCAAGTGAAAAAGTGATCAGCCTATTCCCGACACTTTCCTTTGCGGGGTCAAATTGACTCAAGTCCAAATTCCCGCTGAAGGAATATTGACTGTAAATGATCGCCACCTGATTGGGATCATCGAATGTGAATTTGCCAGCCACTGTGTAATTGTGAGTAAGCCACGGCAAAACTGTGAGCACCATTACAAGACCGAAAGCGATTCCCGCCACAATCCACTCTTTGGTTCTGCGTTGATAGGCAAACCATGCCAGAACGAATAAGACAGGCAGGATCAGAAGTGATTGTGTGCGGAATAGTAGCAGCAGGCCAAATGAACCACCCGCCACCAGTGTGGACTTTAAGTCCCGCCGCTCCAGCCACCAGATGGCGACGAGGCACATCAAGGCGATCCCAATGGCGGTGGGAAAATCGGTGGTGAACATTTTGGAATTGGCGACGCGTGTATTGGAGGAGATCCATAGCGAGACCAATTCACGGAAAATGGCGAATAAGGCCACAGTCACACCGGCGGCGGAAGAATGTAATTTCTTCGCAAGAAAATACAGTATGACCGGGAAAATGGCAAACACCAGTGTCTGCGCGGCAATGATGGCGGGATAATCCTGCCCGAAGAAGAAATGCAAAACGGCAAGAAAGACCACGTATAAAGGACGCGGAGGGATCCGTCCGAGATAGTCTGTACCGATCAGCAGGCTTTGGGAGAGGAAATCGTAAAAGCCCGCATCTGAATATGGAAATGGGATGTTGGCCGGCAGGTTGATCGGCGCGTAAAAACTATTTTTCAAAACTTCAAACGGCACACTCAACCAGAGAACGCAGGCAGTGAGGTAAAGGAAGACAGGCAGAAAGAATTGAGTTATGAGTTGCGAGTTACGAGTTGCAAGTTGTGAGTTGCGTGATACATAAAGTAAGGTGAAAAATCCCCCAAGAATGGAAAGTATAAATTGCCAACCTTGTATGGCAACACCGGGCTCGCCCCAATAGGCTGTGTCTGGCGTGATGCCGAGTTTTGTCAGTGTGACAAAAAGCAGGACAGCAAGCAGAATACAGAATGCAATTAGCGCGGAGAGATAATTGGATCTTCGTTTTGAAAATTCCCGCGGATTGAATCCGTTCTTTAAGAGCAAAAGAAAAATGAAGGACTGAATCCCAAGGATGACAAAGTACCAAAGCAATGGACTGAGGCGTTCGTAATAAGGCAGGAATCTCTCAGGGTTGAGATAACGTACAAGGAACAGAAGCAGGCTTGAGGTTAGAGCAAGAAGCGCGGAGGAGATAATAAAAGACGTGCGAATTAAAAAGTCGAATCGGGAAATGCTGCGATGGGCAAGGAATCCCAAATATATCCCCACAAAAAAGAAGAGCGCAAGAATCGCGAGCAGGCCAAAACGCGCGAGGGAAACCCCGCTTTCGGAGGGGATCAATAAAAGTGCGACGATGGCGGCAAGAGACTCAAAGGCCGCGGTAAAGAAAAACCACGGCCATAATTTGGAGAGTGAATTCATCATGGAATTTAAAAAGCCGCCATTCTCATGGCGGCTCGAACGGGTTATTTAAAATTGAAATCCATTGCGGACAGACACGATCTTGTGGGAGTAATTCTTCACGTAACCAAAAAGGCGTTCCTGCAATAGTGCCCAATCTGCAGAAGCAAGGCTGCGGCGCGCCTGGGGCAGATCCGTGGCAAGCAGGCCGACCTGAATTTGCGGATAAGAACCATAAAGGGTTGCCCAGGCTTCAGTGGGTTGCAAGCCGAGCCTTTGCACACCGGGCACAAATTCACCGATGACAAATTCGAAATATTCCTGATCGCGCTCAGCGGCGATATCCCAGGTCATAATGACTTTGACCGGCATCTTAACCTTTTTGGTAATCCAGAACGATCACGTGGGTTTCATCGGGCAGGCTCGAACGGGACACCTTGAGCGAAGGCTGCGCATCCTGTTTGCTCAATCCCATTTCCTTGATGAATTTATTGATCTCATCGAGCTTGATCTTCGAATCAGGCGTGAAGTAATGCATGGGGACAACGAGATTGGGCTCCAACATGCTGACAACTTCCGCGGCCTTCGCAGCGTTGAGGCTGTTCCCGCCACCGACAGGCACCAGCGCCACGTTGACAGTTCCAAGCAATTCGATCTCGCTTTGTGTGGGGATCTTCTGCAAGTCGCCAAGGTGCGCAACGGTGATGCCATCGTAATCAAATACATAGATGGTATTTCGGGTGATGTCTTTTGATTTCGCGGAGCGGCCCGCGCTGTCGGTTTGAACGGCTGTGATGAAAACGCCGCCAATTTCAAATTCGCCGGGGCCGGTCAACACATGCGTTGTGCCTTTGACCGAGTCACTGTTATTGTGACCGGGCGCATCGTGACTGACAGTGACGATCTCGGCCTTTAGCTTAAGCGGATCGTAACCAATTATTTTGCTGTCAAATGGATCGGTCACCACGGTAACGTAATTGCGCTCCGTGAGCCGAAAACAGGAATGTCCGTACCAGGTAATTTCCATAAAGGTGTTGCCTCCGAAGGGCAATTATAATGGATAAACTCTTCAAAGGAAAAACCATGACAAAAAAACTCCTCCCTTTTCTTGAAGCCCTGTTCGCTGTGATCGTCTGGGGCGCGTCGTTCATTGCCACCAAAATCGCCGTCGGGCAGATCTCCCCCATCGCGGTGGTGTTTATTCGTTTTGCGATGGGCATTCCAATCCTGTTATTCGCGGTTATCATCCGCAAACAATTTGCATTTCCAAAAGGCAGCGAGTGGTGGTATTTTGCCCTGCTTGGTTTTTTGGGAATTTCATTCCATCAATGGCTGCAATCCAACGGGTTGAAAACCGCGCAAGCCACCACCACCGCATGGATCGTTTCCACGTCACCCGCGTTCATTGCCATTTTAGGCTGGATGGTCTTGAAGGAAAAACTCAACTTCATGCAATCATCGGGTATTGTGCTTGCGATGATCGGTGTGCTGGCAGTGGTAAGTAAGGGCGATCTTTCCACGATCGCGGTTGGCAGCTTTGGCACAACTGGCGATTTTCTCATTCTCATTAGCGCTGTCAATTGGGCAGTGTTCTCCATCCTTTCGCGGCGCGGATTAAAGGATCATCCATCCACGCGCATGACGTTTTGGGTAATGACCATCGGCTGGCTTATCACAGCGGTTGCATTTTTTGCGAACAAAAGCTATACCGAAATTCCGCTGCTTGATGCACGCGGCTGGATGGCGATGATCTTCCTCGGCATCTTCACCACGGGTCTGGCATACATCGCGTGGTTCGACGCGCTCGCTCAATTACCTGCCGCTCAAACAGGAGCCTTTCTTTTCGTCGAGCCGCTGACGAGCATGGTGGTGGCCGCGATCATTTTGAATGAGCAGATTACGTTCGTGTCGCTTTTGGGCGGGGCGGTGATTTTGGTTGGGATTTGGATGGTGAACAGGCAATGATGAATGAGGAAGGATGAATGATGAATGAAAGAGCAACACAAAATGCGAAAATTGAAAAAACCGAAAACGGTTGGAGATTGGGAATACAGAAAGGGGATTCTCTCAGCTATCGGGATGCCCAGCTCGATGACTATTCCCAACTCCCGCGGCATAAGTTTCCGCATCGGACTCTAAGCCTCAGCCTGCGTGCAAAAGTCTCAAGCAGTTCTGTCGCTGGGACATGGGGCTTCGGGCTGTGGAATGATCCATTCGGAATGTCCCTTGGGTTCGGCGGGAATCCGTTCCGCTTGCCGATGTTGCCGAATGCAGTTTGGTTTTTTTATGGGTCGCAGGAAAATTATTTATCGTTTACAGATGACAAGCCCGCACACGGTTTTTTAGCGCAGACATTTAAAAGTAGGGGCGGGGTCACCCCGCCCCTACTGGCCGCAGGATTGACACTGCCTTTTTCAAGGAAGATGGCAAGAAAATTATTGAGCAGAGTCATCGACGAGGATTCTGTCGCTATCAGCGTGGATGTCACTCAATGGCACAGATACAGGCTCGAGTGGAGTGAGAAGCGCGTCCTCTGGTATGTGGATGATGCTCCAGTGTTTGAGTCGCCTATAAGTCCGAACGCTTCGCGGCCGCTAGGAGTCATCATCTGGATCGATAATCAATATGCGGCATTCACGCCAGAAGGCAAGATCGCGTTTGGCGTTTTAGAGGGAGGGGATGAATGGCTGGAGGTGGAGGATATTGAGATGAGGGATAAGTAATGAGGAACGAGTAATAAGAAACATAAAGGCTCCGATAAACTCAGAGCCTTTTTACTTCTCACTTATTACTCGTTACTTTTTACTGGTTACGCTTGTGCTTTCTTCGCCTTCGCCATTTGCATTTGGACGACTGCGTAGATCAAGCCGATAGCCAAAATAATTGCGCCGAGCATGTTGATGTTGATCGGCAAGGATGCTTCAAATTTGCGTGCGAGCGTGTCAAGCAGAATGCCAAGGATGAAGAGGCCGCCAAAACTGCGGTTGTGATAGAAGCAGAAGCCAGAGAACCAGGTGGGCCAGAAGGCTTCAAAGCCCTTGGGCGCGGCATCCGGGCGCGGCTTGGACAACACAGCGATGGCATACATGGCGCGTTGTGCGGCAAAGATAACCAACAACATCAGCGTCGAAAAATATCCTGTGATGACGAGATAGATGATTACGCCATAAGCAAAAAGGATGGAAGCAATATTTGTGTAGCGGGCAAAGGTTTGGCCGACGCGCACAGGGAATGTGCCGACGCCTTTCTTCTTGTCGTCATCCATCTTGTCAATATGCTTGCCGATGTTAATGCTGGCAACGCTCAAGCCAAAGGGAACGCCCGCAAGCGCAACCTTGAACACGTTGGAAATGTCGCCGCCAGAACCGAGGGCGAGGACAACATACACAGCGCCGATCATGATCGGTCCCCAGATCAGGAAGATGGACAATTCGCCGATGCCCCAATATTTGAACGGCCATGTGTAGAAAAGCAAAACGAACGCACCAAACGCGAACACGCCAATGATATATGGATTGAAGCTGGTATAGAACAAGGCGAAGATACCTGAAAGCGTAGCAAGCACACCACTGACAGCAAACCACTTGATCTGGTTTTCCTTCGTCCAGAATTTCTGCACGAGCGGATGAACGCCATATTGCGTGCGGAAGTAGTTATCCTTATCCACGCCGCGCGAGAAATCGGTGTAGTCATTGAGCAGGTTGTTCGTGCCATGCGCAATGAACAAGCCAAGGGTCACAATGATCCACGGCAGCCAGGAAAAATATCCATCACGCCAGGCGAGGAAGCCCGCAATGATGCAGGAATAGATCGTGACCGTGGTCACAGCCGAACGGGTGGCGATCAGCCACTTGGAAATAACATCCAATGCATCCCACTCTTTTTTGTTGTCCATCTTGATGAGTTCCCATGAAGCCTTGCGCCACATGGCAAAGTTGATGTGCATTTTCTCTCTCCTTGAACAATGCTGGAGTCTGGTTGAGGTGGTTATCTTCTCAAACAGGCTCTTTTGTAAATAAAAAGTTACGAACGTGCGAGATTATACAACTGTTTTGTGAAATAGGGTACTTTTGTCTGATTAAGGAAAAAGGCGGACGGTCACAACTGTCCCCGAAGCGGAGCGAGTGGGAGGAGACCATCGCCAAACTAGGAACAACAAAAAAGACTCTTTCGAAAGAGTCTTTTTTGTTGTTGGACATCTAATTAAAAAATATTTTGACAAATTCTACTAACGGGATATTTATTTTCCAAAAAAAGAGAATTGTAAGCATTATGGAAATCACAGTTCTAATAGCTAATTTCCAAGATATAACTTTGTAAGTTCCTTTTTTTACCATGTTAAATTTCTCTCCCTCTTCAAATTCTTTACCAAATATTAATCGGAGAGTCAATAAGTATAGGCGCGGAAAAGTGAATAGTAAACTTTGGATAGTTTCAAAAAGCATTAGCCAACCTAAACCAATCCAAAATGCAAAGATAAATCCAATTATCCAATAAGCAATATAAAAAGCTATGAACTTTAGCCTTTGGTCTAAAGACATGGATTCTACTGGTGATTTCATTTCCGTCTCCTTCTCAAATTGTTCATTTCAATCCCCAAGCGGTACGATTGAAATCTTTTACAACGCCGCTATCAAATATCAAATATGCTCCAGCTAAATTGGCAGGGATCCATAAAGGAGATGTGGCCTCTAGAATTGGCACAATAGCCACCGGCCCGACAACTAATACTCCGATAATTACAAATACCGCCTCCGTTAAATCCACGCTAGCTATAAGAAATACTCCTGCCAATGCTTCGGCTTTATCACATTTTTCTCCATCTAAGCAATTTCCCGGTGAATCACCAGGAATGCCAGTTGGTAAACTGCCGCCATTACCATAAACTAGTGCTAACACATCTGCCAAATCATCATCAATATCTCCGTAAATTTGGGCTAATTCTTCTGCCAAATCTACATTATCGTTATTATTTCCATTATCTTCTTCACCATCATCGTCATCATCTCCGCCACCTCCTCCCCCATTACCTCCGCCGCCGGGATTTGGTAAAGGTGTTGTGGGAGGTGGTGTACCACTTCCATCACAACCTGGCGACCAAATATCATCTGGGTCAGAGCACATATGCCCTGTGGGATCGTTGTATCGAATGGGATTATTCCGCACATAACTAAAGCGGTTTAAGTCCTGTGGATTGTAGGCATTGGGCACGATCGTATCCGCGCTCAGGAACCTGCCCAGTTTCGGCAAATAAAAACGCGCGCCATAATCATAGATCCCCAACCCCGCCATCTCCCGTTGACCGGTGAACAGTTGATCGGTGTAGATCGTGCCCGTCGTCCAACGAGTCTCACCGTAGGGATAATAGCGTTGTTCACCCACAGTGACACCGCTGGCATCGGTCACAACACTGGCAGAACCCAAGTGATCCTTCAAAATGTAATAGAGTTTATTGTTGGTGCTATCGACGATTCGCATAGCTCCCCCGGCGGGATAATAAGTAACTGTTCTGGTTACCGTACCGCCGGAAGTTTTGTCCACTTCATAGATTCCACTCACGTAAATGGTCTTGCTCCCATCTGGTTTGATCTTCTTCACCATGTTGCCATCGCCATCGTAGATGAATTGCGTCGTCTGCCCACTGACGGTTACCGAGGCGAGGCGATTTTCGATATCGAAGGTTTGGGTGTAGGTCAGTCCGTTTTCCACGCGGGTAATCATATTCCCATTCGCATCGTAGGCATAGGTCTCGCCGGTACTGAGGGATGTGACGGCGTGTTTATGGGCTGAATCACTATAGGTGTAGGTGGTCGAACTCGGGGGCGGCAAACTGAGGTCGCTATAAGTGCGTCCATTGCCAGCGTTATAGAGCCAAGAGCGTTCACCAGCTGTCAATATCCGTTTGTAAAATACAATTTCATCGGACAAGCCATCATGATAGGATGTGGTACCGCCTCCAATCCTGCCAATATTGAACGGTGCCGTTCCGTTGTAGACACCGGCGCTCCATGCGGCGGAATCAACCGTCCCGTTGTTGACTTGAATATTGAGCGTGTTGGCAGTGGCGTCGTGCCAGGCGCACACATAATTCCAAGTGCCCGTGGTGGGTGCGCCAAAACTGTTCGCCGCTATTCCTCCGGTTGCCGTGCCGTTATTTGAGACCACAAAAGTAAAGCGACCCAAATCCGAGGCATAACCGATGTAATACTCTTTGTTATTCGTGGAGTGTTCCCACTTGGATAGCAGCCCTCTATAGGTTGTTTTTGTATTGATATTCATCCAACCGCAGACTGTAAAATCGATGTCGCCGGTGCTGAGATCCGCGTTGTCCGCTTTGCTGAGCCATTCCGAATTTGTCCAGGTGAACTGGGCTGCATTTCCTTTTTTACCGGTGGTGGAGGTGACTGTATTGTTATCTGTGAGGGTGTTTGATCCGAAGCTATCGTTCCGTGTTCCACTCGTTTCGTTCAGACTCCACCAAGCAACCAACCCAGTAGTCCCTGGGTTCGGCAACGCGCTATTCTGGCTTGCGATATTGCCTGTATATCCATAAGTGTAACTACGATTGTCTGACCCGCCACCGCTCACTAAACGGTCAAGTTCATCATAGGTATAGCTCAAGGTCTCATTGCGGGTGGCATCGGTAATCTGGCTGACATTGCCATTCGCCTGATAACTAAACGAGAGGTTCAGGCGCGGGCTGGCAGGTGTGACACCGCAGGTTTGCTGTGTTCCAGGATACACACGTAACCCCGTCAAGCGCAAAGTATTGGCATCGTAACAAGACTGTTGGAGCAGGTTGTTGCCCAATAACTGGCTGTCTACCTGACCACTGGCGGTGTAGTGAATTTGCGAAACATAATTATAATTATTGGTCCCGCTCAAGCTTGAAAGCGCACCCATGGCGTTGTAGGAATAATTCAACACTTCATTGCTGGGCAGGGTTTGGCTCCTTGGTCGGCCAAAGGCATCATACGTTGCACTGGTGCTGTAATTTGTATTATCAATTGTATACGTCTCATTCGTTGTTTGTCCCAACGCGTTATAGGTCCAGATTGTAGGTGTGGGACTGCTTGGATCTACCATACTGGTACGATGTCCATACCCATTCATTCCAGCATCATAATAATACTTCACGGTATAACCTGCATAACCTGGGTCACTGGGTGGTTGGTACGTATCTGGGTTTACAGGTCCGGTGGCGTACGTTTTACCAATCGGTCGATTAAGATCATCATAGTACATGTTGATGGCTTGCCGTTTGGCATCAATTTGCGCGGTGAGATTACCAAACGCATCATAACGGTAACGCCAGTTGCCCATATCGGGGTCGGTCATCTCGGTTTTGCGCCCGAAACCATCATAAATCAGCGTGGTTTGGTTTGGGTTAATATCCGCATCGGTTACATTCTTGAGTAAGTTGCGCTCGTCATAAGTGTAATTGGTAGTGGCATACAAAGTATAGGGGTTATTTCCTGTATACTCTTCTACTTTTATCAGCCGTCTAAAGTCATCGATCTCTTGAACCTTTTTGTGACTGTTACGATCAATCGCCGTGGTGCTGAAGCCCGAATAGCTAAAACTCTCCTGGCTAGCATCGGGATAGACGATCAAAGTGGTTCTACCCAGCGCATCGTAACTTGAGACGGTATGCGGAATACTCCCCCAACTGGGTGTGAAGTAGCCCCCACCTGTGCCGGTCAACTTACGCGGTAAGCCGCTATTGAGAATTTGTCCCTGAGTGTTGTACGAAATATCGCTTAGGATCAAATCACCAACTGTCTGATCTGGGCTTTGAGTCTGGATCGTTCGACCCAAGCCGTCTGCGATCTGCCAGGCAGTGCGATACACGCTTGCAGGTTCATCCCAAATTTCCATCTTCACTGCAAAAGGCGCAGCTACAACCAATGGCGTGCCGGAAAGCGGCGGGTACGAATATTTGATGTTTGGACTGGCGTAACCGGGATACCTCACTGAGATCACTCTGCCTAATCCATCGTAGGATGTATTCATTGGGTTGCCATTTGGGTCTACGACTTGGGTTGGCAATCCCAAAGCATAATCATAATAGATCAACGTGTTCGGAATGAGCGGTGTATATTTGTATTCTGGATATGTTTTGAGTGCCATATCGTACACAGTTAAATAAGTTAGGTATGAACCACTTGGCTGACTGCTCGTGGAACCATGGTTTTTATAGAGCCTCGTTTCGATAAGGTTGCCATAAGTGTCATACACATACTTGGTATCTATGGTCTGTGCGCTGCTCACGACACGGCTTAAGTCAGGCTTATTCATAGCAGGTGAACCCGCTCCCGGAAGGTTGCTGTCGTAGCCGTATCTCTGTTCAGAAAGAATGAAACCATTTATGTCCTGAACCGTGCGCCGTGAAACGGTGTTCAAAATCCATACAGACGGAGACGTATTGGACACATATTCATACACGGTTTTCCGATAGGGATGCACCAGGTCGGTTACCTTGAAGTCTGTCTGATCCAATAAATTCCCAGTCGTAACATCATAACTGCAAGTGGTGTGACTCACTAGCGTCAAACTGCCGCCAGAGCGCTGGTACTCGTCCCTTGTGCGCGGATAAGAGAAGTACGCGCCACCTGAGCTTCCCCCGCTTGTTTCCACGAAATCCCATTGGGGTGTTTCGGTTTTGCGGAGGGTTGTGCCGTAGGTGTCCTGAAACTGTGTCTCGTATTCACGCCCAACCGGGGCAAACTGGTCTATGAAAAATTTATGAACTGTTTTTCCAGCCAGGGTGGTCTCAGTGGTTAGATTGTAGCCAATTAAGGAGCCAACATTGGCTGTGTTGCACCACCCGGCGGTTGTCTCGTTATAACAGGGTATGCTATAGACGAAGGTCGTGCTCATCGGGATGGCGTAAACGCCATCCCGAATATCAAGGGTGGTTACCTTCCAGTTGTACCAGGAAGTGTCAGGCCGCCCATCGTTGCCATATGTAAAAGTGTTGGTGCCTCCCCAGCCGTTGGAAATAGTCTCCAACCGTGGATAGGCAAATTCAATTGAACTGGCATCATGTGCGGCGCGATTGTCTTTATCGGCATAGTTGAATGTTACTGTTGGAGCGACCGTCGTGCCACCTGTTACAGCCAGTGAGGTCAGTGTTGTCGTTTGCCAACCCACAAGTGGCGAGCCATCTGTGTAAGAACGAATTGTATAGTTCAAGTCGTAGGTGCGAACCACATTCGTTCCATACTTGACATCGATACGGTCTAGTCGATAGGTATCCCAGTTATCCCAGGCAGATTGCACGGGAGGCACATCACTTGTTCCACGGCTTTCGCGTACAAACACAACTGAATATCCAGCAGTCAGGTTGCCAGAAGTATGGCTGGTATAGGCAATGGTATCTACATAACTGGCACGGTTATAATTAGTGCTGGTTCCCACCACCAACCTGTTTTCTTCAAAATATGTGAAATTCATTTGATTCCCGTACACATCGGTTGCCTTATCAGCGCGCCAGCGCCCTGCCACAACATTTGTTGCAGCACCCGCGTAGCCCAACGTTGCCCAGACGCCAGTTGGAGGAGGATTAGTTCCAGGATAACCTACCATAGGCACCAGTTGTTCCGAACCAGGGGTTGATCCCAGTATCCAGCGCGTGCCGTCCTTCTCGACCACCTCCCACCATTCGCCTGTAAGGTTCGTTGCAGCTGGGGTATTGTTCCCCAAACTGACATTGTGAAATTGAATGTATAGAAAGCTTTCTTCCTTGGTATGGTATCGGCCCGCTGTCGTGGCATCGGGTATTAGTTCGTAGCCTGTGCCATTCAACAACAACATAAATTTATTTTCATAGCCATATCCCGCACCAATAGTAGTAATCTTGCGGGCAATCTCAGCGGTATCGATGCTCCAACCCATGCCCACCCACGGCGCTTGCACATCTCCCAACACACCATCCACCGAACCGCTGGAATAAGATAGTGCCAGAGAAGGTTGCATGCCGTTTCTACCGGGTGGCGTCCAGATCGGAATGGAATATTTGGAACGTCCCGTAAAGAGTGTGGGATACGCATTATCAAAGAGCAGCACATTTGCCCCATTCTGCGGGAAGGCCGGCCCAAAGCCCACACCCCAAGTGGAGAAATGGGTCAATTCTGCAGTAATCGTGTTGGCTTCGCGATCAATCGTCTTCAAAGGCACGCGCACCCATATGCCAGAGTCTTCATCCAATGTTGTCAGGAATGGGGTCATGTCTGCGCCCATCGTTGCAAGATTTGTGAGACCCTCAAAAGAGACCACAATCTCAACTGGCTGGTCAAATTTTGCTTCGACTGGCTCAAGCGGAATGATCCGATCCTGTTCCTGCAAGAGCAGCGCATTCTCGGGTTTCGGAGCGCGCATCTCAAGAGCGAACTTCAGCCAGGGCTGATCCGTGACAGGCAGTGCATTATCGTTGAGGTCGCGGATGAGTAAACCGCGCGGCGTAGTGATAGCGTCTTTGGGAAGAGTTACCTCGATCCGATTATTTAGTCCAAGAGCTTTGCCTCCCTTCTGGTCCAGCATAGTCATATGTTTCTTTGATGAAAGTATGGCGAGGGTTGCCTCTGCCGGAAGAGGTGTGTGGATTTCATTCGCGCTGAAAGTTGCAGAGTCAACGATCTGCACCTCATCAAGCTGTGCGTCTATTCTGACTGTATAGGTCAGGGTAAGTTTCTGTCCCGGAGAGAATGTTGTCACACCGGCTTGTGCGCCGTTCCATGTGAGCAGGCGGGTCTTCGAGTCGAAATTGAAATCTTTGAATCCGCTTTGCCCGTTGCCAAACTGCTCTGGCAGTATGTTGGAAAAAAACAGGCCTGTCACGGGGGTTTGCCCATTGTTAGCGATCTCAATCGTATAGGTCACTTCATCGCCCGGCGCAGCTTGTTGAGGAATAACTAAAAGTTTGAAGGAAAGCAGATCAGACCGGCTTGCTGTTGGTGATGAAGATATCGGAGTTGAAGTCTCGCTTGGGTTTTGTGTCCCCACAGGAGGTGCGACAACTGTCGGTGTTGAGGTAGCTGGAGGCTCAAACGTTGCAGTTTGGGTCACGGACGGTACCGGGGTGGGTGTTTCTGTTGGGGGCAGTGTAGAAATACCTGCATCTACTCCCCCGGAACCAGCAGCTGTGGTGATAGCAGGTTGAGTCGCGGCAACAATTGGCATGTTTTTCATTGCAATTGATTTAGGCGCATGGGGGCCATTAAACTGACTCACAAACATACTGGCTGCTACAATCAGGTTGACAATAGCTTTCATAACGAACCCTCCCAGGTCAATATTATTTTTTTCGTTTTTCCGGAGGAAGGATGGATTTTCCCCACAAGTTACAAATACTACATAAAATTATTTTTAACTTGTCAATCTTAAAATAACTTTCAAGCGGGCACAAAGCCCTTCAGCACAGTAAGCGAAAAAGAATCGTCAGGAAGATCTCCTTGAGACATGAGTAAAAATACCAATTGAAATTTACCAAGACCCAGGCTTCAAAACAGGCTTCAAAACATTAATGTAACATTAATAATTTGACCAACAAAAAAAATCCCGAAAGATTTTCATCTCTCGGGACCTTTATCAAATCCAAAAGAACTTAGTGCCAGAACGTTGGCAAGAAAATCCTCAACGCCGCATCAACCAACAGTCCCAGCATGAAGAGCGAGCCAAATCTTCGATTATTGTAGAAGGCATATCCAACAAAATACAACGGCCAGCCAAGTTGACCTTCTGGTGGGGTCAACGGTTTGGGCTTTAAGAAGATGGGATAGATCTTCAGAAAAGCGGGAATCGCAAATACGACAATCGCCATGACCGGTGTAAAGAATTTCGCGGCAATCAAATACGCCGTCAGGAAATACGGAATGACCATCATCGCCAAAACTGTATAACGGGCGGCCTTCTCACCGATCACTACCGGCAGGGTATGGATCTTCTTCTGAGTATCGGGAACGATTTTATCAATATGCTTGCCAAAAATGACCGTTGTCACGCCAAGCACATACGGCAGGCTGGCCATCGCCACGTTCCAATCCCAGTTACCGGTCAACACATAGTAACCGCCGCCGATCATCAACGGTCCCCAAACAATGAGGACTGCGATCTCGCCCATAGCCAAACCTTTGAGAGGCCATGTGTAAAACAAAACAAAGAACGCGCCGAGGCCGAGCAAAATCCAGGTGGTGGGATTGAAGCCTGTATACCAGATCAGATACAAGCCAAAGACCAGAGCCACCAAACCCGTCACCGCAAAATAAGTGAGATGTTGGCGCTTGGTCATCAAGCCGTCGGCTACGGGCTGTGCGCCGTATAACGTGCGGTAGTAATTGTCCTTGTCCACGCCGCGCACATAATCGGTGTAATCGTTGAAGATGTTATTGCTGGCATGAGCCAGAATCAGCCCAAAAACCAATGCGATCCACGGCGCAAAACTGAACGAGCCGGCACGCCATGCAAACAATCCCGCAAGCGCGGCAGAGATGAAAGTCATCACCAGCACCGCCGCGCGGGTTGAGATCAACCATTTGGAGACCAGATCGAGTCCATCCCATTCCTGTTTGGAAACATTGGGGATCACAGTCAGGGCTTTCTTCCACATTGCAAAGTTCATATCACACTCCTAAAAGAAATTTGGACAATTATACTCAAATCAGGTCAGATAACCGATAAAATCCCTGTTGAAGATCACAACTCGCTTGTCATGATGAAGAGCGGTTTCATCTCAAAGTTTTCGTATTTGGGGCGATAACGGTTAATATCATAAAAGCGATTTACATCCACAATCTTTTTAGTCGAGGTGATGATGTCCAAAGGCATATTATCGTAACGGCCATTTTTCAACACCACCAACCTGCCGTGAATACCGCTCAACACAAGGTCAAGCGCCAGATTGCCAAACGCCATCGGCACAATCGAGTCGATCGCATCCGGGTCGCCGCCGCGCACCATGTAACCAAGTTTCTGATTGATGACATCCACAGTCTTGCCCTTGTTGTATTTGGCTGAACGATCCTTGATCTGCGCTGAGACCAGGTCGCCGATTCCGCCCAGTTTGGCATGACCGTAGGCATCTGTCGTGCCATCCTTGAACACCATTTCGCCGCCCTCGTACATGGCACCCTCTGAGATCAGCAGTACAGAGTAATGGCTCGGGTTAGCATCGCGGTCTTTCACCAGCACTTCTGTCAGATGGTCAATATTAAATTTATACTCTGGAATAACGCAGCGGTTTGCGGCCCCGGCCATTGTAGGCAGCATGGCGGTAAAACCCGCATAACGCCCAAAAACTTCAAGTATCATAATCCGCTCATGCGAACCTGCGATTGTCCGCAAACTGTTGGTCAGTGAAATCGTGCGGGTCACGCATGTGCTAAACCCAATGCAGTAATCTGTACCCGGCACATCGTTATCCATCGTTTTCGGAATCGCGACCACTTTAAAGCCTTCCTTATACAGGCGGACGCCATAACTAAGGGTGTCGTCACCGCCAATTGGGATCAGGTAATCCACACCCAGGAAATCAAGGTTCTTGAGCACTTCAGGAGTTAAGTCATTCCTCTCTTCAGCATACTTATCCCGCATATGCTCTGGAACATCCATCTTCTTAACCTTGCCCGGATTAGTACGCGAAGAATGCAGGAAAGTGCCGCCTGTTCGGCCTGCGCGGTTAACGATCTCCTCGGTCAGGAACTGAAAATTGTTGCCATTATCAGCATCCTTCTCACGGATCACATCCACCAGTCCGCCCCAGCCACGGCGGAATCCGATCACCTGATAGCCTTCACGCAATGCGCGAATCGTCACCGCACGAATGGCTGGATTCAAGCCCGGCACATCGCCGCCCCCGGTTAGAATACCGATCACACCCTTCTTTTTACTTGTCATCTTATCCTCACTGTTCGTTATGGAATGCTTTTTCATATTAGATCTCTTGCAAAAGTCTTTTTTGCCACAGAGGTACTGAGAAGACCCTGAGTTTTTAAGTGTTTTTCCTCAAAAAACTCTGTGCTCTCTGTGGCTAATGCTCCCACTTATGCAAGAAGTCAATTCTGCGAATATTTTATCTCAAATCAAATTGGATGCCATACTTTTGATTTGAAACTTCGGATGAAACATGGAAGCATATCGGGTTCAGTTATCCCTCACCCATTTCAGGAATAGGTTCAACAGTGACCCGGTTGGCAAGATAATTTTCCACGACAAAGAAGATCAACGCGGCCCATACAATTCCAAAGCCGATCAATTGATGCTGGCTGAACGGTTCCTTATATAGAAATACGCCAAGTAAAAATTGAATGGTGGGGGCAATATACTGAAGCAGGCCAACAACCCACAATGGGATCGATTTGGCTGCGGAAGCGAACATGAGCAGAGGAATCGTAGTGACGACCCCCGCGCCGATCATCAGCAGGTCAGAGCTGGTACCGGTATGGAGGAATGCGGCGGTGCTGTTGGCTTCGACAACAATCAAATAAAGGAGCGCGGGAATAAAGAGGATGGCTGTTTCTATGGTCAGGCCGTACAGGGAACCGAGCGGCGATAGTTTTTTAACGAGTCCGTACAAGCCAAATGAAAACGCAAGCGTAAGAGCAATATAGGGCAGGCGGCCATAAATGAAAGTTAAGTAAGTTACGCCGATGGCGGCAAGAACCACGGGAATCCATTGCGCAAGGCGCAAACGCTCCTTGAGGAAGATGACACCCATCAGCACACTCAAAAGCGGATTAATGAAATAACCGAGGCTGGTTTCCACAATGAAGTTTGCATTGACAGCCCAGACATAAACCAGCCAGTTGATGCCGATCAGGATAGCGGCAATCGTATACATACGGATCACTTTTGAGTTGACAGTCTTGCGAAACTCATCCCATTGTTTGGTGAGGACAATGACAACCAGTAATAACAGGCACGACCAGATAATGCGATGCCCGATCAGTTGAATGGCAGGGACATGATGAAGTAACTTCCAGTAAATAGGGAAGAATCCCCAGGCCACGTATGCGCCAATTCCGTACAAAATTCCTTTTTTCATTTAACTCCTTTGGTGACTTATGTGTGGTTTAACACTAAAAATCCCCGTCGTTTCGTTTGACGGAGATTTGGTTTTATTTTTTGGAAATTATTCCCAATCAATTAGCTGGCGGCCAGAGAAGCCCGCTTCGACCTCGTGCCAATATTCAATATCACCTTCTCCAGCCTGCCAGCAAAGATACACTTCCCTGTCTTCATGCCAGGCGGGGAAATCGATCAAACCGATCACCAAATCCTTGATCTGAATCCCCATATCCTGAATCTTGTGGATAAGTTCATCCAGCCTGTCAAAATCCTTGAGCAATTTACTCAGCTCGGGATTCCCGCCATTGCCAGCAGATTTCTGAACCATGACCCATAATTCAGGCTGATGGGCGCGCACCTTCTCCGCTATTCGCATCATCTCTTCTATGATGGGGCGGACCATAATAAGAGTTTCATTTGCTTCTTTGGGTGTGTAATATTTTGGCATGGCGCGAGTATAACACTCCTGTAAAACCGTTAATAGCGGGAACTTTTTCCACGAAAAGCCTGCAAAGTCAGAACTTAACTTTGCAGGCTTTTCAATTTTTTCCAGATGAATTACACAGTGAGTGCGGTATACCCTTTTTTCTTCACGGCACTAACGATCTGTTCTTCTGTCAATTTTAATTCGTCGAATTCGACCACCATTTCGAGTCTATGGTAGCTGGCGTTGATCTCTTTGACCCCATCCAGGGTATCTTCGAGGCCTTCGAGTTTCATGGCGCAGTTGGAGCAGGTCATGTCGGGGATTTTGAAGGTTTTCTTTATCATCACATCTCCCATTAAACCTGACAGGTTTTTTAAAACCTGTCAGGTCTTTTTAAGTTTATTGAAAAACGATCTGCCCTGTATACATGCCCATTGAGCAGGTGAAGAATATGGTTGTTCCCTTTGGCTGGGCGGGGATGCTCACCTGCATGGTGCCTGTATCAGGCAGGAGCTGGTAAACATTCAAAGATGGGATGACAAAATCGCGCGCGCAGGAGTAGGTCTGATTCGTGACGAGGTTCAGAGTCAGCGCAGTATCAGCGGGAGCACCAAGCGTCCGCGGAAAGTAGCCGTCATTGTTGACATTGAGGAATATCTCGCCCGCAGTTGCGGAAGTTTGGGGGGATTCAGCAACAGGGTCAGAAACGCTTTCGGACGGAATCAGGTTTCGGGTCAGATTTTGAAACGAGAGGGGTGAGCCTAATACGTTGAGTCCGCTGTTGAGAGTCGTAAATCCCAAAATCAAAACAACCACTGCGACAAATCGCATGAAGAATTTTTCAAGCCGCGCGCCAAGTTCAGTTGTCAAATAAGCGATGATGAAGAAGACCGGGCTTGTACCAAGCACGAAGGCAAACATGAGCGCCGCGCCCATTGCAGCGCTGCCTGTGCCTAGCGCAGTTGCCATCATGGCCTGCGTGATGCCGCAGGGAATAAAGACCGTCAGCGCACCGAGGAAAAGCGGCGTGAAGGTGTCTGTGCCTTTTGCTGTGCGGCGGATATAACGCGTGATGAATTTAGGCGGCTCAATGGAGAAGTATCGGAAGATGGGATGCACATTGAACATACGTAATGCGTTGCCGATCATGAAGACGCCAATGGCGATCATCAGCATGGCGCGGGTCATCGGGCTGAGTGTGAGATACGAACCAAGCCAGCCAAGTAATGCGCCGAGCAAGGTATATGCGACAAGTTTGGAAATTAGAAAAAGCAAAATGGGAAACGCCGAATTCGAGCGGACTGATACTTTTCCCTTTTTATGATGCGCGGTTTGTTCAACATAATCCTGCTCGATCTGATGCGCGAGCGAGCTTGCCAGCAAACCACCCTGCACCGCAAGACAACTCAACCCGCCCGTGGTGATGCCGGTCACGAAGGCAACCAAAAGTTGACTCCATGCGCCTGAACCTGCGGCGAGGCTGAGGGATTGTGTGTTCGGCTGAAATACCACCAGGCCAAAAGCAATTGCCACAAATACAACACCGAGCAAAACGATAATAACCGGGTCAATGGTTGGTTTTTGTTTACTGGTCATAATTCCTCAATTGACCTCTTGTAAAAGTCTTTTCGCCACAGAGTGCACAGAGAAAAGCAGAGTTTTAAAGGTTCTTCTCAAAAGACTCTGTGTACTCTGTGGCTAAATTACACCTACTTATGCAAGAGGCCTAATAAATAATATAGCCGCACTTACCGCTGACCGCCATCCCAAACAACGAAGGGCATGTTAACTACAACACCGGGTTGTGCAATCGTTACATCGCCCGCATCCTGCGCGGCAATGATCTCATCCACAGAGGTGAACATGGTCGCTTTGGCAGGGTCAGCCCAGGACACAACGTTCAAGCGCCGAAGAGGAGAATAGCCGTCCGTGCCGGGTGGGTTGTCAAACACATCTGCTTGAAAACCCAGCGGCCCCATACCTTCCAACCCATTCGCAAACACATATACGTTGGCAAGAGATTCATCTGGAACATTCGCGAGCGCAGGCACATAAAGCACGGGCGAGGTCATCATATCTGAAAGCAGTTTCGCAATATCAGGGTCAGAAACTTCGGTGTGGACAAAGAAAATTTCCTTGCCCTCTGCGAATGCCTTACCGGCAGGCAATTCAACTTTGGCGGGGCCGCTTGCCTTTGGAGCACAGCCGGCAATGATAACAACAAGCAAAGAGGCAAGAACGAACAATACAAACTTATTGAATTTCATTTAAAAGTTTCCTGTTTTAATACTTGAGTTTAGAGTTGTTTTTTTAGCCGTCAGTACAGGGCTGTTTTTGCCGCGAACACTTGCGCCGTGCGCCAGTGCGGTGTTACGCGGATTTTCACTGATTTTTTCTGATAATCCGCGTGAATTGGTGAAATTCGTAGCAAAGGCCTTTTGAACTCTAAACTCAAGTTAATAGCAGGGCGACCCATCAGAGAGGGACGCCCCTGCTTCAAATTTAAATCTTATGTCCGCGTAATCGCAGACTATTTGTCACAACGAAGACACTGCTGAACGCCATCGCGCCAGCCGCAAGCATCGGGTTCAAATATCCGAGCGCGGCAGCGGGGATCAAAACCACATTATAGAAAAATGCCCAAAACAGATTCTGCTTGATCGTCGCCACCGTTTTGCGCGAAAGCGAGATCGCGCGCGCCACGCCGCGCAAGTCGCCGCTCATCAAGGTCACAGGTGCGGCGGCCATCGCAACATCCGTACCCGTGCCAATCGCGAGACCCACATCCGCTTGCGCAAGAGCGGGCGCATCATTCACACCGTCACCGACCATCGCAACCACATCAAAGATCAAATGTTTTACATCCTTCGCCAATTTGCCTTTGACCTGCGCCTGCAATTTCTTCACTTCACTGGCCTTACCTTCGGGCAAAACTTCCGCCAGCACCACATCGATCCCAACCTGCTTCGCGATCGCTTCGGCGGTCTTTTGATTATCGCCCGTGATCATGGCAACCTTCAACCCCATGCGATGCAATTCCGCGACCGCCTCTTTCGAGCTTTCCTTGATCGTATCCGCCACCGCGATAATTCCAGCGGCCCGGTTATCAACCGCAACCAGCATCGCCGTTTTCGCTTCAGATTGTAATCGTGCCACTGCGGATTCGAGATCGCCCAACTGGATTCCACGCGCCTGGAACATTCTCATGTTCCCAACCATTACGCTTCTTCCCTCGACCTCGGCCTGCACGCCATGCCCAGCCTCTGCTTTAAAACCAGTGGGTTCCACCAAAACCAACCCGCGAGTCGTTGCCTCAGCCCAAATGGACTCGCCCAATGGGTGCTCACTCCCCTTCTCAACTGACGCGGCAAGTCTTAACAATTCTTCTTCAGTCCATCGTCCACTGTCCACGGTCACAATATCCGTCACCGTAGGCTGACCTTTTGTGATCGTACCGGTCTTATCCAGCACCACCACGGCGATCTGACCTGCGCGTTCCAGGGCTTCACTGGTGCGAAAAAGAATGCCCGCCTCAGCGCCTTTGCCCGTACCGACCATTACAGCAGTCGGCGTAGCCAGCCCCATCGCACATGGACAGGCAATCACTAACACCGCCACCATATGGATCAGAGCCCGTGTGAAATTATCAGTATCCGCGTTGATCGCCAATTCTGGCCCAAAGAAAAACCAACCTGCAAATGTGAGGGCCGCAATTCCGATAACAATTGGGACAAACACAGCCGAAACCTGATCCGCCATCTTTTGGATCGGCGCTTTGCTTCCCTGCGCATCTTCCACCAATTTGATGATCTGAGCAAGGGCAGTTTCCCTGCCAACTTTGGTGGCTTCAAATTTCAACATGCCCAATTTATTCATTGTCGCGCCGATGACCGAGTCACCGGGCTTTTTCTCAACGGGCAGCGATTCGCCCGTCAGCATGGATTCGTCAATGGAACTGCGGCCTTCGATTACCACTCCGTCCACGGGGATCGTCTCACCAGGCTTGACCAGAACAATGTCACCGACGCGAACATCATCGGCCGGCACCTCAACTTCAAGTCCAGCGCGAACGACGCGCGCGGTTTTGGCGCGTAATCCCATTAATTTCTTGATCGCTTCAGAGGTGCGACCCTTGGCGCGCGCCTCCAAAAATTTTCCAAGTTTAATCAGCGTAATGATTACCGCCGCTGTTTCGTAATAGACATGCCCCATCAACAAGCCAAAAGTGATCGGCAACGAGTAGAAAAACGCGGCGGATGAGCCCATCACGATCAGCACATCCATATTCGCAGCCTTGTTGCGCAGCGCCTTATACGCGCCAACGTAATAATCATAGCCGACATAAAATTGAACGGGGAAAGCCAGCGCCAGCATTAACCAGCCAAACCAGGGCTGTGCCTCGCGCATCCCTTCCATTACATTTGTTGAATAAACAAACGCGGGCAATAAATTGAAATCCTTGCCCATCGAAAGCAGAAAGAGCGGAACCGTGAAGATCAAGCCGATGATCAGCAGGCGGCGTTGTTCGTTGATCTCGTCTTCACGCGCTTTCGCTTCCGCATCTTCCGCTTCACCGCCGAGTTCGATGGCTTCAAACCCCACGGATGCAACTGCGCGGCGAAGTTCGGCCTGTGTAACAATTGTCGGTACATATTTCACTCGTGCTTTTTCAGTTGTAAATGTGACTTGAGCTTCCAATACACCTTCAAGTTTTGCGAGCGCCTTCTCCAAACGACGCGCATCGTTATCATCAGAAAGCCGCTTGATGACAAGGTCCGCTTCACCTGTGGCGACACCATAGCCCGCGCGATTCACACGCGCAATCACATCGGCAAGCCCAAGTTTAGCAGACTCAAAATCGACTGTAGCGCGTTCAGAGGATAGATTCACCACCGCACTTTGCACGCCATCCAGTTTCTTTAGATTACGCTCCACTGTTGCAACACAGTTTGCGCAAGTCATTCCTGTAATGGGAAGTGTTAATTGTTTAATTGCACTCATACTAAAATTCCTTACACAAAAGCGGACATTCGAAAATGTCCGCTATAAAACTATATGGTGAGCAGGCTTTCCACGGGGTAATCAATCTCTGCCAGCAAGGCCTTGATCGCCTCTTCATTCGCAGGCGCGCTAAAAGTAATCTCAACTTTTTTGGTGGCTTCATCCGCCTTGACTGATTGAACACCCTGCACATCGCCCAATTCTGTTTCGATCGTGTGAGTACAATGTCCGCAGGAAATCGCGGGGACGGAATAAGTTACTGTGGTCATGGTTTATTTCTCCTTGAGTTATTTGGGATAATTTTGTTTTATCTGGCGGTCAGGTAGGCGGCGTTCCCGCATCGTATCGAGACAACCACCAAACTATCACACCTTGGTGGACATTTCAAATACTTCAGTTATTTCCTTCAATACGCGCGTACGCTCCTTGGGATCATTTCCCTGGATCGCGGTTGTCACACATGAGTTCAAATGCCCTTCCAGGATCTGCGCACTGACCTTATTCAAGGCGGCTTCCACTGCCTGGATCTGGCGGATGATATCGATGCAATACACATCCTCTTCCACCATGCGGATCACTCCACGCAGATGCCCTTCAACGGTCTTTAGTCTTCGGATTGTGCTGTCGTTTTCCATTTTTGCCTCTACTTTTCCTGATGCTGTGGCTTGCTACTATCCTACCCCCCCCCCAGGGGGGACGGGATAGCTGAAATATAATTCAACGCCCTAATGGCTGTCAAGGAATAATGTCACTTGTTTAGGGTGTAAAATCGTTTTATGAATATTACAACAAAGGATCTTGCAAAAGTTGTTGTCTTCCAAAACGCAACAGAAGGCGATCTGAAATTGATCTTGAAGAACAGCATTGTTCGTTCAATTGAAGAAGGGGAATTTTTCTTTTTCCAGGGAGATTTCGCGCAATATTTATACATCCTTACCAGTGGACAAGTTAAATTAATGCAATCCAACCCCAATGGACAGCAGGTCAATTTGCGGACGATCTATCCCTGGCAAATGTTCGGCGCGCTGGGTGCTGTCCGCAGCGAGGCCACCTACCCTGCCACAGCCCAAGCCCTGGAAAACAGCACTGGCTTGGCAATCGAGAGCAGTTTCCTGCACAAATTGTTGGAAACTCACCCACAAATCGCGTTCGATCTGATGACATTAATGACCACTTACATTCAGGAAATGCAGGCGCGTTATCGCGAACTCGCCACCGAACGGGTTGAACAGCGCGTGGCAAATGCATTGCTCAGGCTGGCGGCACAAGTTGGCATAAGGTCTGAGAAAGAAGCCATCATCGAACTCTCCTTCTCGCGGCAGGATGTGGCGGAAATGACAGGCACCACCCTTTTCACGGTCAGCCGCCTGCTCAGCGACTGGGAGCGCAAGGGAATCATCAAGACTGGCCGTGAACGCATAAAAATAATCAGGCCGCACGATCTGGTCAGAATTTCAGATGGAATGGAAAAATAGGACGGTTGCCCGTCCTATTTTTATTTGCGCCAGCGCAAAGACAACCCGGGGGAATAAAGATATTCTATATTCATGACGAATGATGTTTTGGCAGTTCCAGAAACCAATGTGGCAGATTTGCTAAAGTCAAATCCGTTAATAGTCAGTTTCTTTATCCATCAGCAGACCGCCTGCGTGGGCTGTTATATGGCAAAGTTTTGCACGCTGGAAGATGTGATCCAAACTTACTTCCTCAATAAACAGTCCTTCCTTGAGGAACTTTCCAAAATCATTGTTCAAAAAATTTAATAAGGAGAAAAAGATGAAATCGTTCATTAAATACTTGATACTGATTCTTTTTGTAGCCGCGTTCGCCGCCGCTTGCTCAGGAAAAAATTCTCAAACTGCGAGCAAGGAATATGTAATAACAACAGAAATGAAAGACGGCAATTTGATCTTTCTAGGCGTCAGCGATGAAATCAACGGGAAAGCAAACCCCATCTTAATCGCCAATCCCGGTGAAACGATCACTGTCACACTGATCAACGGTGGCATGGGACAACATGACATTACCTTCCCGGCAATTAAAATCAGCACCGGGTTGGTAAAGGAAAAAGGCGAGGAAGTCTCCGTCACATTTACGGTTCCAGTCACAACGGGACAATTGGAATATTATGACAGTATAGGCAACCACGCCGACCTGGGTATGAAAGGCGTTCTGGTAGTCGGTTCCGCGCCAATAAGCGGACAATCTGCCGCTGACCCTCACCAGGCGGCGGTATTCGCGGCGTTTGAGAAAGGCGCCTGCGCCACCTGCCACACCATTCCCGGAATCCCAAATGCAAAGGGAGTTGTCGGGCCGAATCTTGGGGATATAGTTTTTTCCGCTCAAGATTATTTGGGCAGCGGAGAATATACAGGCAGCGCAAAAACCGCCGAAGAGTACATCCACGAATCGATCATACAACCTGAGGCATTCCTGGCGGCAACCTGCCCCACAGGACCATGCACAGCCGGCGTGATGCCCGCCACGTTATCGCAAACCTTGAATACAGATGAGATCGACTCCATTGTGCAATACCTTAATGGACTGCCCCTCGGCGCGTATCCTGATGCGTCCGATTCAGCCTCATCTCAACCTGTAGCAACGCAGGCACCCGCTACCGGCGCGGATATCGTGCGCAGCCCGATTGATCTCCCCGCACCCCTCGAGATCCGCGAACCGACCACAGTCGTAATCAATCTGGAAGCCATCGAAGTGGAAGGCCAGCTCTCTGATGGAACCACCTACACATACTGGACGTTCAATGGCGCAGTCCCCGGTCCATTCTTCCGCGTGCGCCTGGGCGACACCATCGAAGTGCATATGAAGAACACCACCGGCAGTGTCATGAATCACTCCGTGGATTTTCATGCAGTGACCGGCCCCGGTGGCGGCGCGGCAATGACTCAGACCAAACCCGGTGAAGAAACAATGTTCACCGCCAAAGCCATCAACCCCGGCCTCTTTGTATATCACTGCGCCACGCCGATGGTGGCCAATCACATTACCAACGGTATGTATGGACTTATCCTCGTTGAGCCTGAAGGCGGCCTGACTCCCGTTGACCGTGAATTTTACGTAATGCAAGGCGAGATCTATACTGCGGGCAAATTCGGAGAACAGGGGCATCAGGCCACGGATATGGATAAACTGCTCAGCGAAAACCCGGAATACGTTGTTTTCAATGGAGCCGTAGGTTCACTCACAGCACAGAAACCCCTGAATGCCAATGTTGGTGAAACTGTGCGAATCTTCTTCGGCGTCGGCGGCCCCAACTACACATCATCCTTCCACGTGATCGGCGAAATATTCGATCGCGTATTCGATCAGGCCTCACTCACAGCCCCGCCGCTCACCGACGTGCAAACCACACTCGTCCCGCCCGGCGGCGCGACCATGGTTGAATTCAAACTCGAAGTACCCGGTCGCTACATTTTGGTGGATCATGCGCTCTCACGTTTGCAGCGCGGACTGGCTGGATTCCTCATAGTGGAAGGCCCTGAAGCGCCCGAAATCTTCAACGGAACCCCAATGCCCGGCAGCGGACATTAGAACTAATTGACAAACCAAAGCCCTGTCGTGATTGACAGGGCTTTTCCGTTATAATTTTAGGATGAAAAAATACCCGCTTCGTTTCTTAACGGTTGGCCT
>JABFSL010000047.1 GCA_013140605.1 Anaerolineales bacterium
CCATAAGACAAGTGTGTAATTTGTGCCTGCCAACCCGCGCAGGATGCCAAAAATGCCCATCATAACCGCGCCGATACCGACAGCCAGCCGAAAGCCATACGTATCAATTACCCACGAAACAGGAATGGACAGCGGAATGAATGCGATCATGAATGCCATGGACAGCAATCCGATTTTCAAATCATCCACCCCGTAAAAAGCGGCGGCGGGGCCCGTGATTGGCGCATATGAAATCCACAGGATTTGGATGGTGACATTGACCAGCATGAAAACGGCCAGCACCACCCAGCGGTAGGGATAGATTTTGTATTGTGTTGTCATGAATGCTCCTTTGGTAATTGGTGGGTAGTGATTGGTAATTGGCAGTTTTTTCTGTGGCGTGGCGAATTACCATTTACCAATTACCAACTCAATATCCTCGTTCAAAATTGACTTGATATTTGAGCGGCTTGTCTTCGATGAATAATTCGTAATTCTCGATAAATATTTTGGCGATATCTTCTGGCAGGCTTGGCGCGGCGGTGTGGAATGTCATGAGCAGATTTGGCGTCTCCCAAAATGGGTGATCTTTGGGAAGCGGTTCCTGTTCCAATACATCCAACACCGCGCCTGCGATTTTGTTCTGATTCAGGGCTTCGATCAATGCGGATTCATCCACAGCTTGTCCGCGGCCAACATTGATGAAGAGAGCATGAGGCGGCAGTGCATTGAACAAATCTGCGTTGATGATCTTGCGCGTGTCTTTCGTATTGGGCAGGATGTTGACGAGATAATCGAGTCCATTGGCGAAACTCTGAAGTACAGCAGCGAGCTGCTGTACTTGCGTGCCCGACAGCAAGCTGTCGGACTCCAGAGGGTGGAAGTACATGTCTACGTGTGTACTTGTCTCACTGCCTGTCGTGTAGCCACGAACTGTCATGCCGAAAAATTTTGCTGTGAGTGCAACCTCTGCGCCGATGGAGCCGACGCCGAGCAGGCCGATTGTTTTTCCACGCAATGACCCTGTGTCAGAATCTTCCCAGTGTTTATTTTTTTGCGCTTCGTGTTTTTGAAATATTTTGCGTTCATGTGCGAGCAAATAGCCAATGATATATTCAGACATGAGCTCGCCAAAGACTCCGCGGGCGTTGGTGAGAATGTAATTGTGGCGCGAAGCGGGATCCAGCAAAGGCTCAACTCCAGCCCAAATGGACTGCACCCAACCCACGGCGGGGAGAGAGGCGAGCGCAGCTTTGATACGGCTGGGTTCGCCCAGAACGATGTCAATCTCTGGGGTTGGAGTCGACTCGAGGATGAGATCAGGCAACTGCGCTTCTTCGATCAGAGTTCGGTATTGATCGGCAAGGTCAGAAAGGATGAGCAGTTTATGAGTCATAGTGGTACGAAATGAGAGAGATACCTTTCTTGTTTGAAATGTGACGTACTAAAATATAGTATAGTGGTGCTGACATGAAAAAAATACTTTTGATCGAAGATGTTGCTGACACCGTTGAACTGGTGCGGAGAATACTGACCTCACGCGGTTATGAATTTCTACATGCTCCCGATGCTGAGACGGGGCTGCGATCTGCGTTGGAATTTATGCCTGATCTAATCCTGCTTGACCTGGGTCTTCCTGATTACGATGGACAGACTTTGGCAGGCTGGATCCACAATGAAAAAATTCTACTCTCCACGCCGTTGATAGCGTTTACCGCATGGCCCGAAGAAACTGCAAGAGAAATGGTGAACAGCTATGGCTTTACTGGATACATCAGCAAGCCGATTGTAAATGTAAATGCGTTTGTCGAACGGGTGGTATCTTTCATAAAATGAACTCTATTATTGCTGTGGATATAAAACTGATACCCGCAAGTCAATTTACACTTGATGAACTGACTGGCATTTATAACCAAACTCGGGTTGATTATATGGTGCCAATGCCGATGAATGCGGCGCGCCTTGCTGAATATATTTCCGTGTACGATGTGGACCTGGAGCATTCATTGGTTGCCATGCAAGGAGATGATCTGCGGGGAGTTGCCATGTTGGGAGTGCGTGAAGGCCGCGCGTGGATCACTCGTTTGGGGGTAATTCCCACAACGCGCCGTTCTGGAGTTGGCGAAGCGTTGATGGCGGGATTGCTCGAGCAGGCTGAGAAATTGAATATTCAATTTGACATGCTTGAAGTTATCAAAAATAATACGCCTGCACATACCTTGTTCCTCAAGTTGGGATTTTATGAAATTGGCGAACTGTTGGTGTTGAGACGCTCACCCGTAATACCGCCAACCGATCCTGTTGTTGCGGATGCGCAGCGGTTGGATCGTCACGAAGCGCTGACCCTTGTGGGGCGTGACCGCGGCACACAGCCGTGGACGAATCAGTCTGAGTCATTGTTCAACGCTCAGGAAGTTTCGGGGCTGCACCTCACGCTTGCAGATGGAAGTCGCGGCTGGCTGGTATATCAACGCCAAAAGTTTACTCTGACTCGCTTCATTTACAAAACCGAAGTTGGTGACCCTGTCAAACTGGCGTATGCCTTCCTTTCGCATTTGCACCATCAATATCCACGACTTGATACGCACATAGAGAATATTCAAGTTAACGATCCGCATCTGCCCGCGTTTTATCAAATGGGGTATGTAGAATCATTTCGCAGAATTGAGATGTGGAGGGGAACTCCACCGCGAAGCCTGATGGCCCGTTAGCATTCCTTCAAGACAGCTTCAAAACGAACGAGCGCGTCGTCGATCACTTCGTCGGTATCGGCCATTGAAGTATACATACGCGAGCCCGCGAGGGTGACTAGTCCATTTGCCATGTAGGCTGCGCCCATTTCTTCCATCATGTGTTTGCGGGGCTTGAGTCCCTTTGCCAAACGCAATGGATGTTTGAAATCGAGCAGCATGGTGCCAGCCGTTTCAAGATGAACAATTGAACCCTGATTGTACGCGACGAACGGCAGTGAATATTTTTCGATAATGGCTTGCAGACCTTTTGTGAGTCTGTCGCCAGCTTTGCCCGCGATGACTGCCGCATTTGTTTTTTCCATTTCAAGCAACGCATAATATCCCGCCACACACGAAAGCGGATTCGCTGAAAGCGTGCCGCCAATGTATGCGCGTTCGCCTACGCCGCCAATCCCTGCTGCGAAGGTTGCGATCACATCCCGCCGCCCGCCAACTCCGCCCGCCATTGGATATCCGCCTGTGATACATTTTCCAAACACGGTGAGATCAGGCTTTACGTTGAAATAACCTTGCGCGCCCCCAAGCCCTAAACGAAAACCCGTCACAACTTCATCGAAAATTAACAGCGCCCCGAATTCATCACACAACTCGCGGACCTTTTGATTGAAATCTTTTGCGACTGGACGCGTGCCGCTTTCAGGCCCTACAGGTTCGACAATGACCGCCGCTGTGCCGCCCCGAAACCTGTTCAAAAAAAGCTGACGCTTTAACGCCCCGAGAGCATTCGGGTAGAACTCGCGTGTGGATGCACTTGCTCCGCGCGGAATTCCTTTCGCCTCCAATCGTCCCGTACCTGGGATGTGTAAGCCGTAGACCATCGAGTCGCTCCAGCCGTGATACGCGCCGCCGACCTTGATGACATATTTTTTCTTCGTAAATGTTCTCGCCGCGCGGACTGCCGCCATTACGCTTTCAGTTCCAGAGCCCAACATGCGGAACATTTCTATTGATGGCATAAAACGTTGAACAAGTTGCGCCAGTTTCAATTCGTATTCGTGAAACAGCCCCGTGACTGGTCCGCAAGTTTGTAGCATCTCAATTACTTTTTCACGCACAGAGGCGTAGTTACTTCCCAAAATTGTGGGTCCACCTGCTTGCAAGAAATCTATATATTGATTTCCGTCTGCATCCCAGAGATACGCGCCTTCCGCTTTTTCAATGGCGATGGGAAATGGATAGTTGAACGCGAGGTTATGCTGTACGCCGCCAGGGATGATCTGCTTTGCCTCGTCTGTGAGTTGTTTTGAGCGGATGCATTTTGTATCAAAGTAATTAAGATACTCAGTCATCTTCTCGCGCCGTACAGGGCGGGGCGGCTGACTAATCAGGTTTTCAAGCTTGTCGTAGACTTCGTCCACGTTTGGGTATTCTGATATGGCGTATTGTTGTGGCATATGGTCTCCTTAAGAGATTTAAACACAAAGGACACGAAGTACACAAAGGGGGAAAACAAGCAAAAGGTTTTCCTTCGTGACCTTTGTGTACTTTGTGTTTAAATGTTTTTTACTTCAGCAAATTTCTTTTCATCGGCGCGGAGTTTGGCGAATGCGATTTCGCGGATTGGTAATGGGATTTTCGAGATTCTCTTCTCGGTCATGATCGCCAGCAGATAAGTCAGCGCGCATTTTTCGAGCAGAGCCATATTGTGAATGGCCTGTTCCATCGTTACGCCGAAGACCAGCACGCCATGATTTTGCAGGATGAAGGCATTGTTGTTATTCTTCACCTTGGATTTGACTGCGTTCTTGAGAAAGCCAGTCCCAGATGGAGCGTAGGGGATAATATCCACGCTGCGGCCCAGAAAGCGGACTTGCTCGTCGAATAAGGCAGGGATCGGCATTTTGATCAATGCCAATGCGCTGGCGTAGGGTTGATGGGTGTGGATGATGCAATGCACATCCGCGCGATTTTGATAGACCGCCGCGTGCATTCCACTTTCAATAGACGGCTTCATCGCCCCTTCGATGGATTTCATCTCATAATCGAGGATGCAAATATCGTCCACTTGCATTTTGGCGTAGTCATAATTGGAGGGTGTGATGGCAAAAGTATTCTGGTCTTTGACCCGCGCGGAAATATTTCCTTCGGTGGCTTTTAGGTAGCCGCGTTCGAGGAGGGTGTGACATGTGTCTACTACTTCTTGTTTGTAGGTTTTGTATTCGGACATGGGATTTCCTTTTTGCTATGTCTCGGTGGTCGAGTAGCTCCATGTTCATTGAGTGTATCAAGACCACCAGATTATTTCTTGACAGTAAATTAATTATTATCTATAATCTTTACACTGTCAAGATTATTCTTTGTAGTGTCACCCTGAGCGGAGCGAAGGGTCTCAAGATAGTGAAGGAGATTCTTCGGTCGCGAAGAACGCTCCCTCAGAATGACATGGAAGTGAACATGCCTAAAAAGAAAACCTATCATCACGGTGACTTAAAGAATGCGCTTATCCAAGCGGGAGTGGAAATTCTTGCGAAGGATGGCGTGAGCGGATTATCCCTGCGCAAGGTGGCGCAAAAGGCGGGGGTGAGTCATTCCGCGCCTTATTCGCATTTTGCGGATAAGCAGGCTTTGATCGCGGCGATTTCAACTGAGGGATTTCGTCAGTTGTATGAACGCGTTAACAGGGTGGTCGAGGAATATAAAACAAAACCGTCCATGCAACTGATCGAGGTTGCATGGACGTATGTCCAGTTTGCGATGGATGACCCTGACCGATTCAAGGTCATGTTTTCGGGGGTGTTGGAGAAGGAAAAGGAATATCCTGAATTCGTGGCAGAGTCGCAGAGAAATTTTCAGTTGCTGAAAATGATCGTCGAAGCGAATCAGGCGTCGGGTAGGCTGCGAAGCGGTGCTTCAGAGTTGGCGGCTCTGTCAGCGTGGGGAATCATCCACGGGTTTGTGATGCTGCTGCTCGAAGGCCAAATCCCGCACGTGATTTTGGAAGAAAAGAGTTTGCGTGGGTTGGTGGAATTTCAGCTTGAACAGATCATGTTGAAGGTGTAGGTAAATAAATTCAGTAAATCACGATTCTGGAGTCCATCAGCTTGCTGATGGATAAACAAGAAACACGGAACGCAAAATGCATGAAATTAGCGCTTTGCCTTTTCTTTTGGCATTTCGTAATTCATTCAGTTGCTCGGACAGCAAGCTGTCCGACTCCAGAGTAAAACCTGTGATTTGCTGAGATTAATTAACCGTGGCAGTTTGCCCGGTCATGCTTCTACATAGCTTTCAAATTTATCACCCGCTAATTAATTTTGCGGGTAAATGGTCGGTTCGATTGATATAAGAAATGATGATCTCACCTTTGCGAATATCGAAGCGGCTGATCGAACAGTTGTTGAGCAGGAACCAGGATTTCATATCAAATGCAGCCTGCCGCCACGGAAGTTTGAGCATGGAGGAAACCAGACGCACAAAAAAACCGCCGTGGCTGACGATGGCGATACGTTCATCAGGCTGGCCTTCCTTGTCGCCATGATGGGCGATCAAATCGGCAAGCACCTTATCCGCGCGGAGTTGGCGGTCTTGATCGTTTTCAAAAGCGCGATTCCACCAACCTGATTCATCGAAATGATCTGGCAATTTCAATTCGGGAAAATTCTTTTCAAAGAATGAACGTGGTTTACCTGGCAAGCCTTTGAGATCATCACTTTCTTCACGAGAATATATCCCGCCTTCCTCATGAATCTCGATCCATGCAGAGAATGGGACGCTTCCCAACGCGCGGACAGTTGGGGCGGCGGTTGCGGCGGCGCGTTCCATCAGGCTGGTGTAGATGTGGGTGAAGCCAAATCCATACTGGTTTTGGATGTTCCAAACTTTGTCGTTGGTAATGTGCTGTTTTTCCTTGAGATATTTGGCGAGGTGTTCCGCCTGTTGAATTCCAGTCTCTGTCAGATACGGGTCTGGATGTTCCTTGTACTTTGGGTTATTCCAACCTGCGTTGTTGACGGATTGTCCGTGACGAATGAAGTAAAGTTCCATTTTGTGGTTTGGTCGCCTTTTGTTTATGGTTTTGTGATTAAGAAGGTGACAGTCATCCAAAAAAGATGACTGTCACCTGGTGAATTCTGCCGTTGCTGAAATTGCTCTTACAAGTTTAATAGCCCTGAATATTCCAAAACTTGATCTGACCATTTCTTTGCTTGAACGGATAAAAGCGCGCGTAAGTGTTGATCTATTTGCGTGTACTCCCAACTGTCGCGCCACAATTTCAACATGACGCTTAAATCCTTTAACTCTTTGTTGGCTGTGCTGGGCTGATGGGACAATGTCCACTCGATAAATTGCAGAGACTCATCCAGCATTGGGATAATTGCTTTTGTGCGGGCGGTTTTTTCCGCAGATGACGCGATACGTCCAAGCGTCGCGGCAAGCGCGCCAAGTTGTCGAGCAGGAGATTCTTTTACGAAGGAATCAGCATATATGGTCATGGCTTTGCGTCTCCGAGGATCTTTCTTGTGATACGTTCAACCTCATTGCATATTTTTTCATCTTGAATGACGATGCTTCTGTTTTGACGTGGACGAATGTTTATCAGAGATTCAAATTCCACGCTTTGTTCGTCAGGAAACCAGTTTGCATCCCATAGATTTTCCTGTACACTGCCTTTGTTTAGCAGTAATTGCTCGCATTCGTATTGCATTCCGCTTCCGCCCGCAAGAATTTCGTGCTCAATATCAACAACAATTTTGATCATTCGCATATCAGGAAATGACGCCAGCATTTCCTGAATTTGAGAAGTAGTTGCTTTGTCTGTGAGAATGTGAATAGACATATTCTAATTATAAGCTAAACAATGTTACCGTCTAATCGTCGCTTCCCTCTCAGGCCCAACGCCGATCCACTTGACAGGCGCGCCAGCGGATTCTTCGATCATGGTCACATAATCTTTTGCTTCCTGCGGCAATTCATCGAATGTGCGCGCCTTGCTGATATCCTGCTTCCAGCCTTTGACTTTCTTGTAGACTAATTCCACTTTATCCAAACCGTATGCGTCCACATCTGCATAGCGGATTTCCTTGCCGTTTAGTTTATATCCCATGCAAACTTGAATTTCATCAAGGCCGCTGAGCACATCAAGTTTGGTCAGGCATAACTCGGTTACGCCGCTCAAATCCACAGCGGTGCGGACAATTTCCAAATCCAACCAGCCGACTCGGCGAACGCGCCCAGTGGTTGCGGCAACTTCGCCAAACTTTTTATACACTTCGCTTTCGTAATCGTGTATTTCAGTGGGCAGCGGACCTCCGCCAACGCGTGTGGTATAGGCTTTTGTCACGCCAATTACATTGGTGATATATCGCGGCGGGATTCCAAGCCCAGCCGATGCCGCTGACGGAATTGTTGTGGATGCCGTCACAAATGGATATGTGCCCCAGTCTGTATCCAAAAAAGTGCCCATGGCTTGTTCAAGCAAAAAGTTCTTTCCAGATTTCAAACCATCCTGCACCAGCGAAAATAATTCCTTGATGTAAGGTTTCAATTTCGAATAATATCCACGATACTCTTCGCGTACCGCTTCATAGCTCAACGCTTCGCCGCCCAACGCGACGATAATTTTATTTTTTAAATTCAACTGCACCTGCAAACGCTGTTCGAACATGTCACTTGTAAAATCTGTCCAGCGGATTCCGTTGTAGCTGACCTTATCCGCAAACACAGGGCCGATACCTCGGCGCGTTGTTCCCGTTGCGCCTGCGCCTTTGGCTTCTTCATACAAGCCATCCAAAATTTTATGATACGGCATGATCAAATGTGAACGCGGCGAAACCCACAGCCTGCCATCCACGCCGATGCCTGCCTTGTTGAGCATTTCAATTTCTTCGAGCAACACTTGCGGGTCGATCACCACGCCGCCGCCGATGAGGCCCGTTGTGTTCTGAGCAAAAATTCCCGACGGCACCAAATGAATTTTGAACGTCCCAAACTCATTGATCACCGTATGTCCCGCGTTGTTCCCGCCGTTGAAACGCGCCACGTAATCCACCTGCTCCGCAAGAAAATCCACGGCCTTGCCTTTCCCTTCGTCGCCCCATTGCGAACCGATCACTGCTGTAACTGTCATGATTTCTCCTTTATGAATTCCAACTCTTTAGCATTTTTCTGGCTAACGAAACGCGTCGCGCTTAATCTGAAAGTTGATCCTGCTTCGAGAACATTTTCTCCGTTGATTGCAAACACAAATCCCGAAGGGATGTCATGATTATAGACCGCCGATGGCAGATTGTTGCCAACCCCGAAGGGGTGATATGGTTCTGTCATCCCTTCGGGATTATCCAATTTAGATACAGCGAATTGCTAAAATCATTTTACCCCTTCGGGGTTGGATGACCGTATAAATTTAATTATTACCATGCGAGGGGCGCACACTCAAAGCGTGGGTCATGTTCGTTTTGGAATGACCAGCCAACAGTTAAGTGTGAAGCGTCTTTATATCCAAAATAATTCATCATCAAGCATTATAATTCGGGCGGTTCGATTTCAGAGGAGCGATTATGAAAATATTACAGGATACCGCTTTAACGTATGACGATGTTTTGCTCGTGCCCCAATATTCCGATGTGGACTCGCGTCGTTTGATTTCGACGCAGACGAAGTTGACGAAGCAGATCACTTTGCAGATCCCGATCATTTCCGCGAACATGGATGTGGTCACTGAAAGTGAAATGGCAATTGCGATGGCGCGCGAGGGCGGCATTGGCATCATCCATCGTTTTCTTTCGATTGATGAGCAGGCTAGAAAAATTCAGCGTGTGAAGAAGGCTGAGTCGTTTATTGTTGAGAGCCCGATCAGGATGGACTCGGCCCACACAGTGGGCGATATAAAAAAACTGGTGGATGAAACAGGCTCGGGCGGAATCTTGATCGTGGATGCCGAAGAGAAACTTGTCGGCATCATCACCACCCGCGATCTATTGTTTGAGAATGATGACAATAAGCCTGTCAGCGATTTGATGCAGAAAAAAGTGATCACTGCCGCTCCCGATATTTCCTTGAAGGATGCTGAAAAATTACTGCACGATTATCGCATCGAGAAGCTGCCGCTTGTAGATAAGGATGGCCGTGTGGCGGGGCTTGTCACTTTGAAGGATATTATGAAAATCACGCAATTCCCAAGAGCCACGAAGGATTCGCGCGGACGTTTGATCGTTGGCGCGGCAGTGGGCGTGCGTGACAAGGAAATGCGCCGCGTGGAAGCCGTGTTGCAGGCTGGTGCAGATTGTGTTGTGGTGGATATTGCGCATGGCGATTCAAATCTTGAAATTGATATGATCAAAAATATCCGCAAACATTATCCCAAGGCACAGATCATCGGCGGGAATGTCGCAACAGCAGACGGCACAAAGCGCTTGATAGACGCGGGTGTGGATTGTGTGAAGGTTGGTGTGGGACCTGGCTCGATCTGTATTACTCGTATTGTGGCTGGCTCTGGCGTCCCGCAATTGACCGCAGTCATCGAATGCGCCGAAGCGGCGCGTGATGCGGGAATTCCCATTATTGCTGATGGAGGCATTCGTCATCCAGGTGATGTGGCGAAGGCAATCGCGGCTGGCGCGCAGACCGTGATGATCGGTTCGATGCTGGCTGGCACCGATGAAAGCCCGGGCATGATCATGACCCGCCGCGGACATCGCTACAAGGCTTCACGAGGCATGGCCTCCCGCGAAGCGAATATTGACCGAAACCGAAAAGAAGGCAATGACCTCACACAAGAGGAAGTTGAAGAGTATGTCGCTGAGGGCGTGGAAGCTGCGGTTCCATATCGCGGCAAAGCGCGCGAGGTACTCAATCAACTTATTGGCGGTTTGCAATCGGGTATGAGTTATAGCGGCGCTCAAACAATTGATGAGTTCCAGAAAAAGGCTGTATTTGTGCGGATGACAGGCGCGGGGCTAAGGGAGTCTGGTCCGCATGATGTGGAAGTGTTGGGATAAGTAGTAATTTGCCCGGTGGTCGAGTAGAGCTGGATGTTCTTTCCAGCTCGTATCGAGATCACCTGTTGCATGTAAGTGAAAATTTGTTGAAAATGTTATGGTCTCGATATGCCCTCAAAAAGCATTCGGGCTACTCGACCACCGATCAAAAATAATTTGGAGACGCCATCATGAGCAAACAAGATACAGCAGCCTGGATCGAGAAAGACAGGAAACAGTTACATCCAACTTATCATCCCAAATCACACACGAATCCGCTGGTGATCGAGCGCGGAGAAGGGGTGTGGCTGTACACAACCGATGGCCAAAAAATACTGGATGGCATGGCGGGATTGTGGAATGTCAACGCTGGCTATGGGCGCGAGGAACTTGCCAAAACTGCCTATGACCAGATGAAGGAATTGGCATTCACTTCCAACTTCTCCGGCATGACCAATCTGCCATCCATTACTCTGGCAGATAAACTTGCGGGTTTTGCCTATGAAGGATTGAATACAACTTTCTTTACTTCGGGCGGCTCAGAGGCAAATGATTCCGCCTTCAAGACCGCGCGTTATTATTGGAAGCGAAAAGGCAAGCCTGGTAAATACAAAGTCATCGCGCGCAAAGGCTCGTATCATGGCATTACGCTGGCCGCAACATTTGCCACCGGACTTGAAAAATATCACGCCATGTTCGGCCCTGCAATGGACGGATTTGTCCACATCCCAGCGCCGAATCCATATCGTTATGAGGGTGTTGTCAAAGCTGGCGAAACGATCGGTCAGGCCGCCGCGCGTGAATTGGAAGAAGCAATTCTGCGCGAAGGTCAGGACACGGTTGCGGCGTTCATTGCTGAACCGATCATGGGTGTGGGCGGCGTGATCGTTCCCCCCGCTGATTATTTTCCGCTCGTGCGCGCGATCTGCGACAAGTATGAAGTGCTCTTCATTGCCGACGAAGTCATCACAGGCTTTGGCCGCACAGGGGAATGGTTCGCTCTTAAACATTGGAATGTAAAACCCGATATTCTTGCATTCGCAAAAGCCATCACCAGCGGATATGCTCAACTGGGCGGTATTCAAATCTCCGATGAGATCCGCGAGACAATGGAATCCGCGGCGGATACCGAAGCTTATATGCACGGCTATACTTATTCAGGTCATGCAATGGCTTGCGCCGTGGGATTGAAAAATATTGAGATCATGGAACGCGAAGACTTTCCAAAGCGCGCCCGTGAATTGGGCAAGCGTTTGTTTGACGGTTTGAAGACCCTGAAGGAATTTTCCTTTGTCGGTGATGTGCGCGGAATTGGCCTGGTCTGCGGTGTGGAAATTGTCTCAAACAAAGAAACCAAAGCTGCCGATCCCGCAACCACTATGAAAATCTTCAAAGCCGCACAAGAGCGCGGATTGAGAACTCGTCCGCTTGGAAATACTTTGGCCTTCGCGCCTCCATTATCCATCACCGAAGATGAAGTGGATGAGATCATCAAACGCCTCGGCGCCGCGATGGATGGAATCTCATAATTATTTCGGTGGTCTCGACACCTGCACTGCAACAAACGCAGTGCGGCGCAAGTGTACGGGCGAGAAAACGATTCGCACTACTCGACCACCAATCAAAAATCGTAAATCAAAAATCGTAAATCAAAAAACCAACATGTCTGTCTACCTTCACGATATCCCTCTCTCTCAAGCTCAATCCCGCCTGCGTGAAGCCTTGCAAGATGCAGACTTGTGGCGTGTGCTGAGCGTTGAATCAATTCCCCTCGATGAAAACGCTCTCGGCCGCGTTACCGCCGAACCGATCTGGGCGGAGATTTCTTCGCCGCATTATCACGCCTCCGCGATGGATGGTTTTGCATTACGCGCGGTTTCCACGAATGGCGCCATGCCCTCCGCGCCTGTCACGTTGTTCATTGGCCCCGAAGCGCAATATGTTGATACTGGCGATCCGCTCCCTGAATGGGCGAACGCAGTCATTCCCATCGAAAATGTTGAATCGCTTGATGAGAATGACCAGATCACGAAAGATATTCGCGGCCCCAAGACCATTCGTATTCGTGCCGCAGTCGCACCGTGGAGTCACGTCCGCCCGTTGGGAGAGGATATCGTCGCGACTCAACTTGTTTTGCCTGCGGGGCATACGCTTCGTCCAGCGGATCTGGGTGCGATAGCAGCGTCTGGACATCAAACCATTCGCGTCGCGCGCAAGCCGAGAGTTGCCATTTTGCCAACAGGCACGGAACTAGTCCCGATCGGATCCAAACTAAAATCTGGCGACATCCTTGAATACAACTCACTCGTCATGGCCGCGCAGATCAAATCCATGGGCGGCGAGCCGACCCGCTACCCGATCACAAAAGATAATTTTGATTCGATCTGTGAGCGCGTTTTGGAAGTCGCACAAACACATGATCTTGTTTTATTGAATGCGGGTTCTTCAGCAGGCGCAGAAGATTTCTCATCAAAGGTTGTTGAGAAACTTGGCACGCTGTTAGTTCATGGTGTTGCCGTCCGCCCTGGACACCCTGTAATTTTGGGTTTAATCAATCGTCAATCGCCAATCGAAAATCGAAGATCGGAAAACCTGGCAGCTGACACTTCGCACGTGACACCGATTATTGGCGTCCCCGGCTATCCAGTCTCCGCCGCATTAACTATTGATATTTTCGTTGAAGCCATCATCGCAAAATGGCTTGGCCGTCCTCCGCTTCAATTGCCAACTGAAACAGCCACACTTACAAGAAAAATAGTTTCCCCCGCTGGCGATGATGATTATGTCCGCGTGGCGGTTGGAAAGGTGGGAGATAAACTGCTTGCCGCGCCGCTATCACGCGGAGCAGGCGTCATTACATCCCTTGTTCAAGCGGACGGACTGGCATTGATCCCAAGCGGCATCCAGGGATTGGAATCAGGCGAGCAAGTCAAAGTCCATATGTATCGCAGTAAAGCTGAAATCGAGAAGACGATTTTTTGCATCGGTTCGCATGATCTCACACTGGATTTGCTCGCGCAATTTCTTGCCGACCATGATCGCAGACTCGCTTCTGCAAATGTCGGCTCACAGGGCGGGCTTATCGCTTTGCGGCGCGGCGAAGCGCATCTTGCAGGTTCGCATTTGCTCGACCCAAAAGACGGCTCCTATAATATTTCATATATTCGTCAATACATGCCGAACGTCCCTGTCAAGGTCGTTGCGCTGGTGGGACGTGACCAGGGTTTGATCGTTAAGAAGGGAAACCCAAAGGAAGTTAAAAATTTGGGAGATCTGACCAATCCCCAGGTCCAGTTTGTGAACCGCCAGCGCGGAGCAGGCACGCGCGTCTTGTTGGATTATCACCTGAACTTAAGTGGGATGACCCCTGATTCCATCCTCGGCTATAATCAGGAAGAATATACTCATCTGGGTGTCGCTGCTGCAATTGCATCTGGCCGCGCTGATTGCGGACTTGGTATTGCCGCCGCCGCGCAGGCACTGGATCTGGATTTCATCCCGCTATTTCAGGAACGCTACGATCTTGTGATTCCAAAACAACACGCAGAGAGTGAATTGCTCGTGCCTCTCTTTGACCTTTTGACTGATCGCGGTTTTCGTGAGGCTGTTTCTCAACTGATGGGATATGATGTGTCCGTCATGGGCACGATAATTTTGGAGGACTAAATGTCTGAAGGTTTGATCATTGACGATAATCGTCAAACTGCTGATGCCATACAGCAAATGTTGACTTTGTTGGAATTGCCCGCGCGGGTCGCGTATGGTTCAAGTGCCGCGATGGCCGTTTTGGGAAGTATGATCCCGCGTTTTGTTTGTTTGGATATTAATATGCCTGGCGTGGATGGAACCGAAGTGCTCGCGTATATTCGCCGCGAACCGCGCCTGCGGAAAGTACCTGTAGTGGTAATAACTGCTGATGACCAGCCTGAGACTCGTCAGCATGTGTTGAGAGGCGGCGCACAAGCGATGTTGATCAAACCTGCCACAATTGACTCAATGGAAATCGCGTTGAAAAAAGCAGGAATATTAAAGTAAATAAAAAAGAACAAACTCACCCCCGAAATTAATATTTCGCGGGTGAGTTTGTTCTTAAGAGCAAAGTGGGACGCTGATCAAAAGCAGAAAACGCTGATTCTGCTTTTGATCAGCGAAAACCAGCGTTCATCTGCGTCCAAATTAAATTTGGGGTTAATTATGTCTTTTATTACGTCCAACTTGTGATTCCCTGAGCGAAGCGAAGGGTCTCTACTGCTGAAATACGAGATGCTTCGCTTCGCTCAGCACGACATCAGTAGGATAGATTATTATGGCGCAGGCCAGGGGATATCCACTGGCAGGGAATATCCATGTTTTTCAACGGTATATAGTTGACCATAGGAAGGCGCCGCACAGCCTGCTTCATCTTTTACCGTGTAGCTTGTGGTGAATTGATCGGGGTAGGAAAAAGTCCACCACAACAGGAATCCATTTTGGCAAACAAATGCTTCAATGAAATAGCCGCGATCTTTGTCTTTGGTCATTTTCATTTGTTCCCAACTGATGGTCACTTCATCTCCATTACGAACAGCGGATACATTGCGCGGCGGACCGTATTGATTGCTGCCAATGGATTGCAGGTCGGGAGTGATCTTGTTGATATTGCTAATGTCGCCGACCAGATCCACGACTGATGGCGCGACCCAGCAGAAGTAATCCAACTTGTCGAATTTGATGCGAAGCCAATTGCTGTAAACAGCCCTCTCGCGGACAGTGCCAACATCGCCAACTGCCAAATCTGCAGCGTGCAGGTAAGCGACAGCGGGTCCGTAACGGCAATGCGCCTGCTTGTTGACTGTCACAGTCGGAAATGCAAAAGTCGGTGTGGCTGTGATGGTTGGAGTTAAAGTAACGGTTGGCGTGAAAGTAGCCGTTGATGTAAACGTGGGCGGCGGCGTGAAAGTTGATGTTGGAGTTTCCGTCCATGCGGCGGCTGTGGCGGTAATGGATGTGGCGGTTAAAGCAACTTGCTCTTCGGGTGAAGGTCCGCAGGCGCTGAGGATGAACAGCATAACCAATAAAACGATAACCTTCTTTTTCATTTGAATTGCTCCAGTAAGGCAACGACATTCGCTCCCAATGCCTCGTTAGCGTAGCCGCCTTCCATCACGATGACAGACGGGAGATTGAGGGCCGCAATGAGTTTTCCGATCTCTGTAAACCCATTGTGCGTTACTTTGAATTTCCCAAGCGGATCATTTTCAAAAGTATCCATACCAGTGGATAACACCAAATAATTTGGCGCAAAATTTCTGATCATACCGAGCGCTTCGTCCAATGCGGTTAAATATTTTGCATCATCTGTTCCAGCGGGGAGCGGAAAATTTCGGTGAAAGCCAAGTCCCGCACCTGTGCCAGTTTCGTCCGCAAAGCCGATGTAGTGCGGATATTCAAAATCAGGGTCGCCGTGGATCGAGATGGTCGACACATCATTGCGTTCGTAGAAAATATCCTGTGTGCCATTGCCGGCGTGGTAATCAATATCGAGCAGGGCAACTTTTCCTTTTGATGAAAGCCAATTCGCCGCGACAGAAGCGTTGTTGATAAAACAATATCCGCCCGCATAATCTTTGCCAGCGTGATGCCCGGGCGGGCGGCAGAGTGCAAAAGCTGATGACTGTTCACTGATTACTGATTCCGCGGCGCTCAAGGCGCAATTGGCAGATGTCAACGCGGCGGAGTATGTGTGCTCAACAATGCAGGCAGATAAGTCCATCATGTAATAGCCTGCCTTGCCGAGCAAAGTACTGGGTACACGTGGAGTTCGTCGCAGCGCAAAAGTTGCGGGCAGGAGTGCATTCTGCTCGGGCGAAGCAGCAACCTCAGGGTCAGAATCCAGCCACTCGGTCCAGCTTGAAGCGAGAAAGGTGATGTAATCCTTATCGTGCACCGCGTGGATCGGGTCGAGTCCAAAATTATTCGGCTCAACGAATTCAGCCCAATCTGTTTTATTAAGCGCGCTTAATATCCTGTCCATGCGGTCTGGGTTTTCAAGATAAGGTACGCGCTTGCCTCCGTCAAAAACTTCAAAAGGAGGATAATGTTTGCGGTGAAAGTCAGAGTAAAATATTTTCATGGTAAGACAATTTTACCCGCAAGCGTCAGTGTGGACGGAGGAACGATGGAATTATTTGAAGCAATCAATACAAGACACTCAGTTGGAAAAGTAAAAGCAGACGCCGTGCCGCGCGAGTTGATCGAAAAATTATTGGATGCGGGCAACAATGCGCCGAATCATTACAAGGTGAGACCGTGGCGTTTTTTTGTTTTGACTGGTGATGCGCGCAACAAACTTGGCGATGTAATGGCCGCTTCACAACATGACCGTATGCCTGATGCGCCAAAAGAGGCATTTGACAAGACCCGCACATTGCCGCTCCGCGCCCCCGTTATTATCGCCGTCGGCGTGGATATGCCCGTGGAAACAAAAGTGCTCGAGATCGAAAATTTTTCCGCTGCCTCTGCCGCATGTCAGAATATTTTACTTGCGGCTCACGCTTCAGGACTGGGCGCGATCTGGCGCACTGGTGACTGGGCACGCGATTCGAAGGTGAAGGAATTTTTTGGTTTTTCAGATGACCAGCATATTGCCGGATTTATTTATATTGGTTACCCGGATGTTATCGTTGACCCATTAGTGCGGCCATCGGTCGAAGATAGAACTGCGTGGATGGAATAAAACACATATTCCTAAAATAAAAGGCGGCGAACATTAAGTTCGCCGCCTTTTATTTTCTTATTGGTAATTAACCCAAGTTGCTACCTACCAAAGGAAAGTGATGCTACAAGCGAGCACAAAAAGCGCAACTTTGATTTCAAAACCTTTGGCAGTGACAGCATGAATCGATTTAGGTAATAAGCGTTCAATT
>JABFSL010000119.1 GCA_013140605.1 Anaerolineales bacterium
GGCATACACCGCGTTTTCACGCGGTGCAGCCAAAAGACCAACTCAGAGGGAGGAGAGAGTTTGGAAGAGCAACTTGTGGTTGCTCAATTACACAGGGTCAAGGTCCGGATTTGTGCCGCAGAGGGCGCAGGCAGCTTTATCAAGCGCGTTGCATTCCATGGCATTGGAACAGCGGTGCGCAATAACTCTTGGCGGCTGGTCTGGCAGATTTTCAGCGGGATACACGACTTCGTTCTCAATCGCTATCTCGCGGGCGGCATGTTCACAGTATTTGATCTTTTCAATTTTCCAAATCTTTTCTGCCATATCTGCCTCCTGCCACATATAATAAGTACTAAATAATTTTATTTATGCGACACTCCGTAACACTAATGAGCCAAGTTTAAGATATAAATACTTCCGACGGTAGTGACAGGCGTCACAAAGTGGCATGACAAAACACCTATTTAAGATGTGATATATCCTTATTATTTTGTAAGGTGGTAGACGTTGCCATTGTCACTTGCAAAATAGATTTCACCAGATTCATCCTGACCAAATGTTGTGATCGTCACACCCGTTTCAAACATAACCTGATTCTGCCACTGACCATTGGAGAGGATCAGCCCCCAGATTTTTCCCGAACAATAATCACCGTATAGATATATCCCATTCCACTCAGGCATCGCGCCACGGTAGACATATCCGCCTGTGACAGAGCAGCCGCCTTCGCTGTGACTATATTCTGTTACCGGAAGAAGCAATCCGGGCTGCGGCTCGCCATCATAGCCGTGGCCGCCTTCCATGATAGACCAGCCAAAGTTTGAGCCGCCTTGCGAACCTGCAGGAAGATAATCTATCTCTTCCCATTGACCCTGCCCCACATCGCCGATCCACAAATCACCTGTTGCGCGGTCAAACGAGATGCGCCACGGGTTGCGCAATCCATACGCCCAGATTTCATTTCCAAATGGATTATCTGATGGGACGCCGTATGTATCGCCATTGTTCACATCGAGGCGTAAAATTTTTCCGAGAAGGGAGGTTGTGTTTTGCCCATTCTTATGCGGGTCACCGCCAAGCCCGCCATCGCCAAGTCCGGCGTAGAGATAGCCATCGGGTCCAAACGCTAATGCGCCGCCATTGTGATTAGGGTATGGCTGGTCAATAACCAATAAAACATTTTCGCTATTGCTGGCGGCAGAATTTCCGCTGGCCTGAAATCGTGAAATGCGGGTATTCCCGCCATCGCCTGTGTAGTTGACATAGAAGAATCCGTTTTGTTCGTAATCAGGGTGGAATGCCAGGCCGAGCAATCCCATTTCGTTGCCGCTGTCATTTACACGGTCGGTGATATCGAGAAAAGGCGCATCAAGCAATTGTCCGTTTTCATAGATTCGGATTACGCCATATTTTTCGATGATGAACAATCTGCCTGAGGCATCGTTTGCGGGTTGAATATCCACGGGACGATTTAGTCCGCTGGCGATTAGTTTCCATTCGTAGTCATTTGCATTGGGGAATGAAATTGCGCTGGCAGTGGGAGTCTCCATGGTCGGCGCGGAAGCGGTATCAGGCACGGGCTGGGACGCTTCGCGTGTTTGGGTGGCAGAAACAACTATCGGCGGAGCGGGAGGCGTGGTTGTTGGAGAAACAGATTCTGCCAATCCTCCACAGGCGAGGATTGGCAGAATCAATAAAATTAAAAATCGTCTCATGGTTAAGAGGGTTTATCGCTTACATCGGTGGCTTCCGCGTCTACAACTTCATCCTGCGGGTTGACATTCATATTGCCCGCAAGTTCCTTCATATGTTCGGCCACAACAGCCGGCGGGCAGAGTTCGGTGAAAACATAGGAGCCAAGCCATAGCAGCGCGGCATCATCCAATGCGCCGATGACGGGAATGGAAATGGCATCGATTGGCGAAATAAGATAAATGAGCGCGCCCACGGGAATCAGTTTGGCAAAGATGCTCACACGGCTGTCACCCATGAGGCGGGTAATAAGTTTGAGTTGATTGATCACATTGCGGACTACGCCGCTTTGTTGAGATACAGTTAAATTAGAGGGTTTCTTTTCGTTCATTGGAATCTCCTTTTGAATCACTACATTATATTCGATTTGCAACTTGCCCTTTATCTACGTGTTTGAGCCTGTTTTGATGCAGGCAACATCGGGGCTTCTGATAAAATCATCGCATGCCTTATTTGGTTGATGGACATAACTTAATTCCCAAAGTGGGATTGCGGCTGGATTCACCCGACGATGAAATGGAGCTGGTTGCGATCCTGCGGGAATTTGCGCGCCTCAAGCGACAACAGGTGGAAGTGTATTTTGACGGCGCGCCCATCGGTCAGGCTGGGACCCGCAAGCTGGGTACTGTCCGAGCGCATTTTGTTCGGCTTGGGCAGACTGCCGACAGCGCGATCCGCGCGCGTTTGAACAAGATGGCGAAGGATGCTAAAAATTGGGTGATCGTTTCTTCAGACCATGAGGTGCAAAACGCAGCACGCGTGGTTCGCGCTCAGGTTGTTACTTCAGAAGAATTCGTAAAAATGTTAAGGGCGGCAACGAACTCCGCGCCAAAGGCAAATTCAGATAACAAAAAACTTTCGGCGCAGGAAGTGGATGAGTGGTTAAAACTATTTCGTGAAAAAGAGCGCTAATTAGGACAAACTCTCTCCAAATTCTAATCTGATTCTAATCTTATACAGACAATTACGGTGTATATTGTATTCATTGACACCTGCCCTCCCCTTTATTGGTATTAGGTGTCTATCCGCCGCTTGATTTGCATGTCCCCCCCATGCTGACAAGCGGCGGAACCTTTTAATCACTGTTTTCCGGTAATAGGCCCCCACGAATACTATTCTGATTAAGGAGATTGCTTCGTCGGAAAGAGCGCCCTCCTCGCAATGACGGAAGTTATTGATTTTCAAATCCCAAGTGGATTATTTTGAGCAAGCGAAAACCCTGAACATTTTTTGCTGCAATTCCTTCAAAACTGGTTTAACCCTTTTCTCCATTCGGTTGTACAATTTGCACTTATTATTCACAAGGATATTATCCGATTATTAAACAATCCAGAAAGGTGGGCAGATGGCCAGGGGCTTATATTTCGTACAACATAAATGGTTTATGGTGGTGAATGGCTTCCTCATAACTATCATCATGGCGGGGCTTTCTGGATGCGCGCCAACAACGCCAGCACCTCCAATTGTATGTGTACCAGAATCACCCAATGCTAATGTGTATAGATCAGCGTCACGAGAGACGGCAAAAATGATCTTTCAAAACGCCTACCAATCGATCCCTACACCAGCTTCACCAGATACAGTTATTTCCATCCTGCCAAACGAATTATCAGGGCCTCGTTTCATGGCATTTCAATATCTGAAAGATCAGGTAAAACGCTGGTCGGATACAGAGGCCATAAAACTGAAAGATTTAAATGAAATACAAATCACCGTTACGTTTATCAGCCCTGAATTAATACAAGCGGTATACCTTAACCAAATTTTTATGGATGGTATTCTCGCTTCTGATTTTGACGCGCAACTCCAAACCGCGCTTAATTCAATTGCTGCGCGGGAAGAAATATTATTTTTAGTCACAGTAACTGCGACAACCAACAACAGCATTGACACTGTCTCTCACGTGATAGATATACCTATTAAGGAAATGCTGTTGAACAACGCTGGAAACCTGGAAAGTATACCTGGTCACGATGACCACAACCTCGACCAGCCGATCAATTCTTCACTTGAACCTGTATTTGGGTATGTTGCCTATCCATTGGGAGTATTGCAAAGCGATGGCTGCAATTGGGTCCTGGATCCAAAATATAATACAAATATTGTCATTACAGTATCAGATATTAAACTGGATAACATCAGCAGCCACCCATATACCTGGACAATCCCATATAAGCCGTTGATCGAAACTAATAATTATCCAGATCAAAGCATCTTTATACCAGTTACAGGTGACGTAAATCTAATATCACCTTTGGCAATGCCGCCAAATCCAAAAATGAATCAGATTGGAACAGACCCTGACGCATACTGGCAGGATTTTGCGCGATACGTTTGGAATCAAATCACACTCGGAAATTATTAAGTGAACCCAAAAACCGTTTATACCTTTGTCCCATCGCGGACGCATGAATTTCCAGATCATCCTGAGAAGCCGGGTAGACTGGATTTTTTGGAGCCGTTGCTCAATTCCTTTGATGCAGAAAAGATCGAAGCGAGACCGGCAAGTTTTGAGCAGGTTGCGCGTGTTCATCAACCGCAATTGATCAGGGCGATTGAAGAGGTATGCAAGGAAGGCCCGGGCATCATTGACCATGCCCCCACTTACATCACGCAGACATCGTATCAGGATGCATTGTTGGCGGCTGGCGGCGTGGTCGAA
>JABFSL010000089.1 GCA_013140605.1 Anaerolineales bacterium
TCGAAAAGATCGACGAGACTTGAGTCTGTTTCAAATTGGTTTGCGCTTCATTGACAGAAAGTTGCTGCACTCCATTCCTTGCCCAGTTCTACTTTGTGCTCGTTCTTGAAACTGTCAGGTGACTAGGGATCTTTTATAGAATATGTTACTATATCGAACAGGCCATTCCAGTGAAACCAAGGAGAACATCTGCATGAATCAACTCTTTATTTCATACTCACGAAAAGATACCGAATTCGCAAAGCGGCTTGCCGAAAAATTTACTGCTCAAAAGTTGGAAACCTGGGTGGATTGGGAGGATATCCCACCCAGCGTAGACTGGATGAAAGAGATCGAAAAGGGAATCGAGGAGGCTGATGTTTTCGTTTTCATTATCAGCCCTGATTCCATCCGTTCGAGTGTTTGCGCCGAGGAAGTGGCGCATGCCATCAAGAATGGCAAGCGTATTGCCCCTGTCATAGCGCGCGAAGTGGATATGAAGGAAGTCCCAGCCACGCTTACCCATTTGAATTGGATTTTCTTTGCGCGTCCTCAGGATAATTTTGATGATGCCTTCGAGAAATTGATGCTTGCCATTCAAACAGATTTTGACTGGGTCCAAACGCATGCCAAACTGCAAGTCAAAGCGCTGGAATGGGAACGCATTAATCATGAAGATAGTTTTCTCCTGCGCGGCAGGGAACTGGCGGATGCCGAAGCGCAATTAATGGTTAATGGTGAAAAGAATCCCCGCCCCACTGAACTGCAGTGTCAATACACTCTAAAAAGCGCTGAAGCAGAGAAGGAACAGATCGAACGTCAACGCGAAAAAGAACAACAGCTTGAGCTTGAAAAGAAACTGGGAACCCGTATGCGCCGATTGACATATTTATTGATCGGGGTTTTTACCGCGGCTTATGCCGTTTTGTTCTTCTGGCTTAACACAGTCACCAGCACACTGGCGGTCAATTCGATCAAGGACCAGATGCTCGCGCTGGTGGAGACGAGCGTTTGTTTTATCAACGGCGATGAATATCAAGCCTTTATCAATAACTTTGCCGCAGAGACCAGCGCGGTATACGAAGATTATTATTATTCAACGCTCGAATTTTTTATGAGTGATGTGATAGCCACAAATAAGAATATTGAAACAGAGATCGTGTTGTATTCGGTCACGTTGGGAAGCAAAGCCAATGAATTCCTGATCATTAATTCCACAGACGCGGCAGTGGATACCGTCTACAAGACCCCGGTTATTGCACGCGGCCCAAGTGCGATCCAAATCGCGGGTATGAAAAAGACTGTGGCAGATACAACGATCGTGACAGATGATTATGGCACCTGGATCTCCGCCTGTTCGCCCATCCTCAACTCCAGCAATGATTCTGTTGGCGCATTGTGCGCGGATTTTAATGCCCAGCTTTTAGAGGATACACGGCAAAAAGTAACCACCACCCTTGCGATTGCATTTATTGCTATCTATCCTGCGATGATCCTGTTGGTATTGTTTACGACATGTTCGCTCAGAAAAAAGAAGTAAAGAAACCCAGGAAAAATCCTTGACACATCTTGTTTTGTTGGTGTAAACTCGAATCATAGCAATAAAAAATCTCAAAGAAAGGAACGCACTCTTGATGTCCATCACAATCTTCACAACCCCTAATGCAGTTGGCTTTTTGCCTTCTCGGAGTGCGCCTGTAGACCGAACCTAGGTCTCATACCTGTCCCCTGTTTGTTTTGGGCTGTGGCGTACTCGTCACAGCCTTTTTTGTTTAATTTGTTTTATCTCTGGAGTCAGTCAGCTTGCTGACTGATAATCTCCATCAGCAAGCTGATGGACTCCAGAATGGAGAATGACATGACCACCTTACAACCCACCCACGAGCCTGCGCTCACCTTTGACTTCCGCCCCACCCTACAAGAGAACCGTCTCAAGGGGCTGTGGCAGATGATGTCCGATTACCGCCTATCGTATATCGCGGCGACCTTCGCGCTGGCGATCTCCGCCCTCTCGAAGACCTACACGTACATTCTCCTCCGCTTTTTTGCGGATGATGTGTTGACGCAGAAAAAATATATCGGCGACACCTTGACATCATCTCTGATCTGGATCGGGATCGGGTTCATCGGTCTGGCTGCTGTTGAAGGAAGCTTCGCGTTTCTTTCTGGACGTTTAGCTGCGTACACCGCTGAGGGCATTACGCGGCGTCTGAGAGATTTCCTGTTCGACCACATCCAGCGCTTGAGTTTTTCGTATCATGCCACCACTCCCACAGGTGACTTGATCGAGCGCGTTACCTCTGACGTGGATGCGCTGCGCCGCTTCTTTAGTGAACAGGCCATTGGCGTGGGACGTATCATCCTACTGTTCGTGATCAATTTCGTGGCGATCTACAACCTCAACGCGGAACTGGCGCTGGTATCCATTGTGACCATCCCGATCATTCTGGTCGTTTCGATTTGGTTCTTCAAAAAGGTGACAAAAGCCTACGAAGAATATCAGGCACAGGAAGCCTTGCTCTCCACAACCCTGCAAGAGAACCTGACAGGTGTGCGCGTGGTGAAGGCATTTGCGCGGCAGGATTACGAAAAAAGCAAGTTCGAGAAGGATAACTGGGGCAAGTATTTGAAAGGCAAGATATTGCTTTTCATGCACTCCATGTTCTGGCCGCTCTCGGATATAGTGCTTGGCTTCCAAATGCTGTTCGGTTTTATTTACGGCGCGAACATGGCTATCAGAGATGAGATCTCACTCGGCACATACATCGCCTACATCGGACTTGTGGTGTGGCTGATTTGGCCGATCCGCAATTTGGGACGCATTATCGTTTCAACATCAACTGGTATGGTTTCATATGCGCGCCTAATGGATGTGGTCAAGCAGCAGCGTGAACCGTTGCTGGATGGACGGTATCAGCCCGAGGGCGCGGCGCGAGGCGATCTGGTCTTTGAGAATGTCTCGTTCATGTATTCAGATGGCAAATCAGACGTGTTGAAGAATGTCTCATTCCACGCCAAGCCCGGACAGGCTATTGCACTGCTCGGGTCAACGGGTTCGGGCAAGACTTCGCTAGTGAACCTGCTCCCCCGCTTCCACGAATACACGGGCGGACAAGTTCTGCTCGACGGCGTGGAGTTGAAGGACTACTCGCGCTCGTACCTGCGAAAGCAGATCGGCATTGTGGAGCAGGAACCATTTTTGTTCAGCCGCTCGATCCGTGAAAATATCATGTACGGAGTTGGGCGCGACGTGCCGATGGAAGAAGTGGAGCGCGCCGCGAAGGCCGCCGCTGTACACGATGTGATCCTGACTTTCCCTGATGGCTATGACACACTGGTCGGCGAAAAAGGCGTGACCCTCTCTGGCGGACAGAAACAGCGCGTGGCAATTGCGCGAACATTATTGAAGAATCCACGCATCCTCATTCTGGATGACTCAACATCATCGGTGGATACAGAAACCGAAGCGGAGATCCGCGAAGCGCTGAATGGCTTGATGCAGAACCGCACGACCTTCATCATCGCGCACCGCATTCAATCCGTCATGGTCGCCGACTTGATCCTGGTTTTGGATAAAGGCGAAGTTGTGCAGATGGGCACACATGCTGAACTGCTGAAGGATAAAGATGGAATGTATCGCAGGATCTATGATATCCAGACGAAGATTGATGTGGAGCTTGAGAATGAGATATCAAGAGTGAATTAAATTTCATCTATCCACCGGTGGTTGAGTAGCTGCGAAGCAGCGTATCGAAACCACCGCGTAATAAGAAAACAGAAACTTACAAGATAGTTTGATGTGTGGTTTCGATACGGTCTCGCACACCGCCCTGCGTTCGGTGCAGGGAAGAACGCTCGACCTACTCAACCACCATAATTAACGGAGATTTATCATGTCTGAAGACCTAATCGAACTCGAAGAAGAAGAGTTCACATCACAACTAACCACGCCTGTGCTGAAACGCATCGGCGGATTACTCAAGCCGCATTGGAAATGGGTTGCGGGCTTTTTACTGACAATTGCCTTCGTCTCTGCGACGGATGCATACTTTACATATGTCAACAAACAGTTCATTGACCAGGGCATTCGGTTGAAGGACAGCGCGCGCGTGATGCAGCTTGCCACCATTTACGGCGGACTCATCGTCGTGCAGGCGGCGGCGGTGTTCACATTTATTTACCTCGCTGGCGTGCTGGGCGAACGCATTCAATATGACCTGCGCAAGATGCTCTTCAATCATCTGCAAGACCTGTCGCTTTCGTATTATTCGAATAACGCGGTCGGACGATTGATCGCGCGCGTCACATCCGATACGGGGCGCGTCTCTGACCTGTTGACCTGGGGCATCGTGGACAGCACCTGGGCGGTGATGAACATTACCTCGTCCACGATCTTCATGCTGATCATCAACTGGCGGCTGGCGTTGATCGTGTTGACCATCATCCCCGTCATGATGATCATTGCGGTTGAATTCCGCAAGCGGATATTGGAGCAGTTCCGTATTTCCCGGCGCGCCAACAGCAAGATCACTGGCGCGTTCAACGAGAACTTTCAGGGAACGCGGGTGGTGAAGGCGCTTGGACGTGAAGATGAAAATACGCGTGAGTTCCAAGGTCTGACCACAAAGATGTATCACGCTTCGTATCGCGCGGCATGGCTGTCTGCGCTCTTCCTGCCGACCGTGCAAATGATCGCCGCGCTCGCGCTGGGATTCATCGTCGGCTATGGCGGACTGCAAATTGAAGTTGGGCTGATGACCATCGGCGGTATTCAGGCTTTCGTGGCCTATCTGACCTTTATGATGTGGCCCATTCAAGACCTGGCGCGCGTGTATTCTGAAATGCAGCACAGCATCGCCTCAGCGGAACGAATCTTCAAGTTGGTGGATACCCCGCCCGAGGTCCATAACAGACCCGATGCCATCGAAGCGAAAACTCTGCTCGGCGAAATCGAATTCGATGGCGTGGATTTTTTCTACGAGGACAGGAAATCCGTCCTATCTGATTTCACACTGAAGGTGAATCCTGGCGAGATGATCGCTCTGGTCGGGCCGACAGGTGGCGGCAAAAGCACGATAGTGAATCTACTCTGCCGCTTTTACGAGCCAAGCAAAGGCGTGATCCGCATCAATGGCCGCGATTACATGGACTATAAACTTGAGTCGATCCACAACAAGATCGGAATCGTGCTGCAAACGCCGCACCTGTTCTCTGGGACGGTGCGTGAGAATATCCGCTACGGTAATTTGTCTGCGGACGATGCGCAGGTGGAGGACGCCGCCAAGATCGCGGGCGCGCATGATTTCATTGTGACTCTCGAAAAGGGTTACGAGCAGAACGTTGGCGAAAGCGGAAATCTTTTATCGGTTGGGCAGAAGCAGTTGATCAGCCTGGCGCGCGCCGTGCTGGCCCGCCCTGAGTTGTTCATCATGGACGAAGCCACCTCCTCCGTGGATACGCTGACCGAGGCGCTGATCCAGCGCGGCATGGACGCCTTGATGAAAGGCCGCACCTCTTTCGTCATCGCGCACCGCCTGAGCACCATCCGCCGCGCGAACAGAATCCTCGTAATCGAGAATGGTCACATCGCAGAGCAAGGCAGTCACGCCGAGTTGTTGAAACTGCGCGGGCATTATTACAGGTTGTACACCCAGCAGTTCCGTCATCAGTTGGAAGTGGCGTATGGAGTCGTTGAGGAGAGTGAAGGGACGAGTAACGAGGAAGAAGTAATGAGTAGTGAGGCGATGGCGGCGGATTAGGGGAAGTGAGAAGTGAACAGTGGGCAGTGAACAGTAAAAGACCTCGGAGTTCTTGAAGAACTCCGAGGTCTTGATTACATTTTATGGCTCTCCCGTTTTTAACGGGAAAACTACCATCAACTAAAAATTCTGCCGCTAATTTCGCTAATTCACACGAATTTTCAAACCAATCCGCGAAAATTCGTGGCAAAGATTTTGCTGTTTGAAATTCAATCCCGCCAGAAACGGGAGAGCCCATTTTATTTTCCTGGCTAAACTTAAATAGAGTTCTCGCCAATCATTTTCCATTCATCGTTTTCTGTAATAGTCGATCTCCTTACTTTTATCTTTTCACATCCTTCGATTATTTTAATTATTGACTTGATTGAATTAAGACTTATTACATCAATCCAAGGATTAAAGGTAATAATATTGATATCGTCTGGGCTAATTGCAATATGTTTGACATTTATATTCTTATCAGATGATGTGTAGATAATTCGAAATTCTTGCTCGCCTCTGTATGCATAACGCTTAACAAAAGGCAGATCCCCAACTGTGGGTGTTTCATTTCTTAATACTCCAAGAGTTTTGTATGTAACTAAACTTGAAATAAAACCTTCTTCGTGTTTGAGACGATTGATCAACCTATCTTTATTGAACTCAATACATACACCACTGGTGTTTCCTGAATAAATCTTCCAATGCTGATAGGTTTCAGGCGCTTCAGCAAAACATAACGCCAAAACTGATTTCAGATTTTTCTTAGTCTTATATATTCTTAGGAACCGCGAATCGTTTTTGTCTTCCCACCTTACAGGGTCAAGTAAGGTTAGTCTCTTTTCGTACAAAACATCAAGTAAGTACGGCAGTGTGGTATACCTTCGGAATTGACTTTCACTCATGATTATTCTCTACAATCTTGATATCAGGGTCAGCAGCCATATAGTTTGAGCACTAACTGATCATTCTTCCATTTTGATGCATCAGGAGGATTTCAGTTATTGTAGATACTTTTGTGCAGAAAAGCAAGGATTCGGAAAATGTTCATTTATAATGTTTTTTCGAGATACAAAATTATAAGATTTGGAGTCTTGAACAATACCAAAGAAAAAATATTCGATCAAGAGGGCTTATTGGATGCCCCGAGGCGGTTTCTGAAAAGTGTATGTAAACTCAAGCAGCCACCAGAAAAACTGGACAGACACTTCAAAAGTGAATGATTTTGAATAATCATAGTAATGATTATCTTTCCATAAAATACCTGCAGAGAAACCAAAAGCGCTAGTACGTTTTCTAAGTGACCACATGTTATGCTCCATGACTGCGAACTTTAATAAAGACTTGTTGACCATCCCTGCGTTGGTACCACTAAAAAAAGGGCATCAATAAACAGCAGGCTGATAATATGTCGTTTAGTCAACCAAAAAGTTATGGCAATTTCAAAATTCAGGTATAGTTAGAAATACAAACTTAAAAATTGGAGTTTTGAATCAATGCCAAAGAAAAAATATTCGATCAACTGGGAAAACGATGAAGCGCAATCCTTTGAAGTGAATGGCGTCACTTACGAATCGCTGGATGATGTCCCAGATTGGAAGGACAGGGACAAACTTGCGGCTATGCTTCATGCCTCCTCTGAAGATGACTTTGAAGAGGTAAAGTTCGACGAGAAGGAATTTGAAGAACTACGCAAGGCCGCCGATGACCCAACCATGGAAAGATGGGTATTGGGAGGCTTTACCGCCATCGCAGTCATCATGCTGCTGGTGACGATTGTTTCCATTTTTTCCAATATTCAAAAGATACTCAAAGAGGAAAGCGTCCCAGGGATCGTGGTGGATGTGGTCAAACGGCGTGAGTTAATCAACGAGGAAAATGACATTGTGCGCGATTTCTATTATCCCGTGATCGAATTCGTCCCGAGCGACGGTCACAAGCGCAGTCTGCAAGTCAGCGAAGGCAGTGATTCGCCGTTCTACGAAAAAGGTGACGAGATCACAGTGTTGTACGACCCCGAACATCCGCTCGACGCGCGCATCAAGTCCGCGGGCAGTAACGCGCTGATGTGGGTTCTGCCTTCCATCACGGGCATATTGGGAATTGCTTTCGCGGGCGCGGTGTTGGTTGTAAGAAAAGTCATGTCAGCCAGCGCGTAATGCACAGGGTGGCGTGTAACCCTCACAAAAGCAACGGCTCAGGATATGTGCTGATATTGGGGTTGATCTCCTGAAAGCTAATATAGGTATCCTTTACACCATTTTTGTGTTCCTACTTGACAGGAGAATCCCAATGAATCAAAAGACATTGATCATAGTTTTTGCCGTTTTGTTTCTGTGCTGTTGTCTGCTCGTGGTTGGCGGGGGCGTAACATTCTATTTATTGGGCAATTCTTCCAGCAACGAATCGAAACTGGTGCCATTGATGCTTAATCCAGAAGATCTCCCAGATGGCTGGGAATCTGCCAAATATATGTATACGATTCCATACAGAGAAGGGACTTTGGAGACAAGGAGTTCTGTGTTTGATTATTATTATCCTGGCGATATTTCTGCCAGCATAGCCTTGAGTCACCTAATATATCTGTATCCATCCGAAGAAACTGGGGCGGCAGGATATCAGAAATTGCATGACGAATGGATCAACGGCATCCTCGAAGAGGTGGATATAAACTTCACCTTCGCGCCCAGGAACCCCGCAGACAAATTCGATATATATTGCACAGAGACAAATGCAGTCGGGACTTATTCTTGTGATTTCGTCCAGCAACACGGCAGCTATGTGATTTTGCTGAGGTCCTGGTACGACGACAAGGCTTTGACCGCCTCTCAAGTGGATGATATTCTCCGACAGCTGGATGCCAAGCTGCCATAAGCTCATCACCGATCAATTCGGCTTATAATCCACTCATGAACTCCCCAGTGAAAAATACTTATTTCGGCATCACCTCTTTGGTGGCCTCCATCCTATCCGTTTCTTTTTTGGGTGCGAACATTGGCGTATCGCAATTGAACATCACGCCTGAGACTTTCAGCTCCTTGAATAACATCACGGTCTTATCGGCCTGCATTCTCGCTCCGCTGGCTGTGTTGATGAGTGTGATCGGATTATTCAAAAGGAATGACTCAAAACTTCTTTCAGGCATTGCGCTGATATTGGTCGGCGCGCCGTTCCTGATCCTCTTCGTTCAAATGATCTTCTCCATCGCAAGATCAAATTAAATTATGACGCGGGAGTCGCTTCAACCTTATCCCAGCGATAGCTTTTTAATGTCCCCGGGCGGTCAGGGCACTTGTCGTTTTGAGGGTCAAGAAGAAGGGATTTGCTGTCAGATATGATCCTGAGAATATAAATACCGGGGGTATCGGCGCAATCCCAGCCATTCATGAAAGTGAAAAGCCTGCCTTCAAGGGAATAATCACCCGAATGAATAATGGTGTCAGGGCTTCCGTGGGATGCAAAATACGTCCCATTCTCATTAAACACAAGGAAAAGGTCGCCGCGATCAGGGTCGGAACGGGTCCAGATGCCAAGCAAAGCCTCAGGCTCAAAGTCCGCTGTGGCGATCGGCGTCGCGCTGATTGCGGGTTCTGTTGACGCAGGCTGAATTGTCGGGGTAGTTGTGGGCACTTCCAGCGTTGCTGGAGATACTGGCTGACAGGCGGATAGGAAAACGCTCAATAATAAAAGGAATCGCAGAATACCATTAAACATTGCTCCTCCAAATATACCGATAAGCACTTTAGCAAAGATTTAAAGCTGGGACTTTCGCTTACTCAAAAATAATCCACTAATCCTCGCCAATCTACACTAATCTTTTTGAAAATTCGCGGGGATTGGCGCAGATTAGCGGACAAAAGCGAAAGTCCTGAAAGCTTTCTCAAATCTCCAGTAAAACTTTCAACACACCTGGCTGGGCGGCCTTCTCAAAAGCCTTGAACGCATCTCCCAATTTATATTGATCAGATATCAATCCACTTGGGTCAACTTCGCGCGTTTCCAATAATCGCAAAGCAGGTTCAAACGGACCGCAGCGCGAACCAAGCACCGTGATCTCATCCACAACAATAGAGGAGATATTTACACTCATATCCCCCGCATATGTTGACTTCAATATCATTGTCCCGCGTGGACGGACAGCGCGTCGCGCCAGCGTAAACCCTTCGGTTGAGCCAGTTGCCTCGATCACCACATCCCATTTTTGAGATTGGACATCACTATCAGCGATCACTTTGATTCCGCGTGCCGCAAGCAATTGCTGGGCATGTGAATTCCGCGCCACCACATGCAAGTCACAGCTTGTGAGCGCAAGTGTCTGCGCAATCAATTGTCCGAGTCTGCCGGCGCCGATCAGCAATACCCGATCAGCTTTTTGAAACTTGATTTGTTCCTGAATTTCCAACGCGGCGGCCAGAGGTTCTGTGAACATGGCGGCTTCATCTGAAACAGAGTCGGGCACGCGGTATAAATTCTTTAGCGGCAGGGTTGTATATTCCGCGAACACACCGTTGCGATTTGAAATCCCCAACACCGTACGGTTCTCGCAATGTGTTGGGCGGCCATTCATGCAAGCCTCACATGTGCCGCAGACAGCGTTGATCTCCCCCACCACCCGTTGACCAATCCACGATTTGTCGGGCGCATCCACCACTTCACCCACAAATTCGTGTCCGATAATTCCAGTAAATGGATAATATCCCTTTACAAGTTCAAGATCGGTACTGCAAATGCCAGCCTTGCGAATACGGATCAAGGCTTCGTCGGGGCGGTTTGGTTTTGGAACTTCACGCAGTTCCAGTTGTTGGTTTTCAAGCCATAATGCCTGCATTATTTTCTCTGCCTCACTGCTTCATAGGTGATCAATGCGGTTGCGATGGAAACATTCAGCGAATTCACTTTTCCCAGCATGGGAATTTTTACTTTAATATCGGCGTTCTGCATCCAGAAATCGGTCAGCCCTTCATCTTCTGTTCCGACTGCCAGCGCGATGGGTCCCTTCAGATCGACGTCAGTATACAACACTTCGGCAGATGGTGTGGCCGCAAGCACGCGCATCTTTCTTGGCCTGAGAAATGCCAGCGCATTCGGCGAATCAACCTCGACGGTTGGTACAGTAAAGATCGTCCCGCGAGATGCGCGCACTACGTTGGGATTCCATAAGTCCACACGCGGGTCGCAAACGATGACGGCATCCACTTGTGCCGCATCTGCTGTGCGTAAAATTGCGCCGAGGTTGCCTGGCTTCTCCACTGACTCTGCCACGATCACAAAAGGTGATGCACTCAATTTTAAATCATCGAGAGATGTTTTTGGAACGGGAAAAATTCCCAGCCAGCCATCGGGGTTATCACGATAGGAAATTTTCTCGAACACTGCGCGGGTGACAGTGACCATTTCAGCGGAGGGAATGTCCATTGAAACTGAAGCAAGCTCGGGCGCGGTTAGAACCGTCTGCGGCTTGAGTCCGGTGCTGAGGGCCAGAGTCAACTCGTCGTAGCCTTCCACCAACATTAAACCATCCAACTTGCGTTGACGTTTGTCCTCGCGCAGTTTGACGATATATTTGACTCTGGGGTTTTGTAAACTTGTAATATCCATATATTTTTAGGGAGCGCGGACTTCAGTCCGCTATTGTAGAAAATAGCGGACTGAAGTCCGCATTCCGAATTATTATTTCACCAAAAGTAAACACGCGGCCTGATGCGTCTTGCCGAACGAAACGAAAGGCGGATCGCTGGCTTTGCAGGTTGCCATCGCCACCGGGCAGCGCGGATGAAAACGACAGCCTGTCGGCACATCAATCGGGTTGGGGGTTTCGCCTTGCAAAATAATACGTTCATGCCGCAGGCGCGGGTTTGGAACGGGGATGACGGAAAGCAAAGCCTTTGTGTAAGGATGCTGGGGCTTTTCCAAAACCTCAAGCATGGTTCCAATTTCAACGATGCGGCCAAGATACATCACGGCCACGCGGTCGGCGAAGAAACCAACCGAGCCAAGATCATGCGTGATAAAGATGACCGCGATCTGGCGCGTGATGCGAAGTTCGGCCAGCAGGTTGATGATCTCCGCGCGGATGGAAACATCCAGCATCGAGACAGGTTCATCGGCAAGAAGAATCTCCGGCTCAAGCACAAGCGCGGCCGCAATCACCACGCGCTGACGTTGTCCGCCTGAAAGCTCGTGCGGAAAGCGCTTTAGATAGACTTCGGCGGGTTTCAAGCCTGAGTCTTCCATCGCTTTTATTACACGCTCATCGCGTTCGTTCTTATTGTTTCCGATTCCATGTACAACTAAAGGTTCATTGATGATCTCTTCGATTGTCTGTGTGGGATTCAAAGATTCGTATGGATCTTGAAACACCATTTGAATTTTACGCCGCACGGCTTTTCGTTCACGGTCATTCAAATGAGTAATATCGCGTCCATCGAATGAGATAACGCCTTCCGTCGGTTCTTCCAATCCCATCAACAAAAGGGCCAGCGTGGATTTTCCGCAGCCGCTCTCGCCGACCAATGCGATCACTTCGCTGTGCCTGAGGGTGAAATCAACTCCATCCACCGCGTGAACATAACGCGCCTCGCGTGAAAATAAGGAGGGTCGGTCGGCGTCGAAATATTTCTTTAATCCACGCACTTCCAAAAAATGATCTTTGTTCATTTTGAAGCCTCGAGAAGATGGCAGCTTGCGATGTGCGCAGCACTTTGTGAATTGCTTAATTCGTGCAGTGGCGGCTGTTCCGTGTGACAGCGGTCAAATGCCAGCGGACATCGCGGCGCAAATCGGCAGCCAGCAGGGAGCGCATCCAAACGCGGCGGATAGCCTGGGATGGATGAAAGTTTTTTCTTGGGCTTTGTCAAATCAGGAAAAGCCTTGATCAATTCCTGTGTATAGGGATGGCGCGGCTCATTGTAAATGGCATCCACATCCGCGTATTCAGCCGTTACGCCGCCATACATCACCAAAACGCGGTCACACATTTCAGCCACGACCCCAAGGTCATGCGTCACAAAAATAATGGCGAGTCCAAGTTTCTTGCGCAGGCTGTCGAGCAGTTCCAAAATTTGCGCCTGGATCATTACATCCAAAGCGGTGGTCGGCTCGTCCGCAATGATGACTTGCGGGTTGCAAGCCAGAGCCATGGCGATCATGGCTCGCTGGCGCATCCCACCAGAATATTGATGCGGATAATGATCTTTATGGTCAGCGGCAATGCCCACCAGATCGAGCAATTCCACCACACGTTCCTGCAGGCGTTGGTCATGCGGGAAGCCTGGCAAATGCTTGATGATCGCTTCCTGAATTTGGTCGCCTACAGTCCGCACGGGGTTGAGTGCATTCATCGCGCCCTGGAACACGATCGAAATATCCTTCCAGCGCACAGCGTTTATTTCCTCTTCGCTGAGAGCGGTCAGGTCTTTGCCATTGAAGAAAACCCTTCCATTGACAATCTGCCCCGCAGAAGGCAGCAGCCGTAAAAGGGAAAGCATGAGCGTGGTTTTCCCACATCCGCTTTCACCGACAAGGCCGATCAATTCGCCCTCCTTCAATGTAAAGCTGATATTTTCCACAGCCCGCGCGGGCGGTTTGCCTTCGTTTACATAATTAATGGAAAGGTTTCGGACTTCAAGCAGAGGATTTTTTCCTGTCGGTTTTTCAGCGTCTTCACGCGCTTCACCCCTGACTACAGGCCTGCCCGCCATTAAGTGGTGAGTTTCCAGCCTTGGGTTTAATACCTGTTCAAGTCCCTGCCCGAGCAGGGTGAGACCAAGCACAACCCAAACGATTCCAAAGCCCGGGAACAACAATGCCCACCACGCGCCAATGGACATCGCTCCACGCCCGAAAGCGTAGTTGAGCATTTGTCCCCATGAAAGCGCGGTTGGGTCACCAAGCCCTAAAAATGAGAGCGCGCTTTCATTGAGAATTGCGAGCGACACAACTAGCACAGCCTGTACGACAAGGATCGGCATAACAAGCGGAAGAATATGGCGCGAGATAATATGTCCCCTGCCTGCGCCGACAGCTCGCGCGCGTAAAACGAACTTGCGTGATTTCACAGCCAATGTTTGCGAACGGACAACGCGCGCGGTAGTCGTCCAACCGAGCAGGCCGATCACAAAAATAATATTCAGCAGGGATGGTTTGGTCAGCGCGACGATGACTACCATTAACGGCAAGTCTGGGATAACGAGCATAATATCGGTGAAGCGCATCAGGAAATTTTCCATGCGCCCGCCAAAGAAGCCCGCGACGAGTCCCAGCAATCCGCCGATGATAATGGAAATAAATGCGGCGAAGAATCCAACTGTCAGTGAGACACGCGAGCCGAATATAAAGTTTGAAAATACATCCTGCCCGGCATCATCCGTACCGAACCAATGAGTACTGCTTGGCGGGTTATAAACATCGTCGATTTTGACTGAAGCGGAGGAGGATGAATCGTACGGCGCGATCACCGGCGCAAAAATTGCCATAAGAATAATCACAATGAGCATGGCAAGTCCCACAAGGCCAATGCGGTTCCTGCTGAACGTGCGCCAGAAGCCTTGCAGGCGGCTGACCCATTGATTTTGTATTTCAGGTGCTTGTGCTGTGGTTTCCATGAATGATCACTCCGTCTTCACGCGTGGATCAAGAAAATTGTAAGTAAGATCGGCGATGAGATTCGCAAAGATCACAGCCACAGCAATTAACAGAAAGGCTCCCTGCAAAACTGGAAAATCGCGACGGCCAACTGCCTCAAAGATCGCAAGGCCCAGTCCAGGCCATGAGAAGACCGTTTCGATCTGTATCGCGCCAGCCACCGTAAAACCAAGGTTGATCGCAATGACCGTTACGAGCGGGAGCATCGCATTCTTTAGGGCATGGTCTTTCAATATTTGAAAAGTACTCAAGCCCTTAGCCTTTGCGGTCAAAATATAATCCTCTGAAAGCACATCCATCAAACTGGAACGCATGATCAATGTGTACTCCCCCATATAAACAATGGTGTAAGTCAGCGTGGGCAGGAGCATGTGGCGGCCAATATCAGCCCATTGCTGTAAGAGCGGCAGGGAACTTGAGCCAGGGGTGGCCTTGCCAGCCAATGGCAACCCGTTGTTGCTTCCCCAAAATAATAGAATAATTGCCAGCCAAAAAGTTGGCAGACTCCAAACGAGCAAACTGGACATGACCGCTGCAAAGTCAATTGCTGTGCGCGCTTTCCACGCAGCGAAAACACCGAAGACCACGCCGATAATGATCGATAGGATCTGCCCGGCACCGATAAGCAGAACCGTGTTCCATAGGCGTTCCGCCAGAATATCCGCCACGGGACGGTTGGTATGGTAACTGATGCCCAGCTCGCCCTGAAATAAATTGCGAACATAAATAAAGAACTGTGTATCCAGCGGATTAACGGTACAACTTCCCAACTGGATCGGGTTCAAAGACTCGAAACAGTTAATGACCGGCTTATCCAAACCGAAGCGGACACGCAGCATTTCAATGGCTTCTTTTTTCAAGCGTGGGTCACGAATACCGGCGCGCGCCGGGTCGCCTGGCAAAACACGGAATAAAAAGAAATTGAGAACAATAACAAATAGGATGGTGAAAATGGCCCATCCTATTTTTCTGAGTAAAGCGCGGGTTCGGTTCAAGGTCGCTCCTTGAAGTTGATGAAACTACACCATGATCTTAGATCTTACATTGGGTGTGGAAGACGAATCTTCCACACCCAATAATATTTCCTGCCTACTTAACTGGTTCGATCACTACGAGAGATGTCGTGTCTGAAAGTTCAACCTTGGGCTGATTAGTGATCCATCCGGTGAAGCGGTCAGTGCGGAAGGCTTGCACCTGCTGGTCGTAGAATGGAATAATATAGACCACGTCATCATGCACGATCTTTTGCATTTCCCAAACTAGTGCCTTGCGGGCTTCAAAATCCAGTTCAGTCTGCTGCTGCGCGTACAGTTCATCATAAGCTGGGTTGGAGTAACCAGTTTCACTCGAACCCGTCGGGACGGCTTCCGTTGTGTATACATACAACAACGCGCTCGGGTCGGGGTCAGAGGCCCAGCCCCAGATCATGAGATCAAAGTCAAAAGCGGGACAGCATTGCGAGGTTAACGCGTCTGGGTCCACTGCCTGCATTTCGACGGTGATGCCGATCTCTCCCCACATTTCACTTAATAATTCCGCTGTCCGCGGAGCTGTAATGCTATCGCTCGGCCAGTTCAAACGGAATGTGAGCGGTTTTGAGCCATCGGGCATATCACGCACACCGTCGTTATCCGCATCAACATAACCGGCATCGTCAAGGATCTTATTGGCCTTGGCAACATCGTATTCATAATCCTTGAGTGAGTTGTTGTACCAAACACCCAACCCGTCAGGGATAAGCGTCAGACCGGGCGAACCAAGCCCCAGCAGGATCAGATCGATCAATTTTTGCTTATCTGTGGCATGTGCCATCGCAAGGCGAACGTTCCTATCCTGCAAGGCAGGGTGTCCGCTGCAAATACCGCCCTCTTCAGGTGTTGGGCAGTTTCCAGGCTGTACTTGATTGAAAATAATATCCGTGACACCCGGAGCAAAGGGCGCGCCAACTACCAATTCAACATTTTCCTCGGTCTTCAAGGATGCGGCGGCGGTGTTGGGCATTTCAGTGATCATATCCAACTGACCGGTCTTGATCGCCTGCACCAGCGCATCCTGATTTTCAAAGGTCTGGAATATCACCTCATCCACTTTCGGCGGTGTGGCGAAGTGTTCCTTGTTCGCGGTCAGGCGTACAAATTCATTCTGGACATATTCTTCCATCTTGAATGGCCCGGAGCCGATCATATCAACATTGTCATATTCAATTTTGTCTGCGCTTTCCCAAATATGCTTGGGAAGAACATAGAGAAATACCAACTGACTCTCAATGTTTGGGATCGCCTCGGTAAGCGTTAAAACCACCTCATTGTTTTCCGTGGCTTCAATGGTGGAGAAATACGGGGTGTAGTATCCATTCAGATATGGATATTCAGGCGTATCCTTGTAAAGATTATAGGTGAACGCCACATCCTCGGCGGTCAATGGCTGGCCATCATGCCATTTGACTCCATCCTTGATCTTATAAGTGTAGACCAGGCCGTCATCGGAGCGATCCACGCTGTCTGCCAGGCTGAGCGTGAACGACCCATCCAGGTTGAGGTCATACATCGAATCGTAAACCAATTCAAAAATGGTATAGGCCTCGGTCAGAATGGCTATGCCTGGGTTGAGCGTATCCGGACTGCCTGCCCAGCCAATCTTTACAACTGCCGGGCCGGAAGCAACAGGTTCCTCAGATGCGGCGGGAGCATCTGTGCCCGCGGCTGGCTTTCCCCCGCAGGCTGAAAGAATTAACGCAACCAGAATTAATAGATACAAGCTTCTACTTTTCATACTTTCTCCTCTCCAAAATAAACAGACTTTAATATTCCCAAAAACAATATGCGCCATGACAGAAATCATCTGCCACGGCGCAGTTGCTTATCGTTAATGAATAACGAGGGTGCGTTTTAATCGCATTATGGGAACATCCACTGGTCAGGAATTTTACTGTAAATTCAGAATTAGGGAAAGTAGATATTATTGGTAAAATCACATAAAGGCAAATGCTTAGGAAAACCCATGATATC
>JABFSL010000085.1 GCA_013140605.1 Anaerolineales bacterium
TTCTTCACGTCATTAATGATGAGCGGCTTGACGTTTAGAAATACCCACCCTGCGGCGCTCTCATGTAATGGAATTCTGGCGGAACTGATGGCATCGCGATGGAACCAAGGCACATATTTAAAATAAAGCTCCCGCGCGGCGTCATCATATTCCATCAATGAAGCCGTTTCGCTCCCGGTCAGTTCCGCGGCGGCAGAGAGAATGGAGCGTAAATAAGACTCAAGATCCACCATTGTGCTGAGGGTACGCGTTACTTCGAGAAGTCGGGCAAGGAGTTGGGATTGGTTTACAGTCATACTAACCTACAGTAAGATTATACAACACAGGTGTATCTGAAACAAAGATTGCCTGGATATACAAGGAAACTGCAATCAAATATCAAGGAGAGAATTTTCATGGCAAATAAAAAAGTACGTGTCGCCATTATTGGCGTGGGGAATTGCGCATCATCACTCGTACAAGGTGTTCAATTTTACAAAAATGCAAAAGACGATGAAACGATACCGGGCATTATGCACGCCAAACTCGGCGATTATCATGTGCGCGACATTGAGTTCACCATCGCAATTGATGTGAACGCCACCAAGGTAGGCAGGGATCTTTCTGAAGCCATTTTTGCCGAGCCGAACAATACCTTTAAATTCGCGGATGTCCCCCATCTCAACGTGCCTGTCGTGCGCGGAATGACCCATGATGGTCTTGGAAAATATTTGAGCGAGATCATTGAGAAGGCGCCCGGCCCCACAGCTGACATTGTCAAAATGCTCAAGGATACCAAGACCGATGTTGTGATCAACTTCCTGCCCGTCGGTTCTGAAATGGCAACCAAGTGGTATGTGGAACAGATCATCGAAGCGGGCTGCGCTTTTGTCAACGGCATTCCAGTGTTTATTGCATCATCCGAATATTGGGGCAAGCGCTTTACGGATGCAGGTCTGCCCATTCTTGGAGATGACATCAAAAGCCAGGTCGGCGCGACGATCGTTCACCGTGTGCTCACCAGCCTGTTCGTGGATCGCGGCGTGAAAATCGACCGCACTTATCAACTCAACTTTGGGGGCAATACCGATTTTCTCAACATGCTCGAACGCGAACGTTTGGAGAGCAAGAAAATTTCCAAGACCAACGCGGTCACCAGCATGGTTCCCTATGACATGGGCAAAGATAATGTCCACGTGGGGCCGAGCGACCATGTGCCGTGGCTGACCGACCGCAAGTGGTGTTACATCCGCATGGAAGGCACGACCTTTGGCAATGTTCCGCTTAACGTGGAATTAAAACTCGAAGTGTGGGACAGTCCCAACTCGGCAGGCGTGATGATCGATGCGGTGCGCTGCGCCAAGATCGCGCTTGACCGCGAACTCGCGGGACCGATCGTTGGCCCATCCTCTTATTTCTTCAAGACTCCGCCCAAGCAATTCCGCGATGACATCTGCCGCGACAAGGTGGAAGATTTCATTTCAGGCAGGTCGGATGAGTAAAAAGTAACAAGAAATAAGTAACGAAAGAGGCGTACCGAAAGATGGTGCGCCTTTTCTGTTATGATTGGAAAATCTCAACAACAGGATTTAAACTCAATATGGGATACAAGATAACTCGCCGCTCGTTCCTCATTTCTCTTCCCTCGCTTCTGACTACCCTCAGCCTGCTCGCTGTGCTATTGACATCGTGCCAGCCCGCGGCAGTAACCGCCGACCCAGGTACCATCATGACCTCAGCAGTTGAGACCGCTTTCGCTGAGATCAACATCCCAACTGATACGCCCATACCGACTGAGACTCCCATCCCCACCGCAACTGTTCCTCGTACGCCGCCTGCCTTGCCGCCTGCTTTTACAACAACCGTGTTGAACCCATTAGACGCGCCCCATGCGTACATTCAGGATTCATGTCAGTATCTCAAAGCCAAATGGGACCCAAATAATGCTGCGCCGGGCACCATTGTGATCGTGGTCATGTTCCACGGCATCAACAAAGGCGCGGCTGAAGATGCAAATGATGTCACGGTGACCGATTTCAAAAAAATTATGGAGAGTCTCAAGGAGCTGGGCTTCGAAGCCATCAACGCCACGCAACTCGCGGACTTTTTGGATTCCAACGCGCGCATCCCCGAACGATCCGTGGTGCTGACCTATGATGACCGCCATACCGCTGAAGCCTATGAACATTTCCGCCCTTATTATGAACAATGGGGCTGGCCGGTGATCAATGGCTGGATCAGCGCCTTTGGCGGTGAAGATCAATTCCTACAGGAAAATGTGACTCTGTCCAAAGAAGGCTGGGTGGATTATCAAGCGCATGGCGTGATCCATAACATCAACATCGGCCCTAATTCGACGGATGAGTTTATTTATAGCGAACTTCAAGGTTCAATTGCTAATCTTCAGAAATATTTTGGAAAAACGCCCGTTGCCTACATTTGGCCGGGCGGTGGATTCACTCCACGCGGCGTACAGGTGGCACGGGAAGTCGGCTATCGCGTGGGATTCACTGTTAACCCGCGCGGGCCGATCATGTTCAACTGGATTCCGCTTTCAGATGCGCCAGACGCAGGACGCCCAGCCTGGATTGCCGAAGGGCCAGCCAATGATCCGCGCCTGACCCTGCCGCGATATTGGCCGATGCAAATGCTGTCTCAATTGGATACGATCCGCGTTATGGGCAAGGACGCCGCCGCATACGCCGAGCAGAACAAGGCCACTGAATTGGAATATTACGATATTGTTTGCGCCCCAACTTTGGGACCTATTTCGAGCGCTCCGTAAAAATACTTCCAGATTTCAAACGGAAATATCGTTTACAATTATTATCATGATAAAGCAAGTATCCAATTTAAAACATATCGTTTTTCGAGTCGTGAGCATTCTGATGCTCATCTTCATTCTCATCTCCTGCCAACAACCATTTACCAGCAACCCTTTTTCCCAGAATATCGATTCAACCCTTGCCCAAAATCCATCCACTGATATCGTCATCACACAGACCATCGATATAAGCTCAGTGCCTGAGCTGCCAGCCGTTTATATCTCTCAGTATTTAAATCCACTGGATAAACCGCGCACTTATATTGAAGACACCTGTAGATATTTAAAGAATAGATGGAACCCGCTGAACGCCAAACCCGGCACAGTGGTTATGATCATATTGTTCCACGACATAACCAACAGCCCAACGGGGGACCCGCAAAGTACAACCCTGCTTGAATTCCAAAGGATCATGCAGGAGCTTAAAGTTCAGGGTTTTGAAGCAATCACCACAAGGCAATTCCTGTCTTATATTGAACGTAATATAAAGATCCCGCCCCGCTCGGTTTTGATCATACAGGATGGCAATTACGATGCGGTGTATTTTGAAAAATACTTCCGCGAGTATTGGGTCGCATGGGAGTGGCCGGTGGTGAACGCATGGCCAAGCCTGCCTGAAATATCAGAAACGCAATGGGAGGAAAGTATGGCGCTGGAACGGGAGGGGTTTGTAGATCACCAGGCTCTCGGTGTCAACAATGACACGCTCCTATCCGATGACTCTTCGAAGACAGTAATTACCAGAGAACTGGAAGGCTCGCTCTCTGCCTTTGCAGCGCGGTTTGCCAAAACTCCCTATGCCTTCATCTGGCCCAACGGCGGATTTGGCCTGCGGCCAGTGCAGGCAGCCCGTCAGTTAGGCTATCAACTTGGTTTTACATCCAACGCGCGCGGACCCGTCATGTACAATTGGATTCCACTTGCAGATGAAATAGACCCTGAGCGCCCAACTTATATTCCCGAAGGGCTCATCAACGATCCATTAATGACCCTTCCGCGCTACTCGCCAGACCAGGCACTCGAAGCCATTGACGCAGTCCGCGCTTCCGGCAAGGAAGCGGCCGCATATGCTGAAGCGAATCACGCCATAGAAGTTGAATATTATGAGATCATGTGCAGGGCCGCATATGGGCCGCTGCCGACGCCATAACTAAAGCAGGAGGTCACTCATGTCTGATTGTATTTTTTGCAAGATCATCAAAGGCGATATTCCCAGTACCACTGTGTTTCGTGACGAGCATCTCACAGCCTTTCGCGATATCAATCCCGCCGCACCGACTCACATCCTGCTTGTGCCGAACAAACACATTGACTCGGTCAATGCGCTGACAGGTGAAGATGAACAACTGGTCGGGCATCTGGTCAAAGTGGCTGGGCAACTCGCAGCGCAGGAGGGAATCGCAGAGGACGGCTATCGCCTCATCTTCAACACAGGCGCACACGCCGGGCAGACTGTGCTCCACATCCACCTGCATCTTTTGGGCGGAGCACCCATGAAATACCCAATGGGATAAAATACACGGCGACCAGCGGACAAACGGCTGGTCGCTTTTTTATTGACTTGTGGAAAAATATCATTTATAACCCGCGCCAATCCACATCCACCGGAATGCAGACTTCAGCCCGCAAAACCAGCAGGCTGAAGTCTGCGCTCCGCTAACTGATAACTAATTACTGAAAACTGGAGTCCCCATGCCTGAACGAGAAATTTATCTGCTTTCCCCGCGCGCCCTCAGCCCCGAAACCATCGCGGTCGCGTTCGCAAAAACATCGCGCGCGCCGGAATCTTTTCGCGAGATCGCATCGGAATTAAGCGATGAACAATCTGCAAAATTCCATGAGAAGTGGGTCGTAGGATATGGTCACGCATCCGTTGCGGAACATGCAGTTTTGCATTTTGCCTTTGAAAACGTTTCGCGCATCGCCATCGAAACGATTGAAAGCAGCCGCCTCGCATCTTATACAGAAAAATCCACACGCTATCAAAAATGGGGAGCGGATGATTTCACGATTCCGCCTGAATTGGATTCGGATCCGCTTCGAGATGAATTCATCGAAACTGTGCGCTTCCTTTTCTCGACTTATGCTGAATCGCTCGACCCGGTAAAGAATCTCATCCTTGAGAAATCCCCGCGCCGCGAGAACGAAAGTGACGAAGGTTACGACCGCCGAATCCGCTCGCAATACGTGGATAGATGCCGCTTCATCCTGCCCGCCGCCGCGAATGCAAATGTCGGCATGACCGCCAACGCGCGCGTGGTTGAAATGATCATCCGCAAAATGCTCTCCCACCCGCTCGCGGAAGTACGTCAGATCGGCGAAAAGATGAAGGAAGTTGCAAAAGCTGAAACGCCTACATTGGTTAAGTATGCGGATGCGGTTCCTTATTTTGTCGAAACGGTACAGGAAATCGCCCTCACCCCAACCCCTCTCCCTAAGGGAGAGGGGCAAGGGGTGAGGGATAACTGGTGCGACTTAATCGATTACGACAAAGACGGCGAAAAGAAAATCCTTGCGGCCACGTTGTACCGCTTCAATGAAATGTCATTTACAAATGCGCTGGCTTATGTCGAAGCATTATCAGAGCAGGAGAAAGCCGAACTGGCGGACACTTTACTGAAACGATTAACTCGGTATGACGTGCCCCTGCGCGAATTGGAATATTCCACTTATACATTCGATCTCGTCATGGATCAAGGCGCGTATGCCGAATTCAAACGCCATCGCATGATGACTCAGACGCCGCAGAGACTGTCCACGCGGCTGGGGTACACGATTCCGCGCCTCGTAACAGAAGCAGGCTTCGGGTTAAAGTATGAAGCGGCGATGCAGTCCGCGATTCAAATGTATGAGAAGTTACATGCCTTCAATCCAGATGTGGCGCAGTATATTGTCCCCAATGGATTCAACCGTCGTGTGCTCGCTCAATTCAATCTGCGTGAGGCTTTCGCGTTCTGCCAATTGCGGAGCGCGGCCAACGCGCATTTTTCGATCCGCAGGGTGGCACAAAAAATATACGAAGAGATGGCGCGCGTGCATCCGCTGTTGACGAAATATATGAAATTACATGATGAGACCTGGGAACAAGTGGAAGAAAATTATTTTACACAGGTGTAACAAAAACCTCCGAGTTCTTAAAGAACTCGGAGGTTTGCCTTTAATCGTCGTCTTCTTCCTTCGCCACCCCAAAGATCGCATCAATTCTTTCCTTGATCTCAGGCGTGATCTTATCCACCACATCTGCCGCCTTCATGTTCTCGTGGACTTGCTCCACACGGCTCGCGCCCGTGATGACCGTGCTCACAAACGGATTCTTCAAACACCATGCCAGCGCAAGTTGAGACAATTTGCAGTCGAGTTCTTTTGCGATCAAATCCAGTTCTGCGACCTTGGCTAGTTTTTGCTCATTGGTCAAATTGTTTTTTAACCATTCATAGCCCTTGAGCGCGCCGCGGCTGTCAGCGGGGATGCCATTATTATATTTACCAGTCAGCAAACCAGAAGCCAGCGGACTCCAGATCGTAGAGCCATAGCCATATTCCTTATAAAAGCGGACGTAATCGCCCTGCATACGACCCTGCTCGAACAAATTGTATTGCGGCTGTTCCACAACAGGTTTATGCAAGTGATGGCGTTCCGCGATTTGGATCGCTTCGATAATTTCAGAAGCTGACCATTCCGATGTGCCCCAATACATGGCTTTGCCCCATTCGATGATATTGTGCATTGCCCAGACAGTCTCTTCGATGGGCGTGGTCTTATCGGAGCGGTGACAATAGATCAAGTCCACATAATCGAGCTGCAATCTTTCAAGCGAACCATTAATGCCTTCAATGAGACGTTTGCGATTAAGCGTGTTCTTCTCATTCACGCCCTCGTGCAATCCCCAATAGATTTTTGTGGAAACCAAATAACTGCCTCTGCGCCACTTTAATTCTTTTAGCGCTTCGCCCATCACTGTTTCTGATTTGCCGCTCGCATACACTTCAGCATTATCGAAAAAATTCACGCCCGCGTCATAAGCCGCAGACATCATTTCCACAGCAGATTTCGCACCCACCTGGTTATGAAACGTGACCCACGAACCAAACGAAAGTTCACTGACTTGAATACCCGTCCTACCGAGATGACGATACTTCATTGTTCCTCCAGAGAATTTATTTTTCTGGAATCGGACAGCAAGCTGTCCGCATGTACAACAGCAAGCTGTTGTGGTCCAGAATCATATCCTACTGATTATAATCATTGAATGCGTAAACTACTGTTGACTTGTATATTTCTCATCTCCGCCTGCACATCGCAAAACATACAAAGCACACCCGACACTTTACTTGAACCATATATCACGGCCACGCCCAGCCTCACGGCTACGCCCAATGTGATCGTTATTATCGAAACACCCATCCCCACTTCCACGCCATTTATTTACATAATTCAAGCGGGAGATACGATCAGCGGGATCGCGGAAAAATTCAATATCTCACAGGATGAATTAAGAGCGGCCAATCCTGATATCTCTCCGAACAGCATGACCATCGGGATGACTCTTCTCATCCCAGACATTTCCGCCGCGAAGGCAGGCGCATCGACTCCGACACCCGTGCCTGCTCCTGTCACCCAGACAGTTTGCCACCCTTCAGCGGATGGCGGCCTGTGGTGTTTTGCGCTGATCCAAAATAACACAACCGAACTGCTTGAGAACGTCTCGGCGCAGATCACATTACTTGATGAAAGCAATAATGTAATTGTGAGTCAAACCGCGTTCACGCCGTTGGATATCATCGCGCCGAATTCATCTTTGCCTGTTTATGTTTTCTTTGATTCTAAAATTCCCGCAAAATATAATATTCAGGTTCAGGTACTTAGCGCAAATCAACTCTCGATAAATAATCCACGCTATCTGCCAGCGGAGATTCAAAATGCGATTGCTCAGATCAATGGCCGCACCGCCCAGCTCAGCGGACAGATTCTCCTGCCCGTGGAATCATCAGCCGCAACCCAGGTTTGGGTCGCGGCTGTGGCTTATGATAAAGATGGAGTTGTGGTTGGCCTGAAACGCTGGGAAGGCGGAGCGATTCCGCCTGGGGAAAGCATCTCTTTCAGCTTTTTAGTATCAAGCCTCGGAGCGGAAATCGATGCGGTGGAGTTTTTTGTCGAAGCCAGGTAATGATGTCGTTGCGAGGGCGTTCTTGTTCTTCGCCCGAAGCAACCTCCATATAAAATAAGATTGCTTCGTCGGGCTGAAGCCCTCCTCGCAACGACATGACTTATTTCCCATCCAGCCACATATATCTTTCTATTGGAATGTCAAACGGTGTAAACACATAACCTTTGACATACGGTTTGACGAGTTGATACGATAACGAGTGCGTGGTGAAAAGCACGGGGGCGTCATCCACAAGCATTTGCTCGGCTTGTTTATATAACGCGATGCGCTTTGTCACATCCTGCTCGACGCGCGCCTGTTCGAGAAGGGCATCCAGTGCGGGGTTGGAATATCCGCCGCTGTTTTGGGTTGAGCCAGTGTGAAAAAGTATGTCCGCAAAATTTTCAGGGTCGGGATAATCGGCGCACCAGCCGCCGCTTAACAATTGACCGTGATTGCCCGCATAGATCTGTTCAAAAAAATAATTGGGTTCAATATTTTCAACAGTGATCGTCACGCCAAGATTCTTCTGCCACATCTCGGCCAGAGCGGCCACATCTGCGCTGACATAACTTCCGGTGCCGCCATTGGTATAAACGATGGGAGGCAACCCCTCTGCGCCGCCATATTTTGATTGCTTAAGCAATTCACGCGCCTGAGCGGGATCGTATGGCAATCCTTTCAATTCATAACTAAACCCAGGCAGTCCCGGCGGATACAAACCAACGGCAGGCAAGGCATGTCCACCCATGACAATATCAATATATTGCTGGCGGTTGAATGCCATGCTGAATGCCTTGCGGACATTGACATCATCAAACGGCGGATGAGTGGTATCAAAAACAACATAGCCAGTGCAAAGCCCAACGCCAGTGAGAAGCTCATTATGAAGCGGTTCGGCGGGGTCGAGAAAACGTTCGATCGAGTATGCGCCAGTGATATCCACTTCATCTGATTCATACAAGCGCTGCGGATCGCCCGCGTATAAATTTACGACCACAAACGGTATGGACGGCGCGCCGAGATAAAAATCCTGATTTGCCTGATAGACAATACGCTCGAAACTTGTCCACTCGGCGAGGATGTATGGGCCCGTGCCATTTGGCTCACGATACCATTCACCGCCCTGCTCCACATTACTCTGATCGACAACGAACGCGGTTGGATAAGTAAGTTTCAAAATGAAATATGGTTTGGGCGCGTCAATGGTCACCTGCAATGTCAGATCGTCAATGACTTTCAAACCGCTGATATGATCAGCCTGCCCTGCGGCCATTTCCTTCACGCCGACAATATCACCGAGATAGGTCAGCGCGGTATCCGAGGCAATTGCGGGGCTGACAGCGCGTTCCCACGAATAGACAAAATCCTGTGCGATCACCGGGCGGCCATTATGGAAGTACGCATTCTCACGCAAATGAAATGTATAGACCGTGCCATCAGTCACATCCCAAGTTTCAGCAATATCGGGCGTGATATTTAAATTGGGATCGAATGAGACCAGTCCGCTGTAGGCCAGTTTATCGCCTGAGCCGTGTGTGGTGGCCGGGTCATATTCACGCGGATTGGAACTCTCGCCTCCAGCCAAAACGAGGGCCTGATTCAGCGGAACATCAATTTTCCACGCTGGAGCAGGGCTGGCGCTGGCAGTGACGAACATCGAGATGAGAATCCCGATCAATAAACTTATCAATAGACTATTACGCTTGATCATTTTTCCTCGCCTTTATATTCTGCGAACGGACAACGACGCCGATCACGAAGACGCCGATAATCAATATGAGCACACAACAAATGCCAAGCAGGGATAATGTCAACCAAAGCGGTGGAACACCACCCCCACCGCCATTTCCATTAATGGTGGAAGTGGGAATCGCATACGGCGTGGGAGTCACTGCAAGCGGCGATCCAGAGACAGGCACGATGGTTGGGACAAATGTCGCAGTAGGCTGTGCGGTCGGTTGAGCAGAAACAGCCCGAGGCGCGGCCCCGATCGATTGCCGCCAGGCGTCTTCGAGTCCATCCAAGTCAAATCCATAAATATTGATGAGCGCAGGCTCGATGGCATTTCCATCCCGCAAAGTGCTGAGCAGTTCAGTCATCTTATCCTGCCCATGTGTTTCGATCAAATATTCCACAATGCTGAATGATTGACTGTAGGATAAAGTCGCTTTTGAAAATTCTTCAGAGAAGCCCGCACTCAACGAACGGACGGATACCAGTTCATTATTTTGAATGGCCTGATCGAATTGGATTTGAGAATCCGAATCCAATTTCCCTTCGCTGTAAACGGCGAGGCCTTCCTCCAACCAGGAGGGCAGATCGTTCAAACACGAAAATGTAAAGTGACCGACAAGCACATGCGTCAATTCATGAATGACCACGTTGCGGTCATATTCGGTATCCCCTTGAGAGAGTCCAACGATGACGATGTTATGCTCGGCATAGGCAGAGCCGCCCGTCCATGAAGGTTCAAATAAAATTGAATCCTGCAAGTCCTGATAACTGGAGTAAACATAAACGTCAATGGGCGCATCGGGTATGAGACCCGCCTGCTCTGCGTTGCGTGACAAGCCTTGCTGGCCCGCATTCAGAAGATCCTGCGCGAACTCCTTATTGCCGTCATACCAGTGCAGGCGCAGAAAGTCGCTGGTGATCGTTTGCCATTTGTGGGTATCGTCAAGCCATGTGGCGGTTTTTGTTTCACTGAGATATTCCCCGCCAGTCTGGTCGGTATACCGCCAGCGCCACCACAACGAAGTACCCGGCGGAAGCGAGCCGCTCTGGCGCATATCCCATGTCCATTCAACATCAACATTTTTGGCGGGCGTGAATTGAGGAAACGCTTTTGCGATCACATCACCGCAAGTTTGCTGTTCGTTGCCATATTCAAGAACAACCGAAGTAATGTTCGCATCAGCGGCAAGCCTGGCTGAAAATGTGGCTGTTTCAGGAAAGGAAAAGGTTACTCTATTTTCAGTCACATCCGCATCAGGGGAAGCGAAAGCGGTTTGCATGGGCATCATAAGCAGCCCACATAAAAGGAAAAGCACGGTTATTTTTACTCGCATGTATGGAACTCCTTTGAAAATCCTGCCTACTATATCATCTCTTATATTTCGGAGCACAGCCCATTTGTCATAGTCACTATAAAATTTTACAAACCTCAATTTGGCTCAAAATCCATTAATGAAAAAAATCACACCAATTAGGATAAATTCGGGACATTTTAGTGACATCCATCCACCCGCAAATCTCAGCATGGTTTAATGTCAGCATGTAAAATGAACATCATAGATTGTTATATTTTACACTTTGTATTTCTGCGGACTCGAAGGTCCCGTATTTACAAATTCTTTTGGAGGAACCATGCAACGTAATAAATTCATTCTCGGCGGATTACTCATCCTCGCAGCAGTAGTTTACCTGATCGTATCATCCACACAGGCCAGCGCCGAATACTTCATGACAGTTGACGAAATAAAAGCTGAAGGCTCTTCTGCAGTCGGCAAGAGTCTTCGTCTCTCCGGCGCTGTAATGGGCGACACGATCCAATACGATGCCCAAACACTCACCCTTCAATTCGATGTGGCACACGTCTCCGGCGACAACGATGAGATCGAGGCTCAAGGCGGGCTGGCTGAAGTGCTTTTTCAGGCAGTCAATGACCCAAGCCGCCAGCGGATCACAGTCGTTTATAACGGCCCCAAACCAGATTTACTTCGCGGCGAAGCACAGGCGATCATGACCGGTCACATTGGTGATGACGGCATTTTCTATGCCGAGGAACTTTTACTAAAATGTCCAACCCGTTATGAAGAAGCGGTGCCTGAACAATCCGCAAGCAACAATTAAGAAAATAACCTGACGGGGTTTCCATCTGTCAGGTTTTATTTCGCAAAACCTTTTGAGAGAAAATCTTAGGGTCTTAACTTTAGAGAAGGATATCTTATGATTGCAGAATTTGGATATGGCATTGCGCTGGTAAGTTTTCTCGTTGCGGTCTACAGCATTTTCGCGGCGGTCTATGGCGCCACGAAAAAATCCGCTTCCATGGTGGAAAGTGCGCGGCGCGCCATGCTGCTCACATTCCCCCTGATCTCGCTCGCAGCCGGGGCGTTGATCTATTTACTGGTTACCAACCAGTTTAACGTCGCCTTCGTTTACGAAGTGACCAGCCGCAGTATGCCCACATACCTCAAAGTAACAGCCTGGTGGGGCGGACAAGCCGGCTCGCTTCTATTTTGGTCGTGGCTTCTCGCGGCGTTCACATCCGCGGTAACGCTCCGTAAATGGGACCGCGATATTGAATTCCTGCCGTGGGTGATCGTGGTCTGCTCGGTCACACTGGTATTCTTCCTTGGCATGGTGATCTTCTACGAAAACCCGTTCACACGCTTCTGGCTGGTCAATGGGAGCGTGGAACCGCACATGTTCGCACCTTTAAATGCGACCATCTTCACACCGGATGATGGAAATGGATTAAACCCGCTCCTGCGTCACCCGGGCATGGTCATTCATCCGCCCATGCTTTATCTTGGCTTCGTCTCTTACGTGATCCCCTACGCCTTCGCCATGGCCGCATTGATCACAGGCCGCACCGATGATCGCTGGATCAGACTCACACGCCGCTGGTCATTATGGGCATGGCTCTTCCTCTCCTTTGGTCTCGTGCTTGGTGGACGTTGGGCTTACGATGTATTAGGCTGGGGCGGTTATTGGGGCTGGGACCCGGTTGAGATCGCGGCCTTCATGCCGTGGTTGACTGGTACAGCCTTTTTACACTCAGTCATGATCCAGGAAAAACGAGGCATGCTCAAACATTGGAACATGATCCTCGTCATCCTGACCTATGCTCTCGTGATCTTCGGAACCTTCCTCACCCGCTCAGGTGTGCTTTCATCTGTTCATGCATTTGCCAACAGCCCGATCGGTCCGCTCTTCATGGGATTTGTATCCACCACACTGGTGGCATCCATTGCGCTGGTAATTTATCGCTGGCCCACCTTGCGCAGTGAAACAGAGATGAAGTCCATGCTTTCGCGCGAGGCATTGTTCCTGCTAAACAACCTGCTCTTCATGAGCATTCTCGTTGTATGTTTCTGGGGCGTGATCTTCCCGCTTATCTCCGAACTGTTCACAGGTCAAAAAGTGACCGTCGGCCCGCCATTCTATGAGCGCGCCACCGCTCCGCTCTTTTCGGCATTGCTCTTCCTGTCGGCTGTTGCGCCGCTCTCTGCGTGGGGACATTCCACCATTCAGACTCTTGGCCGCGCCATCTGGAAATCCGCCGCCGCCGCCGCAGTCGTGACCATCACACTGTTTTTCACTTATACAAATAAGATCGGCGCTTTGATCGGCTTCTTCCTCATTGCGCTTATCCTATTCGTCACCTTTCAGGAATTCTGGCGCGGCACACGCGCGCGTCAACAAGCGCAGGGTGAAAATTTCCTCACCGCCCTCTCGCGCCTGATGGGACGCAATCGCCGGCGCTATGGCGGTTACATCATCCACATCAGCATGGCGTTAATGGCGATTGGCATCCTCGGCATCGAGTTATTCCAAACCTCAACACAAGGCGCTCTCGCAAAAGACGAAACGCTCACCATATCTGGATACACGCTTCAATATAAGGAACTGGCTTCCTGGGAAGATCGCGGTGAAGGCGTGAACTATACCCGCGCTGTTGTGGATATTTTCAAAGATGGCGAGTATATCGGCGAGTTAAATCCACGCATTGATTATTACTTCGACTCACAACAGAACATGACCATTCCCGGCAATCGTTCAACACTGAAGGATGATCTGTACGTTCTGCTTGTGGACTGGCAGCCTGTTTCTGCAGTGGGCGCGACATTCAAGGTTTACGTCAATCCGCTGGTCAACTGGCTGTGGATCGGAAGCCTGGTTTTCCTGGTGGGCATCGTTTTTGCCGCCTGGCCAGATCGTGACCCGGCGGAAGAACCCGCACGGCGCAGCGTTACGCAAAGAGCAAATCAAACCAGCGCAGCAGATGATTAATAAAAGGTCAAAAGTCGAAGGTCAGGTGACCTTCGACTTTTGACCTTCGACATTCTGGAGCTATCAATGAAAAAGTTTTTATACACTCTTATTTTTATATTTTTATTAAGCATACTTTTCACAGGTGTCGCTTTCGCACAGGAACCCCTTCCTTCCGATGACGAAGTGAACGCGGTCGCATCTCAACTGTATTGTCCGGTCTGCGAAAGCACGCCGTTGGATGTATGTCCCACCGAAGCCTGCCGTCAATGGCGTGACCTGATCCGCCAGCAGTTGGCCGATGGAATGACCGAAGATCAGATCAAACAATATTTTGTGGATAACTACGGCGCGCGCGTGCTTGCAGAGCCTCCAAAACAGGGTTATTTCTGGCTTGCTTATCTGTTGCCTCCTGTCCTCATTCTTGCAGGCGCGATCATGCTCTTCCGCTCTTTCAAGGTGTGGACAAAACCCCAAGCCGCTTCAACAGGCCTGGACGAGGAAAAGAGCGATCCATCCAAAGATGAATATGTTGCCCGTTTTGAAGAAGAAATCAAAAAAAGAAATTAATCTATTCTGGAGAATTTTATGACCGAAACAACCGACCCCAAACGCGGGGTATCCCTGTGGGTGCAAGTCGTTATTTGGGTATTTGTGGTTGCCCTGCTTTTGCTTGTGGCGGTAACACTCAAAAAACGCCAGCAGGGAACTGTCCAACCCGGCGACACCATTCCTGATTTCACTTTGCCGTTATTCAGCGGTTATGAATATCAGGGCCAAAGCGAAGTGAAGCTTTCAGATTTTCGCGGAAAAGTTGTGGTGCTTAATTTCTGGGCATCGTGGTGCAAACCCTGCGAACAGGAAGCCGCCGAATTACAAGAGGCATGGGAATTCTACGAATCGAACGGTGACGTGGTCTTCGTCGGCGCGGATTATGTGGATACCGAGCCTGAAGCGCGCGCATACCTGAAAAAATTTGGCATTACATTTTTCAACGGCCCGGATATGGGAACAAAAATCTCCCAGACATTCCGCATTCAGGGAGTGCCTGAAACGTATTTTATCGATCAGGAAGGCACGCTGTATTACATCAAGATCGGGCCGTTCATTTCTGTAGATGAGATCAAATCCATCATAGACCAACAACTTCAATAAGGCGGATGAAATATTATGGAATTAGGCTCAATCTTTTTAGTCCTGGCGGTTGTCTTGCTGATCGGCGTTTATATTTATGCGCCATTTACAAAACTTGCCCGCCATGCCCGCACCAATGAATCCCTTGAAGTTTCCGCCTTGAAAGCGGAACGTGACCGCGTGATCAATTCCTTGCAGGAACTTGATTTTGATTTCAAACTCGGAAAAATTCCCTCGGGAGAATATCCCGATCAACGGACTTCACTCATGCAAAAAGGCGCGGACATCCTGCGCCAGCTCGATGAGCTTGCGCCGGTATCCACCTCAGTCATACTAGCGGAAACGCGGATTGAAAAAGCCGCCGCCGCTGGCCGTGCAGATTCCGCATCCAATGCACCGGCTTTGGATATCAGTGACGACGATCTCGAATCCATGATCGTCGCGCGCCGCAAGGCGCATAAAAGCAAGTCCGCAGGATTCTGTCCCAAATGCGGCAAGCCTGTATTGGTCACAGATAAATTCTGCCCTTCGTGCGGAAAATCTTTATAAAAATCAAGCGTCAAATCGCTCCAACGCTATTGAGGAAATTAATGAAACTACGTCATGCAATACTCTTAACCGCCATCGCAATACTGCTGACCGCGTGTAATTTCACGCTCGCGGCAGATGTGACTCCCCCGCCGGGATATGTAGAACCGACTCCCATGCCAACGCTTGGGCCGCTCTCGCCCGCCAGCGCGCCTGATATCGCAAACGGCAAGATCATTTATACAGAGAAATGCGCGCCATGTCACGGCCAAAATGGTTTGGGTGATGGGCAACAAGGAAAACAATTGCCCGTTACCGTGGCCGCATTCGCGCTGCCTGAAACAGCTCACAAGGCCACACCCGCTCAATGGTTCACAGTCGTTTCACAGGGAAACCTTGACCGCTTCATGCCGCCCTTTGCAAGTTTGAACGATCAGGAAAAATGGGATGTGGTCGCATACGCATTCACATTCCACATGACCGATGAACAAGTTGCATCAGGCAAAGATCTTTTCGAAGCCAAGTGCACAGAATGTCACGCGGATGGATTCACACAGGAATTCATGGCTGGCAAATCAGCAGACAACATTGCTTTCGCCATTTCGAACGGTTACAAAGACATGCTCGCAATTGACATGCCCGAAGAAGACGCATACGCCATCGCATCTTATTTGCGGATGCAGACCGTTGCGCTTCCCGCCGCGCCGGTAGCTGTTTCTGCAACCGAGACTCCCGTCAGCGCTGAGACAGGCACACCGTCCGCTGAGACAACACCAGTTGATGGCACGCAGGCCGCAGTCACGCCTGAAGCGGGCACTCCACAGGCAGCGGCTGAAGTCACAGTCACAACAGAAGCGACTCTGGCGGCCGGCTTCGGCACAGTCAGCGGCGCGATTGATAATCAAACAGGCGAAGCGCTTCCCTCTGGAATAAAGGTAACGCTGAGCGCGCTTGAGCATGGAGCGGATCCAAATACGGGTCCGTCAGAGATCGCATCGCTTGAAACAACAGCCAACGCAGATGGCACATTCGTTTTCGAGAATGTTGAAATTCCTGAAAATCGAATCTTCATCGCTGAAGCAATCGTGAACGGTCAATCCTATCAATCTGAATTTGCGGTTGTGGAAGCCGGCATGACCGAACTCGTTATACCAACCATCGCCATTTTTGACTCTTCCGATGATTTCAGCGTATTGACAATTGACTCGTTACAACTTCACTTTGATTTCGCAAACGAAACGGATGTGCAAATATTTGGGGTCTACACGATCAGCAATCCCACCGACAAGAGCATCCAGATAAAAATGGAAGCCCAACAGGCCATCCCATTCGTTCCCTTCCCGGATGGCTCAACTCCGCTCGGATATGAAGCCACACAGGATACGGCCGCCTTTGTTCAAACTGCAGATGGGTTCGCCATGCCGCCCAGCACAACTCCGTACGGACTCATTGCGTTTGCATCCTATCCCAAAGCGGATACGATCGTTGTCTCGCAATCTGTGCCTTTGCCCATCAGCGGCGTAAGCATTCTGCTGCCTGAAGGCTTAAAAGCGGAAGGCGACCAGCTTACTGATGAAGGCGTGCAGACCATGCAAAACGCAAGCTTTCATATATATACAACCGGCGCTTTGAAAAAAGATGAAACTCTTAAATTCACCATCACAGGGAAGGTGCAGGATACAACTGTCAATCCCAATATCATGCAGAACAAG
>JABFSL010000080.1 GCA_013140605.1 Anaerolineales bacterium
CAATTGTCGAAAAATGTTCTGTCATGAAAAAATCCTCTTGTTTATTTCTATATCAGGTGGTTGAGTAGTCCCGCGCTCTTTGCGGGACTACTCAACCACCATTAACCAGTGAAATTCCAGTAACAAAATCACTCTTGAAACCTGGTAGTTTCGATACGAGCGGGACGATCACCCGCTCTACTCAACCACCGAGTTGTAATCAACAGCCACCGCTTCGCGTTTTTTGAACATACGGGAGAGCACAATGCTCACAATTAAAATTACAACTGAAAATCCAAGTGTCACTGGATTTAGCTTTAGCAGCGCGCCGTCAAATCTTTCAATGGATGCGCCGAATCCGATAAACGCCATCGTCCCAGGAATGGAGCCGAGCGCCGTGGCAAGAATGAACGGCCAATATTTGATCCGCAGAAAACCCGCCAGATAACTCACTGCATCGTACGGAAGAAAGATGAAGCGCATGATCATCACCGTCTCGAAACTGTTCTCGCGCATTCGCCGTGCATAACCTTGCAAGACCCTAAAGGTCTTTGAGACCTTTAGGGTCTCTTCATCATCCTTCAACATATCTTCACCAAAGAAATGCCCGACGAAATACGCAATTGTCGAAGAGATATTGCTGGCGATGACGGTATACACGACGCCCAAAACAGGTCCGTACACGAAGCCACCAGCCAGAGTCAAGACAGTGGACGGAAACAAGATCAAGGGTCGAATGGCATACAATATGATGTAGATGATCGGTCCCCAAAATCCGTTTGTCATAAAATCCAGCAACTGCTGGACGACCTGCAATGGCGAGAGATGATTACCATTGGCATACCATTGATAGCCAACAATCAATAGCACCCAAAATAAAAGCGCAATCAATTTCTGCGCATGTGCTTGAAACCAGGGTTTGGGTGTTTGAGCTGAATTTTCCATGAAGATGTTACCTCCCCGAATAGAGATAAATGCCCGAAAATTTCTTACCCATCCAGAAACACGAGTTCAGAAAATCGTAAGAAATACTTGATAAAGGAATTTATCTGTATTGAAGCAATAATCACATCGGATAATATTTTCGCACAAATTGGGTAAGGGAAATTGAGAGATGCTCCTCTAATCGAATAAAGGAGCACCTATGTTTAGAAACTGGATTATTCGGATTCTCACGGCTGGATGGATTCTCGCCGCATGTAATTCATCTCAAACGACCGACTCCGCTTCACTCTCCCCTCAGCCTGATTCTGTTACCGAATCATTTTCATCCCCCGTTGCTTCGCTCACACCCACCTTGCTTCCCGAAGAGCCGCCTCCCGCTCGTGCCGAAAGCGAATTCACCACCGACTTCAACAAACATTCCGTGCCGTACAGTGAAGTCCTTTCGGGAGGTCCGCCCAAAGATGGGATTCCGCCCATTGACACGCCCCAATTCATCCCTGTGAAAGAAGCGGATGCATGGCTTGAAGATCGCGAACCCGTTGTCTTTGTCCAGGTTGGCGATGATGCGCGTGCATATCCAATCCAAATACTGATGTGGCATGAGATCGTCAATGACACAGTTGGAAATGAACCTCTTATCGTTTCGTTTTGTCCACTGTGTAATACGGCAATTGCTTTCAAGCGTACGTTTGATGGAACAGTTTTGGATTTTGGAACAACGGGCAGATTACGTTACAGCAACTTAATTATGTACGACCGCCAAACTGAAACCTGGTGGCAACAAGCCACAGGCGACGCGATTGCAGGCGAGCACACGGGCGCGCAATTGGAGTTTTACCCCGCCTCCATGATTTCATGGGCAGACTTCAAAAACCTGTATCCCAATGGCAAAGTGCTCTCACGTGATACAGGGCATCCGCGCGACTATGGGACGAATCCATATTTCGGATACGACGATATCAACCAGACTCCATTCTTGTACGATGGCAGGACGCCCGACCAACTCCCTCCAATGGCACGCGTGTTGACAATTGATTTGAATAAAGAAGCGATTGCCTATCCTTACGAGATTTTAAGAGAAATGAATGTGATCAATGACAGCATTGGCGGGAAAGAAGTAGTTATTTTCTGGACAGGAGGAACCGCTTCCGCGCTGGATGCGAGCAACATCACCGAAGGGCGTGAAGTTGGTTCGGCAGTGGCATATTCTCGATCCCTTAATAGCCAAATCCTTGACTTTGAATTCAAGGATGGAAAAATTCTCGATACTCAAACGGGCAGCGAGTGGAATATTTTTGGTCTTGCAATTGCAGGTGAATTGGAAGGCAGACAGCTTAGCCCAGTAGTATCCATCAATCACTTTTGGTTTTCGTGGGCGGCGTTCAAGCCTGAGACGAGGGTTTATCAGCCATGATATATGAAAACAAAAACGCCTGGAAGAATTTCCAGGCGTTTTCCGATTCGTATGTTCGTATTTCCATTGCCTACATTGATGGGCACGCAACCGTCCTGAAGAATTCCAAAAGCGACTGCGGCACTTCATCGACACGTGACAATAACCACAGCACAACATAAATATAAACTTGATGAATACGTCATCAAGTTTACTAGTTTTGGCAATCCCGAAGGGGGTCGGCCCGCAGTGCATAATTTTTTTCCTGCAAAGACTGGCTCTGTCTGTTCGGGGTCGTAGAGAAAGCAAAGCAATTAATGGGGGATTTGTTAAAGTCGGGAAAAGTGTCCACTTATGTCAATTCGTGTGACATAGTGATTCTGTTTTACTTCACCAGTTTGGGCGGATCAACCAAGTAACCAGCACAAATAGCCAACACACGACTAGAAATCTGTTTTTAGATAAGAGCATCCTCGATCACTTGTCGCATCGAGGGTGTATCGAGATCTTTTTTATCCAAAAATGCAATTACTCCGGCAGATAATGCCTGCTTTCTGAATTCGCGATCCGGGTAGGCACTGATGACTACAATGCGTGTCAGAGGTGAAATGGCACGCAACCGGCGCGCGCACAGAATCCCATCTTCGTCTTCCAAAACAACATCGATGAAAGCAAGCTGGGGCTTTACGTGTTCCCCCAAACTCAAAGCTTCGGATACATTTTCGGCTTCATAAAGCAGGGATGAAGGATATATCTTGCCAATCAATCTTTTAAGTTGTTGGCGATACCGTGTATTGTCATCCACAATCAAAACAGCAAGGCCGTGATCAACTTGGGTGGGTTCCAGTTCAACCATCTCCTGTCCGCTGGAGGCCAATATTTCAGGGTGACGCAATGCGTAATTCAATGCTTTAAGCCTACTATCCACACCCAGGATGCGATATAAAGCTGTCAAGTGGTTCTCAACGGTCTTAACGCTCAAATCCAAAGACAACGCAATATTACGGTTATCTAAACCTCGAGCAATCAACCGTAACAAATCACGTTGTCTGCGAGTCAACCAAGGAGTATTTTGGGGGGCTATAGTTACACGGCGGTTCGTCAGTCGGTCAACCAGACTACCAGAAACCCAGCGTTCGCCATTCAAAATTCTTTGTGTTGCCAGTTGCAGGTCTGCCAGGGGTTGATCCTTCATGTGATAACCGTTCGCACCGGCCCGTAACAACCCAACCACGTAAGATTCGTCATCGTATGCACTAACTATCAGGATTTTTATATTGGGGTGTTCAGATTTTATTTTTTGAACCGCTGAAATCGGTTCAAAGTCTGGCATACTCGCATCCATAACCAATAAGTCAGGATTGATGCGTTCCAACGCTTCCATTAATTCAGGTCCGTTTCCAACTTCACCTAAGATTTCAAGGTTTGGCAATATTTCAAGGGCATTACGCAATCCGGCACGGACCACAGTATGATCGTCGGCCAATAAAACTCGTATGGGAGGCATAAAGCTATTATGCCCCAAGTAACATTAACTGGCTAGTGCTTCCAGTAACTTCAAAGGATTCAGGTTAAAATGAACTTATGGCTGAATCCATGTTACGCGTTGAAAATTTATCCAAAAATTTTGATCGCCTGCCCGTTTTGAAAAATGTATCTTTCTCACTCGCGCAAGGCGAAGTGATAGGTCTGGTTGGCCGGCAAGGAGCTGGGAAGTCAACATTATTCCATCTCTTAAATGGTGCCACATCTCCCTCATCTGGGATCATCTATTTTGATGGTGTACCTCGTCGATTTTCAAATCGCATTCAAGCGCAAAAGTTTGGGATCGAAACCGTATACCAGCCGTACGGGCAAATAAATCGGTTCGATTTCTCCGCCAATTTTCTTACTGGTAGGGATTCAGGCATCGAAACCACACGCCAAACTTCCGGTTTGGTGGAACAGTTCAATGTGACTGAAAACATACTGTTAGGCCGTGAAATTAGAAAATTAAGAGGGTTCGGAATCATTGATTGGGATCGCATGGTTGAGGTTGCCAGGGAATTGCTGGCTGAATTCGAGCTACCCCCGGACCTGGCACATGAACAGGTCCGCAATCTCTCTGATGAACAACGACAGGTGGTTATATTACTGCGCATGCTTTACAGACCCTGCCGTCTTTTACTCCTTGACGATATTATCCCGATATTAAGTTTCCAACGTCAAAAGATCCTGCTGGATAAGATCAAAAAGCTGGCAACTCAAGGCACATCCATTATTATCAGCAGCGACGATCTCAAACATCTGTTCACCATAACGGATAGAATTATCGTTTTGTATGAAGGCAGATTAGTGGCTGACCGTCGAACAGTTGAATCTACGCCACGTGAAATTGTAGAATTAATTGTTGGGTCTTCCCGCCAGGATCAGGTCTCACCGCTTATATGGGCGCTGGAAAGTTATCATTCCGCGCAACAACAATCTGAGGAGTTACGTCGAACCCAGATATCCCTGAAAGAGAGCCTGGAGGCACGCAACTCTCAAAACCGACAATTGGTTGAGCGACTTGGAAATCAACTTGCCGCACTCGATCATTTAAATACAGCTCTGCAAGCCACCCAGCGGCGGCTAATTACGGAACGCGAGGATGAGCGTAAAGTGCTTGCACGAGAATTACATGATCAGGTTATTCAAGACCTGCTGGGTTTAAGTTTCCACCTGGAGGAAGTTGAAGGCCTGGAAAAATCCCCAGTGTTACAAAGGGATGTGGCTGCCATCCGCCAAGGAATACGAAATCTGGTTGGGGAATTACGCCAAATGTGCAGTGATTTACGTCCACCGACAATTGACCATCATGGCCTGATTGCTGCGATCGCTTCTCTCGCTCATGAATGGGCTGAAAGGAATGACATTCAACTCCAACTCGAAATTGATCCCGCATTGGGACGCTTACCCGAAGCAATTGAATTATCTGTGTTTCGCATTGTCCAGGAAGGGTTAAACAATATTCGTAAACATGCTGCCGCCCGTCACGTCAGGCTTTCCCTGCAACGGACCTCGGCAGCCAACTTGCTGGTACGGCTGGAAGATGATGGTCATGGATTAGCAGTTCCGACAAATTTGGCCGCTCTTTCCATAAATAAGCATTTCGGCCTGGTAGGTATTAGCGAGCGCGTGGCTTTGCTGGGCGGATTTATGAATATAGAATCATCAAAAGGGAACGGTACGATCCTTCAAGTGGAAATCCCCAGTCCGTATCCACTAATAGCAGACTAGATTTATTACCTGACCTTACGCAGAGAAGGAAACAGGATTGAGTAAGCGCAAAGCGGCATAAGCGGCGTGAATAGCATGTAAATAGAGTTTAGATTTGAGCGCAAAATGATTGAGTTGAGTATCGCCTTTGAGCAATTCAAGTTTGATGTATCCACACAAGGAAGCAAAGAAATGGTTTGTCTGAGTTGTCACAGTTTGGGTCGGTGATTTTTCGAGAGAAGCATTTTGTTTCAAAGACTTGTGATAGGGTTCCACATTCCATCGTTTTTGATAGACAGCGGTCATCCCGTCGCCAGATAAGGTAGTATCGCTGGTCACCAGATACAAGATGCCCGTACTGCCATCTCCGTTTGCGAAGACTTGTTTGATCAGAAGCAGTGGAAATTCCACGCCTTCCAAAAAAATCGTGACGGGTTTCATCGGCTCCAGTTCTAGTGTTTCTACTTGCTGGTAACGTCCTTCTTGCTTGGCACTCAAACTCACAGACAACTTGCGATTGGCTTTGAGAGGCATAACAAAATCCTTTTTGAGTGTATTTTTAACGAATTTCATGTTGTCTGCTGAGGCAAACCATACGTCATTGAGCACATATTTGAACAGAATTTGGTTGCCAACAGCCTGTTCTAACATTTCACGGTAGTATTCGCTCTTGGTCTTCGGTGAGCGTCGTTTTTCTTTGCCATCTTTTTTATCAACGTAGTGTTCGGTTTTAGCAATGAGTTCGAACCCAACTGGCAAAGACAGACCTGCGTTATGATACAGACAAGTCACAAAATTGATGCCTTTGACTGCCCGTTGTTGTGAATGATCATAATGCCAGCAGACAATATCGTTTTCATCTGTGTGCGGCTTTTCCGATATGCTATCGTCTACAATCATTACGCCAGTTACACTCTCTATTTTCCGAACATGCACTTTGCTTACTCGCCAAAGATCTGCAGATGTTTGTTTTTCACCAGCCAAATATCGTTGAATATTATCATGGCTGATTTCACCGTTTAGCAACGCTGATAGTCCTGTGGCTGTTGTTTGACCAAATGCGCTAATCAGGTAGTCGCTGTATAAATCAAGTAGTTTTTCACTCTTCATCCACTCAGTTTACGCTATTTTTGCGTAAGGTCACTTATTAACTGATGTATATGAACGTCCCGAAGGTGTGAGAGAAAACCTTCGGGACTCCGTGTATATTGAAGCTGCTGTTTCAAAACGCAGGTAATTCAAGTGCGAATTAAGGGTTTTCCCCTAACAAAAAAGGGGGGATTTACATCCTTGTTAGGGGGGACAGGAGATATACAATCGTATGAAAAAACAATATACTAATTAAAATAATTGCAGCATTATTTGGTGCCAGGAATAACGCACCCTTCAATGGTTGTATTAATAAACGTTTTACCACCCTAACCCCGTCGGTATCAAGGAAGGATAGGGTTGGTGATACCCAATATTATTATTATTTTAAACGTACAATAGCAGGCTAACAAATAAAATGTAATCCAAATACAATTTGATATTATCGCTTTATGCCCAAATAATTAAAAAGTGAGTCTCCTTGATTAATGGGATTTGTGAGTATTAGGCAAGTTTATTGGCGAAGTAATACGTTCCAACTGAACGTATTACTTCGCTTTTTCATATGCCGTTCTTGAAAGGAGGTGATTGCATTACCCGGTAAACTTATAAATCAGTGCAACTGTCGTCAACTTTAAAGAAACAAAATATTATTAGGAGAGAAGAATGAACAAAAAGTTATTCGCACTATTAAGCATCCTGGTGATTGCGTCTTTCGCACTCGCCGCTTGTGGCGCAAAAGCAACTGCCGCACCGGAAACAAAACTCGCAGTCGGTATTGTACTTCCAACCAAAGATGAGCCACGCTGGGTCCAGGATGAAACCCGCTTCAAGGACGCACTAACAGCTGCTGGCTACGATGTAGAGATTCTCTTCAGCCAGGGTGATTCTGCTAAAGAAAAAGCCAATGTTGAATCTCTGATCACCAAGGGTGTCAAAGTTATCATCCTCACCCCGCAGGATGGCGCTGCCGCTGGTGCCGCTGCTGAAGCTGCCCGCGTAGCCGGTGTGAAAGTGATCTCTTATGACCGCTTGATCCGCGACACTGATGCCGTTGATTTCTATGTCACATTCGACAGCATTTCCGTCGGCGCTGCTCAGGCTCAGTACTTGGTTGACAACGCCACCGGTACAGGCAATCCGCTATATCTCTATGCTGGCGCTGCTTCCGACAACAATGCCTTCCTCTTCTTCGAAGGCGCCTGGAATGTCCTCCAGCCCAAAATCGCTGATGGCACTTTCGTCATCAAGAACTCCAGCGAAGCCATTACCCTTCAGGACAAGGCCACATTGACCCGCGATGAGCAGTCCAAGATCATTGGTCAAATCACCACCAACTGGGACTTCGCCACTGCCAAGAATCTGGCTGAAGCCAACCTCACCGCAGCTCCCGCTGCCGACAAGGGCAATGTCTTCATCCTCGCTCCGAATGATGGTACTGCCCGCGCGATCGCCGATGCCTTCGCTGCTGATGGTGATGTCACCAGCTATGCTGTCACTGGACAGGATGCTGAAAAGGCTTCCGTTCAGTACATCATTGACGGCAAACAGTCCATGACCGTATTTAAGGATGTCCGTACCCTGGTTGACGATGCGATTAGCGCTGCTGTTTCCTTCGTCAAAGGCGAAACTCCCACTGCGTCAAACTCCTACAACAACGGCAAGATTGACGTTCCCGCTAACCCCACCGTAGTTGTGACCGTAACCAAGGACAATGTCCAGTCCGCCTTGATCGACTCTGGTTACTACCCCGCCAGTGATTTCACATTCGCTGAACCCACCACACTTTCAGTCGGTATTGTGCTTCCGACGAAAGATGAACCCCGCTGGGTCCAGGATGAAGCCCGCTTCAAAGAAGCGCTGACAGCTGCCGGCTACGATGTTCAGATTCTCTTCAGCCAGGGCGATTCTGCAAAAGAAAAAGCCAACGTTGAATCTCTGATCACACAAGGCGTCAAGGTCATCATCCTTTGCCCCCAAGATGGCGCCGCCGCTGGTGCCGCTGCTGAAGCTGCCCGCGCAGCCGGTGTGAAAGTGATCTCTTATGACCGCTTGATCCGCGACACCGATGCTGTTGACTTCTATGTCACATTCGACAGTCTCTCTGTTGGTGCCGCTCAGGCTCAATATCTGGTTGACAACGCCACCGGTACAGGCAATCCGCTATATCTCTATGCTGGCGCTGCTTCCGACAACAACGCCTTCATTTTCTTTGAAGGCGCCTGGAATGTTCTCCAACCCAAGATCGCTGATGGCACTTTTGTCATCAAGAACTCCAGCGAAGCTGTTGCCCTTCAGGACAAGGCCACATTGACCCGCGATGAGCAGTCCAAGATCATTGGTCAAATCACCACCAACTGGGACTTCGCCACTGCCAAGAACCTGGCTGAAGCCAACCTCACTGCAGCTCCCGCTGCCGACAAGGGCAATGTCTTCATCCTCGCTCCGAATGATGGTACTGCCCGCGCGATCGCCGATGCCTTCGCTGCTGATGGTGATGTCACCAGCTATGCTGTCACTGGACAGGATGCTGAAAAGGCTTCCGTTCAGTACATCATTGACGGCAAGCAGTCCATGACCGTCTTCAAGGATGTCCGCACTTTGGTTGACGATGCAATCGCTGCCGCTGTAACCTTCCTCGAAAGTGGCACACCTGAGGCATCAAACTCCTATAACAACGGCAAGATTGACGTCCCCGCCAACCCCACCGTAGTTGTGACCGTAACCAAGGACAATGTCCAGTCCGCTTTGATCGACTCCGGTTACTATCCTGCCAGCGATTTCACCGGCTTGAAGTAATCAAATAAACATACAGGAATAGTGTGGACTAACTCAACACTATTCCTGTATAATTCGGTTAGTAGGAAGTACTGTCCCACAGGTGGATTCAATCAAATTTGATGATTGCAAAAACTTGTGGGACTTTTATCTGCTTTGGTATTTCTTAGGAGTGACAACTTATGAATAATACTCCCATACTAGAAATGAAAAAAATTACCAAGGAATTTCCTGGTGTAAAAGCATTAAATAATGTTAGCTTTCAAGTAAAAGAAGGTGAAATACACTGTTTGGTCGGTGAAAATGGCGCGGGAAAATCCACCTTGATGAAAGTATTAAGCGGGGTTTATCCACACGGCGAATATACAGGCGACATTATTTTTGGCGGAAAAACGCAAAATTTCAGGGGAATCGGTGATAGCGAAAAAGTTGGTATCGCCATTATTTATCAGGAATTGGCACTAATCCCTGAAATGACCGTGTATGAGAATATATTCCTCGGCCATGAGATCAAAAAAGGCTCGATCATTGATTGGAACGAAACCATCAAACGCGCAGGCGAAATGTTGAAGAAAGTAAAACTCAACGTGAATCTCGCCGAGAAAGTAAAGGATCTTGGAGTAGGGAAAAGGCAGTTGATCGAAATTGCCAAAGCACTCAGCAAGGATGTTAAATTATTAATTCTGGATGAACCCACTGCGGCGTTAAATGAGGACGATAGTGAAAATCTACTAAACCTGCTACGCGACTTGAAAACTCACGGTGTTACCTGTGTATTGATTTCGCACAAACTAAAAGAGGTTATAAAAATTGCCGATACAGTTACAGTTTTGCGTGATGGACAGACAATATGCACCCTGGATGCCCGAAAAGGTGAAGTGTCTGAAAATGTTTTGATAAAGCACATGGTTGGGCGCGAGATCAATAATATCTATCCAAAAAGAGAAACTCGGCAAATCGGGGAAGTCGTTCTTAATGTTGAAAATTGGAACGCTTATGATCCCAATCTTGGCAGAAGTATTCTCAAGGATGTTAGTTTTCATGTCAACAAAGGTGAAATCGTTGGGCTTGCAGGTTTAATGGGGTCCGGGCGCACAGAACTTGCCTTGAGCATATTTGGAAATCCCGCTGGCTACCACATCAACGGAGAAATATCCATGCTGGGAAGCAAAAAGCGCTTTAGGCACCCTGAAGACGCGATCAGCGCGGGCGTTGCCTACGTAACTGAAGACAGAAAAGGTAATGGTTTGATCCTGATCCAAGATGTGAAACAAAATATTACCATTGCAAATTTAAAGGAAATAGCAATCCGAAGCATTGTCAACGACAACGCAGAGGTCAAAGTTGCAAACGAATATAAAGTCTCTTTGAATATTAAAACACCAAACGTTGAACAAATCGTTTCAAACTTAAGCGGCGGCAACCAGCAAAAAGTATCTGTTGGGAAATGGTTGTTCGTCAAACCAAACTTATTAATTTTAGATGAGCCGACCAGAGGCATTGACGTGGGCGCAAAGTATGAAATTTATACAATCATGACAAAGCTGGTGGAACAGGGCATGAGCATTATCATGATCTCATCTGAATTGTCAGAGATTCTTGGAATGAGCGACAGGATTTACGTTGTCTCAGCCGGAAAAATTGCTGGTGAATTGGCAATTCTTGATGCAACTCAGGAAAAGATCATGCAGTTGGCGACAAATTACTAAGGAGTCTTCAAATGTCATTTTTACAAAATGCCCGAAAATTATTAGAACAGAATATTCGCGAATATGGCATGTATATCGCCCTATTCGTAATCATGACGATTTTTACGATCACGACCAAGGGTACTTTTATTTCGTCAAGAAACATCGTCAACCTGGTGAATCAGACAGGCTATATCGCAGTTTTGGCTGTTGGTATGACGCTTGTCATCGTAATCAGGCATATTGATTTGTCGGTCGGTTTTCTTGGCGGTTTTCTTGGCGCTGTAGCTGCCATTGCCATGGTTCAGTGGCACTTACCTGTATATTTGGCAATCCCTCTCACCTTGATCCTCGGGATTCTAGCTGGGCTAATCATCGCTTTCCTGGTGGCACAGATGAAAATTCCGGCCTTTGTTGCAACACTGGCTGGCTGGTTGATTTATAGAGGTGCCATCCTGGTTGTAACTGAAAAAACCGGCACGATCGTTATTCCTGACAAAACTTTTAACGCCCTTGGAAACGGCTTTATTCCCGATATTCCAGACATTGGGATTTTACCAGGCGTACATAAATTAACCCTTATCATTGGCGTAATAGCCATTATTTTGCTGATCCTGAGCGAAATAAACAGCCGTAAAAAGAAACAAGCCTATAATTTTGAAGTATTGCCAATCGAAATGTTCGTTATTAAACTGGTGTTCACATCGGCTTTAATTGGAGGTATCACCTGGCTGCTCGCAGGATACCAAGGACTCTCCTGGACAGCAGTGATCGTATTGATGGTGGTACTAATCTATAACTTCGTTGCCACACAAACTGTACTTGGCAGGCATATTTATGCTGTCGGTGGAAACCCGGAAGCGGCTGAGTTGAGCGGCATTAATGTAAAGAAAATAACCTACATCGTTTTCGGTTCGATGGGCATGTTAACGGGTTTGGCAGGCATGTTGTTCGCCTCGCGTTTACAGTCCGCCACGACGACAGCGGGCCAACTATGGGAATTGGACGCCATTGCAGCGACTTTTATTGGCGGTGTATCTCCGGCAGGCGGCATCGGCAAGGTGACCGGGTCGATCATTGGCGCATTGGTAATGTTGTCATTGACAAGCGGCATGAACCTGATGGGCATCGGCATATCCTACCAATACATGGCAAGAGGTGCCGTTCTTGCCGCCGCAGTGATCTTCGATGTAGCCACTCGTAATAGAGCACACTAATTTTTTACATACAGTTTTTCAGATTCGAAATAGTGGTCTGGTTTCAATATGAAACCCAATCAAAACTCGTATTGGTAAATTTGACAATGTCATGTCTGTCCTTGCTTGTGTTGGTTGCTTCGGCTACCCGCTCGAATTTGTGATATACGTGAATGATGTATTTCCCTAAAAGCGATCTGTTAGCGACATCCGATGACAGAAAAATCTATTGTTTGAGATCCAGTGGATAAGTCAATTTACCAAGTTTGATGTGTCATTAAACTCAGTTAAAATAGACAACTCGATGAAATATTTCATCGAGTTGTCTATTTTGCGGTCCCCGACCGGATTTGAACCCGCGATCTCGCCTTACAGAGCCACAAGAAAGAGAATGTGGCTTTATTCATAACCGCATAGTTGAAAAACTGTTTTCCACTACAAATGAGGTTATCGAGATTCTGGAAAAGTAGTTATGTTATAAAATTACACTCTCTGGTAGCAGGAAGCGTAGTTGTTTGCATAAATTGAAGTCTGGGAACCCCGTATATGGGTATAACCAATCTTGCCAACACCAAACATTGTGTTCCCTTGAGATTACATTGCCAATGCGATGTTGGGATGTGCTTGGGCAGTGGCTGTATAAGTGAACATATTAAAACACCTTTCAATGGAAAGGTACCATAAACAGATGTGGAACTTGTCGGTCACTAGAAAAATGTCTTCTGCTTTTAATTTGAAAGATGGCATTGTGCAGGCGGTTTCATCCCCACTTAATGGAAGTATCTATATTGAGCTAATGTCTTGTGACTCCATACGAATATTACAATTGCCACCACAATCGTCATGATGATAAAAGCAATGAAGGGGTCAAAATGCGAGCCGTAATTTGGGAACAGAGTCCAACTGACATTATCCACAGTATGGACCAGGATGGCGGCGAATACACTCTTTTGCGTGTTGTTATAGACCCAGACGATGAGAATTCGTAGTCCAACTGAATAGAGGCTGTGCCATACAATCCATGCTGCCGTATTCCGAGCTTGCAGATACCCAATGATATGCCATGTCTGCCACACCAATCCCAAAATAATACCCGACTTTAATGCTCCCCATCGGTTTTGCATGGGGTCTATGGCATATCCCGACCAACCCAATTCCTCACATGCTGCGCCGATAAAGAACGCCGCAAAAAAGACTGGTGTCATTAGAAATGGAGTTGTTATCAGTTGAGGGAGCGGCAACCCCGCCAAACGCATAATTGCATAAGACAAAAAATATATCAAGGGTACCAATAACAGGGCGGGCATATACCAAATTTTATTTTTGATTTTTTTATAATCAAAGGTCTTCTTTATGAGGTCGTTGACACCATTCCATCCATATTGATTATATAGAAGAATGGAAGCCGCTGTCACTGGGATTAGAAACAGGAGCGCGCTTATGGGCAGGTTGATCGGAATTGGAAGTTTATTTCCGAGCAGGGAACTTATCAGCCAGATTGGGATTGAAAGAAGGAAAACCAACAGGATGAATTTCAAGGATGACTTGCTCGTGGATGTAACCATATCCATGGTCTTGATTTTCCTTTTCATGAAAGCGAGTTGTTCATCAAGTGATGGTAACGCTGAATTGCTCGATCAGGGACGCGGCTTGGGCTGATCCTCCATACGAACGCATTTTCTCCCCGATTCTTTTTGCATTCTCCGCGAAAGCAGAATCAGTGAGAACATGCTTGACAGTCTTCCTCAATTCATCCACGTTGACATGTTTCTCTGGCAGAGAATTCTCAACGGGCACAATAGCTCCCGCGCCCACGGCCACAATCCGCCGTGCATTGCTTTCCCGCTCCGAGTAGGTTGGGATGATGACCGAAGGTTTCCCCGCATACAAACCAGTTTGACAGGAGCCGTAGCCGCCGTGATGAATCAACAGGTCACATCTTTCCGCCATCGCCAGTCCGGGTACATACGGCTCATAGCGGAAGTTGGGCGGCAATGGCAGTAGTTCCTTCGGCAGTGGATGATGACCCGTTGTGAGAATCACCTGCACATCCTCGTCCGCAAGAGCAGAGATGCAAGCGGATAAGACAACCGCCGAGTCAAGCAAGCCGCTGCTTGATGAGTAGTGTGGATTCCCTGAGTACACCCATATCAGAGGTTTATCCTTATCCAGTTCGTTCACCCAGCGCGGTAATTCCGTCCCTTCTTTTTGCCAGAGCGCCGGGCCGATATAGGTGACATCTGCATCTTCGGGTAGTGGATCTGTCTCCGGCATACCCACCACAAGGGTCAGGTCGCCTACGCACAATTCTCCCATTTTTTTAACTGATGGCAGGTCGTAATCCACAAGAATTTTATTGACAACAGACACAGGCGTGGGAATATCCGCTGGCGGGGTTTTCCACCAGATAAACCCATCGCTATCCGGATGCGCGTTGGACTGAATCACAGTCACCAGAGGTTTTTGGATTGCGCGCGCGGCAATCACTGCCATTGGATTCCAGAAGTCCACGATAACGTCCGCGCCACAATCTGCCATCATTTGTTTCAAAGCCTCACAATTGGCGCGCACAAAACCTTCGTTCAACATGCCCATCATTGCGCCGGCATGATCCATATTCCATACTTCGCTGGTATCGGGTGCTGACTTGGTGGGCAGGGCTGGAATAAGTTTGCTCAGGAAATTGAAGAGGTTGCCATAACGCTGTTTATATTTTCCTGAAGCAATGAATTTGATCAATCCCCTGGAGCTTTGATCCGTTGCCACAAGATCATAAAGCGGATGTTTTGGTAAAAGATTTTCAAAACCCGCCTCGGCGATCAATTGACTGGGCGCTTTGGCCGGGCTGCAAAAAAATATCGTGTGCCCATGCGCTGACAATTCGCGGGCAATTGGCAAAGACCGTGTCAGCAGGCCGAGGTCATTGGTGGGCAGGGTGGTAAAGAGAAATTTTGTCATTGTATTTTCACCTTATATTGACAAACAAAAGATTGAAGTCTCGTCTGATACCAAGGCGAAATCAGTTATTTTCGTTCATCCAAATTGAAACTTCCGCGAATCCCCTGTTCGAGCATGGCCTCCGGCAGGAAGCGCCGCAGATTGGAAACCACAGTCGCCTGCTGACCCAGAATATACCGCAGCCGTGGTGACTTGCTCTTAATTATTTTCAGGACAGTGTTGGCAACCAGTTCTGGTCCCGGCGCGTTTTCCTCGAATTTGCGAACGGCAGCCAGCGCGCGTTTTCGCCATTGATCGTAGTCACCGATGGGATGTGCCGCCAACTGACGGGCGTCCATCATTGGGGTCTTGAGAAAGCTCGGCTCCACCATGGACACGTGAATGTTGAATGGCTTTACCTCGTGGCGGAGCGATTCAGAATAGCCTTCCAACGCAAACTTGCTGGCGGAATACATTCCCAAAAAAGGAATCCCAACCAACCCTGCCAGCGAACTGATATTAATGATCTGTCCTTGATTTTGTTCACGCATAATCGGCAGGGCCGCTTTGATCATTCGCAAAACGCCCAGAAAATTTGTATCGAATTGTCCAGTAGCTTCATCGAGGCTTGTCTCTTCCAGCGCGCCGCCTAACTCATAACCCGCATTGTTGATCAGAATATCGAGGCGGCCGGCCTTGTTCATTACAGTTCTTATGCAGGCTTCCACGGATTCATCTGAACGGACATCCAGCCCGATCATCTCTACCTGAGGAATGATTCTGCTAATCGGATAACGACTCGTCCCGAACACATGGTATCCCTTTTGAGCCAGCAGAATCGCGATAGCCTGTCCGATCCCCGACGATGCGCCGGTCACCAAAACGGTTTTAGTTTTGACCATGTTAAATCTCCTTATGGTTTACTTTTGCGGCGGCAATCCATTAGGAGTGTCCCACAACCTCATAATGGACGACTGTCGGCTCGAACTCAAGCAGAAAGTCTTTGTCTTCGAGATAATATTTTGCTACTTCCGGATCGTTCCCCGCGAATCCCTTAATCGAATCCATGTCTGTCCAAAACGTCATGGTAATGAAGTGAGTGACATCCTCTGCCTGACGCTCAAGAACATGCACACTGATGTTACCCGCTACGGATTGATAATCGGGAATGGCCCGCTGATTTAGAAACTCGCGATACGCTTGAGCGTTACTTGTTTTGACACGTCCATGCCATATTCGTACGATCATAATATCTCTCCTTCGCTTTTCACGGCATTTATCTTTTCGATTTCATTCCTTTTAAATGCTTTATCGTTTTGTCTTTATAAAGTTTCCTGTATTCGCTCGACTCGACTGCATATATGGCCGCTTTTCCATCTTTATTAAAATGAACTCCCCACCCATATCTTTTAACAAGCGGCGAAGACCTTAAGCACGGCTGTCCTTTGCTAAAGAATTTTTCTCTTTCCAATCGCAGGTTTCTTTGCTGATGTTATTCTTTTCCGCATAGACATAAAATACAACGTCGTCTGATGTGTATATGTAAGGATTGCCAATGAGCAATTCATACTGTATTACCGAAGCGGTTCTTTCACCGTTCTTCAGTTTTGGTATCTCCGCTTTTTCAACTGGACAATCTTCAGATACCTCAATTACCGTTTCGTAATAATTTGTTGTGCTCATATTTGTTCCATTAACATCAGGTATCCATTTGACTGTAATATCCCTGCTCCACCTTGATTCCAAGCCGTGTAAACATTTCCTGCGGATTGAAATGTGCTTCTTTATGCATGGCCATGACGACCGGTTTGGCCTTCTCGACAGCCGCCATGTTCTCCCATTCGACAATAGTTACAATCTTGATTTCGCCATTTTCTGACGATTGTTCCAGAACAAAGTCTTGCAGGAAGCCAGGGAGCGACCTGAGGAATTTTTGTGTATGAGTGCCTTTTCAAGAAATTCTTCGCGCGCAGTGGCTGGAACGATAAACCTGTCCACGCGATAGACTCGTTGTGATTTATTCGAATTCATTTTTTCTCCTGTTGATTTGTTATGACTTGTTCAATTTATGTAAGATGCCGCACAGCGTTGATGCCCATTCATCAGGCATATCAAAAAAGGAAATGTGATGACCCGGGAAAGTAATCATCTCGCAACCGAGTTTTTCAGCCAAAATAGGAACTGTCTCAGCATAAAACCGCTTTTTCTCCACAGATATTTTCCCGTTAGCCATGAACATCTTGACACCATTTTTCTTGATGGTCTCAATATCGGGTGAGTAATTTGTAACAGGCAACAACTCCTGCTTTATTAAAACATTGGTTGTATCGTCTGGACTAATGCGAACTTCGTTATGCTTTTCGACGTGAAGTTTCAAATCTTTTGCACCCTCGATGGATGCTTGAAGCGGCAACCCGACGCCAAGAGCAAACCTGAGGGCGGCGATGGATGCTCCAAATTGAAAAGCCGTTGAATAAACGCTTGCAAAGAAGCGTTGCCACTTTTTGGCATTTGGATGCATAGTCGCTACCGGGGGTTCATGTACTATTACCGCTCTCACCGCTTGAGGCTGTGTTTTTGCCATATCCAGCGTAATGACCGCGCCGCTGCTGTTACCGAATATGAACGCTGATTGTTCACCTGCTGCATGCAGTACGGCAACTGCGTCGCGACTCTGCTGGCTAATTTCAAAATTTTGCGGGAAATTCATCGTACTACGAGCATTGGCGCGGCGGTCATAGGTGATGACTTTATATTCATCAGCGAGAATTTCAGCAATGGGCGTATACCACCAGCCATCTCCGCCGCCACCAGGAATTAAAAGCAGCGGTTGCCCCTGTCCGCGAACTTCGTAGTAAATTTTATCGCCTTCACTTATTACGTGACTTATTTGCGGTATAACAGTCATGTTGTTAGAACTCCTTTGGACTTGGCGACTTATATCTCGCCAAGCGAATACCTAAAAACTACGCGCTCTTCCTGTCACTGACGCCCTGGAGCGAGATGAGATAGCACCCGCCGCCACATTGGAATGATAAGTAGATGTCCGGCGTCGGGCACCATTTCCAGGCGCGCATTAGGCAGATTCTTTTGCCACCAGTTCCCGTGACGTAAGTTTGCAATCGGATCCTTCGAGCCATACAGGCAAAGGGTCTGGCCCGTACTTCCGCAGGTTCGAAGCCCCAAGGTTGTAGACAGTAACCGGCAACATCAGCGGCCAGACCAGCTGTACCTTTTGCAAATGCGGCTTGGAGCATAAGTAGAAGACGGTTTGATGTTCCCGGCAAAACAAGTACCTTTGCATCGGCGGGGCTAAGCCCAATTAGAGAAAGCAATGCTTCATTTGATGAATCATGGGACAGCATTGAAGAGAACTGAGACGCAAGCTTTTGGTGTACTTTGGCAGGTGGAAGACCCCGTAAGTTTTCAAGTACTTGTTTTTGATCTGCTGGAATCCACGGCACGATTTCATCCGGAGCTGGTGTGCCTATAATTGCCACCCGTCTACGAGATTGGGGTGTCGAGCTGCGAGGGCGAGAGCGACTCTGCCTCCGGCTGACCAACCTGCAACACCAACTTGCCCGATATTCGATTGTTTTAGAACCTCAGCCAGGTTATCAGCGGACGTGGCGACACTGACCCACTCATCGTCTCTGATCGTTTCCGAATCTCCGTAACCGGGACGGTCGACGCTGATGAGTGTTACCTGGCGTTTGGTTGTTTCTTCTGGATCGGGGTTAAGATTACCTGCTCCGGGAGCTGGGTGACAGAAGACAATAGTTTGCTGTCTACTCCCTTTAGCCAACTGGTGCAGGGCTACTCGACGTCCCGATTTTAATCTGATGATTTCCACTTCATCCATATCCATCTTACACTCCGATTAAGACTACTGATCAGATCAAATTTTGCAATCTGCTCCAACCCGGTCTTGAAACCAAGTTGTTCACTTGCACGAAATAGGTTTTGCGTCTATTCAATTACCAATCACCAGCGTATTCGAGATTGTAAGGCTTTGTGATATTTTCCAGCCTCAGACGCCTGAGTTCCACCAGTTGGCGGATGTGGAGATTGTCATGCGCGACCCAACAGGCGAACATCTCTCCCGCACTGATGGTGCGGTACAGAGTTGTATAGGTTTTCGCCCAACCTGGATTCTGTAATCCCTTGAGCCAGGCAAGTGATTTTTCACGTTCGGCAAAGAATTTTTCCAGCATGTCAGCGAAGTTCTGTTCGTTATATTTTCGCTCTGTTACCAAACGATCGGAGTCAATCTCATGCCATTTTTCATTTTGGCGGTAAAGAATGAAATCGAGATGTTCTCGAAAATCTTCGCGCTCTACATCGTATAAGTGACACACCACCTCGAGCATTGACCACGACTCCGCACTCGGTTTGAGGCGTGCCGCCTCGGGTGCGACTCCTGACAATAAAGCACGGATCATCTCTGTGCTATTTTGAAGTTCCTGATAAAAAGTATTAAATTCCATAAAAAACTCCTTTTTGGCGCAAGTTGTCCAATGGCTTGCGTTACCCGCTGGTGGGCGGGATGAGAAAACGCCATTTTGATTGAACCAACTTCAAGCCACGAAAACTGACTGAAAACGGAATTCTGCCGGTGTGTTGAAAACTGCCAAAAAACGCGGCGAATCCCAGTTGTCCGCTGCACGCTGTGTAAGTGGCAAAACTCATTTACGGGATTGAGTCTCATTCTTTAGCTCTCGACGCATGACCACACGACCTGGAGACGGCGTTCGTTTCACTTCAAACCCACACGAAGAAAACAATGGCTCAAAGCCAACTTGTATATCGCCGCTTGAGCGTCTTTTGGATTTCGAGAATGGAAAGCCTTCAATCGCAGTCGCGCCATTTTCTTTCGCAAGATCGACCGCTGCTTCAAGAAGGGCTTGACTTACGCCATGTCCTCGTACATCTTTGCGCACAAAGAGACAAGGCACCAGCCAAATATCAGAGTCGCTTTCCGCATCTCCTTCTCGGTACGTGGGTGTTTTCAAGGCGCGAACATAGCGTGACCTTGGCCCTGTTGCGCACCAACCGACAGGTTCCTCACCTTGATAGGCCAGCAGCCCGAGTGGATGTTCACTTTTGGCCAAGAGATTGCAGAAACTGGCACGATTCCCTTTGCTCCCAGCAGAGTGAAAATCTTTGACCGGGATGATGAACCACATACACCAACAGTCATTCGTGATCTTATCGGTGCCAAATAGCTTTGCTACATCATCAATCAAATCACCCGTTACCTTCTCAATTCTAAGCATCATTTACCTGCCATCTCATTTTCTGAGGGGCGACTGATATCTGACTTGTTCAACAATCTGCTCCAATTTGGTCTTGAAGCCGTGTTGTTTAATCACGATCAACCCTGTAAAAAGTCTACTTCAAAATAAAACCTGCCAATACCTTCTGAACACCAACGATGTCTGTTCCGCGTTTAAATTCGCGCTGGATAGGGGTTGGATTTCCAGAAATGTAGATTTTCATTTCCGCATCCATGTCGAACGTGCCGGCCGTTTCATAATAGATCTGTGCATTTTCAATACTTGCAAAGCCAGACGTGATTTTGGACATTGTCATATAACACCTCAATTTATAGGTTTGTCACTATGATGGCTCATACGCGGCGAATATGATTCGCCTAGAACGGCTTGGCGGTCATTAGCCAGGTGATGATGGCGAATCCGCCATAGCCAATGATTGTAAGCAAGGCCGGGTTGGTTTTTGCTAGAATCGCAAAGACTTCATCATCGCTTTTAGCGGGTTCGGACGGAAACCACTTCCCTTTGATGTTGTAGCGAATGCCTGCAGCTTTACGTGCTTCGCTGTAAATGCGTGAGCCAAAAACCACCATCAAAACAACGATGATAATCACCAAGACAAGTGAGGCCCAGACCCAACCAAACCTCCACCAGCCGCCTTGAATAGTTGCGGTGATGCCAAAGATCAGGAACGCCCACATCAAGTAGGTCCTTGCGGGTTGTGAAGTCGCTGAAAGATCGAGCAGGGCGCGGACGCGTTGGATGTCGCGTTCCTTTTTGAGAGCGAACGCCACTGCCGCCGATACCCCGTGTGCGAGCAAGTAACCGAAAATGCAAACAACGTGCAAGAAAACAACGAGTTGATAAAACATTGAAACTTCTCCTTTGATAAAACAATTTATAAAACAATTTACGCCTTCATTGAGCAAGAACCGTTCAATCTTGGCTCCTATAGTGATGGCAGGCTGATCTATAATCCACAGCCACGTTCCATCAGGTTGCCTTCGCGCGACTTCTGCAGTCACATTGCCGTTCACGAGAAGTGAAGAAGCGGCGGATAGATTCAATGCCACCTGCAACCTGCCCTTCTGGGCCAGCTAGTACCGCATCGGGTTCATACAAGGCGACAAAACCCTCAACATCCCCCGTGTTTGCTCGCAAGACAAAGAAGCGTGCGAGATCCTCGGGAATAAGAGCCGCCTGATAATTCTTTCGGTTATCCATACTTAACTTCCTTTGCTAGTGATGATTGGAGATTGTGGAAATGCAGCCTAATTATGTGACCAGCTATTTTTTCTTTCCATCAGGATACAGGAATTCCACCGAGCGCCCAACATTTGACTTATTCGGAAATTGGCTCCAATCTGGTCTTGAAACCGAGTTGTTTAATCACGATCATCCCGTTCTCCTCGCCCCAATGCTCGACAATTTTGCCGTTTGCAATTCGCACAATATAGATTCCCGTGAGATTGACACGCTTGCCGGTGGCAGGTATTCCCCAAAAGTTGCCGGTATGTGTGCCGGTCATTGTGACACGCGCCACCACCTTGTCGCCTTTGGCAATTAAGTCTTCAATGTTGGTGTGATAATCCGGCATTCCAATAAGCGTAGTTTGATGCACAACTTTCGCTCCTTCAAGACCAGATGGCATACCAGCTATGATATTGGGCGTGAGCACATCGGCGGACACCAATTCGGCCAGGGCATCAAAATCACAATTGTTATAGGCTTCCTGATAGCGGCGGACGATATTCTTATTTTCTTCAATGGACATGTCTTTTCCTCTAATAGCAAAAGAACCTTTGCTATTTCAAAACTGATTATTCAGGTTTTGTGGATGAAGAAAGTTTAAATCAGCATTGGCGTTTGGAAAAGAACCAGTTATTGATTAAATAATGGTACCGCTTCAATTCCCCCGATAAAAGCAATTGACAACGTGGTACTGCAATATGAATGCTGCCGCGCTCTTTATTATTTTTACATGGATTGCAACACAGCTTTCAAGCGGCGGACTCCATCCTTTATTTCCAGCGTCTTATATCCGCCATAGCCGATGAGCACTCCCTTGCGCGCCAACGGCTCGATGCAAAAGCCAGAAATAGGCAAAATACCAAGTCCATGCTCAACCGACTTACGAATCACTGCTCTATCATCCATCCCTTCCGGGAGCCAGCCAATGCAGCGCAGACCCGCCTGCGGCGAATCCATTTCCATTGGCAATTCACTGACCGCTTTAAGAAGCGTGGCGCGGCGTTCTGCATAAAGGATTCGCATTCGCCGCAGATGGCGGGCAAAGTGGCCTTCGGCAATGAAATCAGCGAGCGCGGCTTGTTCCAGCACGGGAGCGTGCATGTCGAGGTGGCGGCGCACCGTCAGAAATGAATCAACCAACGGCGGGGGAAGAATCAAGTACCCAATCCGCAAAGACGGAAAAAGCACCTTGCTAAATGTTCCGATATAGATTACACGACCCGCATCATCCAGCCCTTGCAAAGCCGCCAGTGGACGTCCCGCAAAACGATATTCGCTGTCGTAATCATCTTCAAGAAGATAGGCATCGGCACGCTTTGCCCAATCCAATATTGCCAATCGCCGCGCCAGACTCATCGTGACGCCCAAAGGATATTGATGCGATGGAGTGAGATAGGCCAGCCGTGCTTTGGGAGCGCGTGCGATTCCCTCCTCTACGATCATTCCCTCCCTGTCAATTGGTACTGGGACGATGTGCGCCTTCGCCCCGATAAAAGCGCCTCGCGCGCCGAAATAGCCTGGGTCTTCCAACCAAACAGAATCGCCAGCGTTGAGCAACATGCGTGATGTCAAATCAAGCGCGCCCTGGGAACCAGATACAATGACAATTTGTTCTGGCGTGCAATGAACCTGACGGGAGACCGTAACATGAGCCGCAATCGCCTCTCGCAACGGTCGATATCCAGCCGCATCCTGGTATCCGTAATTTTTTTCGGACATGTACCTGGCTTGTTTGATAACAAGCTGTGACCAAAGTTTGTAGGGGAAGGCATTCAAAGCTGGCGCATCTGGGCTAAGCAGGCGCAGGGTTGTGGTGATTGGCAGTGACACAAATTTGCGGGATAACTCCATTTGTGATCTGGCATGATCTGAAAATACTGGCTGAGACGGTTCGATGTGGTTCTGCGGGGTATCATGATTTTGCGGCGTTAACAGAAGATCGGGCAGGACACGCGCGACAAATGTTCCGCTCCCTTCCGTAGATTCGAGATACCCCTCCGCTGTCAATTGTCTGTAAGTGTTTAGGATGGTATTGCGCGACACACCGAGTTCATCTGCCAGCGCACGAGTGGATGGTAATTTCGTCCCCCCTTTCAATTCCCCGGAAAGGATCGCTGTCCGCAAATGTGTGTAGATTTGCTGATAGAGCGGAGCATTTAAATCAGGATGAAATGGGTTGTCTTTAAATATGTTCATGGCTTATCTCAAGGTATTAAGATATTATCGCTTGTCTCATAATTAAGTAAACTTTTTGTTGAAAATTGCGAGTAAAACCGAATTTTTTGTTTACCAAATTACGCGATACTCTGTAGATAGCGGCCAATCTAAATGATGGTACAAAAGTGGCATGATAAGCAAAGTCTTGGTTTTTCACTGTCCTGAATGCGATAGCACGAATGTTGTTATGAAGGCCAAAATAGACAGGTAGTCAATAGTTTTTGTGCAGGGATTATCGTAAATCGGCAGTTATATATCCGCAGAGCCAACTGGCCGGTCTTGCCATCACCAAATATCGCGTCCCTTGCGATTACATTGCCAATGCAATATTTGGATTTGCCTGGGCGGTGGCTGTGTGTGGAGATAGTGTAGCGACCTTTTGATTAGTTTATCACAAGGTGCAATGATGTCTTACTGGCTTAATAGGTGATAAAAGCTCTCCCTCAAGTAAGTTTTTGAGGGAGAGCTTTTGTTACTCTTTGGATACCTTTTGGTTTTACTTCACTTCCGTCCAAAGTGTATCGAAGATGGATGCGTTTTCAGGAGTGAGAGCTTTCAGCCAATGTCCGTTTTGCACAGCTTCGCCAGGGACATTGCTGATGTTGGATTTCATATACGCGGCGTACACATCAGGCTGGTTGGCTTTGGCATATTCCACAGCGGCGGCATTTGGATTCGAACCTGAGTGGTCGCGCATCACCATCCAGAAGACATCGGCTTGGTTGAGGTAGTTGAGCCAGGCGTAGGCGGCGTCAGCGTGGGGTGCGTCTTTCATAATGGAGAAGTTATCCTGCCAGACGATGACGCCTTCTTTGGGATAGACATACTGAAAGGCTGGTTTCTCAACGACAGTGGTGAACGCTTCGGTGCTCCAGATAACGCCGAGGTCTGCTTCGCCTCCGATGAGCGCGGTCTTCGGGCTGTCACTGTCGAAGATGCGGACGTTGGCGGTCAGTTCCTTGAGTTTCGTTTTGGCTTCGCTCAACTGCGTGGAGTCGGTTGAGTTGGCATCATAGCCGAGTGAAAGTAGAGTGAGGGTAATCATGGTGCGTGAGTCGTCCACGGCGATGATGCGACCTGCGTATTCTGCGTTCCACAAATCAGCGTAGGAGGTCGGCGGGGTCTTGATGGTTTCAGAGTTGTAGGCGATACCTGTCGAGCCGCCTTGATAGGGCAGGCTGTATTTGTTATCAGGGTCGAAGGCGGGATTCAAAAATGCAGGATTGAAATTGCTCATCACTGGAAGTTGGCTTTTGTTGAGTTCGGCGAATAAATCTTTTTCAACCATTAATTGCACCATGTCATCGCTGGGTTGGACAACGTCATAGCCAGATGCGCCGCGTTCTAATTTGGCGAGCAGTTCGCTCTGACTGGAGAAGGTGTCGTGATTGACCGTGACGCCATACACTTCTTCAAAACAGCTGATGATTTCATCTGGGATGTATTCCGACCAGGTGAACATGTTAAGTTCTTTGGAGGTCACTTCCATTTTGGGGGAAGGTTGGGCGCAACCTGATTCAGCAACGGGAACTTCTGTTTGGGCGGCGGGTGTTGAGGCTGCCCTACATGCGGTGAGAATCAAGATTGGGATGAGGATCAGGCTGAGGGTCGAAAAGAGGCGGGCGGTTTTCATTTCAAATCTCCTTGGGTAGGTTTGACTTTGCGGAGGGGTGTTTCCTCCATCCAATCTGGCGCTTCGTCACCAGACCATTGCTGAAGAATTTTTTGATAGACAGACGGGCGGCGCTGATGCAGGAGCGGAAAATGCCAGCGCCACTCTTTGATGGCGTCGCGGCTGATGTCGGCGATGAGGACTTCAGTTTTGTCACGGCTTGCGCGGGCGATGATGCGACCATTGGGTCCGCAGATGAAACTGCTGCCGTAAAATGTGACGCCGTTTTCCGAGCCGACGCGATTGATGGCGGCGATGAAAATTCCGTTGGAAATCGCGTGCCCGCGCATGATCGTTTCCCACGAGTCCTGCGTGTCCATCACATGGTCTTCGGGTTCGTCGCCGATGGCGGTGGGATAGACGATGAGTTCCGCGCCGCCGAGCGCGTAGATGCGCGCGATCTCTGGATACCATTGGTCGTAGCAGGTGGGCGTGGCGATATTGAGCGCGTCGAGTTTGATGACGGGGAATTGGTCGCTGCCCGCGTAGTAGTCGGTTTCGTGATAACCGTTGCCTGATGGAATTTGAATCTTGCGCGTCACGCCGACGAGTTTGCCTGCTTCATCGTGGACGGTGGCGGTGTCGAACAAGTTGCCATCCTGCGCTTCTTCATATAAACTGCCGACGATTTTGACTTTGTGCTGCTGCGCCATTTGACTGAAGAACCGCTCCGACTCTCCGCCGGGAATTGGTTCTGCAAAGTTGAATCCATCTGGCTGACGCGCGCCTGGGAAGTAGGGGATGAGAGAGAACTCTGGCAGGCAGACGAGTTCCGCTCCGCGCTGTGCGGCTTCGGCGATGAGGCTGCGGTATTGGTCTTTCATCGAGTCCATACTGCCTGAGTAGGCGAGTTGGATGAGGGCGATTTTTGTTTTCATAATTCACCTAAAATGTTTTACCGCTAAGCCCGCTAAGAACGCAAAGAAAAAACTTTAAAACTTCGCGCCCTTGGCGGTCTTCGCGGTTAATTGATTTTCATTTCGATTTTGCGCTTGGCTGCTGTTGGGTGATGCAATGCACCATACCGCCGCCGAGCAAAATTTCACGTCCGCTTTTCACGCCGACCACTTTACGCTCTGGCATTAACTTTTGCAAGGTTTCCAGCGCAATAGCGTCCGCAGGATCGTTGTAGAGTGGGACAACACATCCGCCATTGGCGAGATAGAAGTTAATGTAAGAAGGCCCCATGAAAGTTCCAGCAACGCGTTCAAGCACACCTTCGACAGAATCAATTCCTTCAGTCTCTTCTTCGGTCACATAGATGGGAGCGGGGTTGTGCAGTTTGTGAACTTTCAATTTGCGCCCCTTTGCGTCTGTGGCGTTTTGCAGCAACTCATAGGCTTCCATGATGATGTCGTATTCAGGGTCATTCTTGTCATCCGTCCATTCAACGACAACTTCCCCAGGGCGGATGAAGGCGCATAAGCCGTCCACATGACCATCGGTTTCATCGTGCAGCGAGCCGCGCGGAATCCAGATGGTTTTGTCAATGCCGAGATAATCATGCAGATATTTTTCGATTTCATCCTTGGAAAGGTCAGGGTTGCGATTGGGATTTAACAAACATTGAGCTGTGGTGATGAGCGTACCTTCGCCATCCACGGTAATGGCTCCGCCTTCGAGCACCATGTTTGCCTTGTAACGGTCGAGCCATTGCATCTCTGCCACTTTGCGCGGAACGAGGTTGTCCAAATCCCACGGGAAGTAAATGCCTTCGGTCAGTCCGCCCCAGGCATTGAAGTCCCAATCTACGGCGCGGACTTCCTGTCCGTTGTTGACGAAGATGGGACCGCTGTCGCGAATCCATGAATCGTTGTAGGAGATTTCAACCACGCGGATATGTTCAGGAAGTCTGTTACGTGCATTCTGGAACTGTGAGGCGGAGACTCCCACGGTCATTTTTTCAAACTGGCTGATAGCGATTGCTACTTCAACATAGGCGTTTTGAGCGGGCTTTGCTCCGAGGCGGTAGGTGTCTGTGCGGTCGGGCCACAGCATCCAACAGCCATCGTGTTTTTCAAATTCGCCCGGCATACGAAAACCATCTGCGCGTGGGGTGCTGGTCAATAGTTTTGGCATACATCCTCCTTTGAATAAGGAATTGCTAGAATAAATTGTCTTTATGACAATCTATTCTATGCAGGTTGTTGATTTCTGTCAAGATAAATTGTCGAGTTGACAATTTATCTTGACATGTTGGTATAATTCCCCCACTTGAAAAACTTAAAATATGGACGGCTGATATGGGACGCAAAAAACTGGTTGACCAAAGGCAAGTGGAAATTCTCGATGCCTTCGAGCGCTGCCTCCTTCAATATGGATTGGAGGAATGTACGCTTGAGCGAGTCGCACAGGAAGCGGGCAAGAGCCGCAACATTATTCGTCACTATATAGGTAATCGCGATGATTTGATCGCCGCATTCGTCGAGCGGATATTGATTCGGATCAAACAAGTGGCGGCGGATATTTTGGAAAATACCCCCAAGCAAAAACTTGTCCCCAATGTGTTGAACTTCCTCTTTCAAGAACGGACCGCAAACGATCCGCCTGACCTGGGCGAACGGATGTTGGGCGGGATGTGGCGGATCAGGGAGCAAAGTCTGCTGACGCAACAAGCGTTGTTGAATTTCTACAAGGAATTTGAAAAGATACTTACAGATGGATTATCCCGCCTGTATCCGAAGGTGCCTGTTGAGAAATGTCAGGAAGTTGCTTATTCCATTATTTGTCTGGCAGAGACAAATTGGGTGCTGGGCTCGGTTGGCGTGGATAATTCCCATACGCACATGGTACGTCGCTCGGCGGAATATTTATTGCAGTCACTTGAAAATGGACCACTTGATGTCTGAGCGTCATTAATTATTTTGAAGCTATTGTACTGGCAGGAAATATCCCTACCGGGCATAACAAGCCTTGCCGAAACCGTATAACGTGTTTCCTTGAGATTACATCTCCAAGCCGATATGCCGAAATTTTCATAATGAATTGCACTTTTTTCTCAATTGACTCTTGCAAAAGTCTTTTTGCCACAGAGATCACAGAGAAAAACAGAGTTTTAAAGGTTCTTCTCAAAAGACTCTGTGTGCTCTGTGGCTAAATTACACCTACTTATGCAAGAGGACTAATATATAAATTCCCGCTTGCGAATTCCCGAACACATTGGTATACTGCCAACCAATATGAACAACCTGTTCGCGCACAAGCATCATCACATTCAACCCCCGCATGGTCGGGAGGTTTATGTGCGCGTACTGTTGTGAACAACTAACAGCCACCCATATTTTGCCTCATCAATCCCCGACCCATGGTCGGGGATTTTTGTTAATCCATCACTCTTACAAAGGAATAGCATGAACTCACAACCAAATATTCGACTCTCCCTTCCCTCAAAGGGCCGCCTGCAAGTTGACTCGATGGAATTTCTCGCCGAGTGCGGGCTGACAGTCCAAAAGCTCAACCCGCGCCAGTATCAGGCAAAGATGCCCGCATTGCCTGATCTCACTGTGCTGTTTCAGCGTCCCTCAGATATTGTTGTCAGCGTGCGTCAGGGCAGTGTGGATTTTGGCATCACGGGCATTGATGTGCTTGAAGAAAAACGCGGCGCAGATGGTGACATTATCATTTTGCACGATGCGCTTGGGTTTGGTCACTGCTCACTTAAACTGGCTGTTCCTGAATCATGGACAGATGTCACAAATATTCCATCGCTCAAAAAATATGCAGGGACATTCGATCATCCCTTGCGTGTGGCGACAAAATTCCCCGTTCTCACGGAACGTTTTCTTAATCAGAAAAATATTCCGCATACATTGATCTCTGCCGAAGGCACGCTCGAAACCGCGCCGACCATTGGTTATGCCGATATCATCTCCGATCTTGTTTCGTCGGGTCAGACACTGCAAGATAACCGTCTGCGCGCATTGCCCGATGGACTCATTCAAGCGTCACAATCCGCGCTGATCGCAAATCGTAAATCTTTGCAGACAAATCCTGAAGCGTTGGAGATGGCGCGTCGTCTGCTGGAATACATCGAGGCGCATCTACGGGCGAAGGAAAATCTCCTCGTTGTTGCAAACATGCGCGGGTTAAGTCCCGAAGCGATTGCTCAAAAACTTTTCACTCAAACTTCGGTCGGCGGTCTGCAGGGTCCAACCGTCAGCCCCATTGTCACGCGCGAATCAAATCAAGGTTGGTATTCGGTCACCGTTGTTGTGCGCCGCGATCACCTTCCACAGGCCATCGGTGAATTAAGAAGCATCGGCGGCAGCGGCATCATAGTTTCGCCTGTCACTTATATTTTTGAAGAAGAGCCGCCGCGTTATACAGCCATGTTGGCCGCGTTGAAATAGGAGACATCATGCTCAAACAATATGATCCGCAAACTGCAAGACAAACTATTTTAAAGCGCACACCACCCGATGAATTTCCAGTCAGTCAGCGCGTGCTCGACAACATCGCAAAACTCTTTGGCGAATCTTTAACAGCGGAACAGGCAGTTACTAAAATTTTAAAAGATGTGCGGATGAATGGTGACTCAGCGCTGCAACAGTGGACGCAACGCCTCGATCAAATCGACCTCAAGCCTGCTCCCGTTTCGAAAGCATTGATCCAGTCTTCATTAGATTCGCTTGCGCCTGAACAACGTGATGCGCTTGAAAAAGCCGCGGCGCGCATCGAAACATTTCACCGCCGCCAGCCGTTGACATCATGGTTCACGAATGAACTTGGCGGCACACTCGGGCAGATCATCCGTCCCATTCAGCGTGTGGGATTATATGTTCCCGGTGGCACAGCTCCATTGCCTTCGACTGTTTTGATGAGCGCCATTCCTGCGCGAGTTGCAGGTGTGAAAGACATTGTTGCCGTAACACCACCTAATCGTTCTGTTTCAAATACTGATTTGCCTGTCAACCCAATGATCCTCGCAGCTTGCGCCATTGCAGGTGTGGATGAAGTTTATTTACTCGGCGGCGCACAGGCAATTGCCGCGTTGGCGTATGGAACAGAAACGATCCGCTCAGTGGATAAGATCTTTGGCCCGGGGAATTTATTTGTCACGCTCGCGAAACGTCAGGTCTACGGCGTGGTCGGCATTGACGGATTGGCTGGCCCAACGGAAACCATTGTCATTGCAGATGAATTTGCAAACCCAGCCTGGGTCGCTGCAGATTTGCTTGCGCAAGCTGAACATGATTTTCTTGCATCCGCCATTCTTTTGACTCCATCCCAATCATTGATCGAGAAAGTGCAAATTGAAGTTGCAAATCAGCTTGAACAGCGCGGGCGCGCAGACATTATCCTTGCTTCGTTGGAAAACCGCGGAGGCGCAGTATTGACTCAAGATTTGAATGAAGCGTTGCAATTGGCAAATGAGTACGCGCCCGAACATTTGGCACTATCTGTTAGCGATCCCTGGCGCTGGGTGGAAAAAGTTAATAATGCAGGCGGTGTTTTCGTGGGCGAATATTCATTCGAAGTGTTGGGAGATTATCTCGCAGGCCCGAGTCATGTTATGCCGACAGGCGGTTCTGCGCGATTCGCATCCCCGCTCAACGTGTGGGACTTTATAAAAATTGTCAGCCTCGTGGCGCTTGATGAAAAAACTGTACAGGCCATCAGTCCCATCGCCGCGACAATTGCCGAAGCAGAAGGGCTGGATGCGCACGCCAATGCCGCATTGTTGAGAAGCCAGACCTGACAGGTTTTTGCAGAAGCATAATCGTCAGGCTCTTTTCCATTCATGGAAGTCTGATTGATTAATGTCACAATAAAATCTGTCAGGTCTTTACCTTGGAGTTGTTATGGAAATTAGAAGACATCTTGAATCCCTCCCGCTATACACGCCCATCGAACCATTTGAAGTTTTGTCTGCGCGCATTGGCCGCAGTCCAGATCAGATCGTTAAGCTGGACGCGAACGAGAATCCCTACGGCCCGTTGACCATTGTCCGCGAGGCATTGGCGAACATGGAGTTCCCTCATATTTACCCCGACCCCGAAAGCCGCGCTTTGCGAAAATCGCTTTCCAAATTCACTGGCATTAGCGAGGAATATATTCTTGCTGGGCAGGGTGCGGACGAATTAATTGATCTGCTCATGCGCGTCTTCCTCGACCCGAATGATTGCATTCTTTCGTGTCCGCCCACCTTTGGCATGTACTCCTTTGACGCGGAACTCAACGCCGCGCGCTGTATTGAAGTCCCACGCAACGCGGATTTTTCACTTGATATCGAAGGCATCCGTAATGCGGTGGAAACTTATCATCCAAAACTGTTCTTTATTACATCGCCAAACAATCCAGATGGCTCTGTTATTTCACCAGAGATCATGAATGAGTTATTGTCCCTGCCAACTTTAATAGTATTGGATGAAGCCTATATCGAATTTGCAGGCGATGACTTGGGCGCAAAACTGAGCCGTATTCGTGAAGTCCCGTTGCGGGAAAATTTGATCGTTCTCCGCACCTTCAGCAAATGGGCGGGGCTGGCTGGCTTGCGAATTGGATACGGGGCGTTTCCACTTTGGTTGATGCCCACCCTGTGGAAATCCAAGCAGCCGTACAATGTCAATGTAGCGGCGAGCGTCGCTACGCAGGTTTCCTTGGAATATACAGATGAATTGGAAAAAGTCGTTGAACTTTTGAAACTTGAAAGAACAAGATTGTTCAAGGCTTTACAGGAAACCCCGTATTTGAAACCGTATCCCACACAATCTAATTTCATTTTATGTCAGGTAATTGGACGCGATGCAGCAGAACTCAAGATGCAGTTGGCACAAGAACATGGAGTCTTTATCCGTTATTTCAACAAGCCAGGTCTGCGAGACCACATCCGCATCAGCGTGGGCAGGCCTCAGGATACGGATGCGCTGATAAAAGCGTTGAAAAGTTTAGAGAATATCCCGTTGGTCGAGTAGGGCGAAGCCCGTATCGAGACCAACAGTCGATAGCAAATGTAAAGTAACTTGAAAATATGGTGGTCTCGATACCAGCACTGCACCAAACGCAGTGCGGTGCAAGTGTATGCCCCTCAAAGAGCATTCGGGGCTACTCGACCACCAAAGTTGGATTGAAATAAGGAGTAATTATGCGAACGGCTGAAATATCACGTCAAACAAATGAGACACAAATTGAAATCAAACTGGATTTGGATGGAGCGGGCAAGCATGAGATTTTCACGGGTGTTGGTTTTCTCGACCACATGCTCACACATCTCGCTGTTCATGGACTTTTTGACCTGACAGTAAAAGCCAATGGCGATCTGCACATTGATCCTCATCACACGGTTGAAGATATGGCGTTGGCATTGGGTCAGGCTTTTGATAAAGCGCTTGGCGACCGCAAGGGAATTGTCCGCATGGGTGATTGCTTCGCGCCGATGGATGAAACCTTGGCTCATGTTGCGATTGATTTATCAGGTCGCCCATATGCTGTCATTCAAGCAGAGTGGCATACGCCGTATGTTGGGAATATTCCAACCACGTTGTTTCCACATTTCTTTGAGTCGTTCGCGGTGACTTCACGCTGTAATTTACATGCGCGCGTTTTGTATGGACGCGACGACCATCACCAAGCTGAGGCTTTATTCAAAGCATGGGCGCGCGCGATGGATATTGCCACGCAGATTGACCCGCGCCGCGCGGGGATTATCCCATCCACAAAAGGAACACTTTAAATGATGAGTGCAGAAGGATGAATGATGAATAAAGAAATTATTTTGATAGACGCAGGCACTGGCAATCTCCGTTCGGTGCAAAAGGCATTGGAAGCTGTTGGCGCGAATGTGTTACGAACAGATGACCCCCATAAAGTTTTGTTTGGCGAAAAGATTATTCTTCCCGGCGTGGGCGCGTTCGGCGATTTCATGTCAGGTTTGCGAGCGCGCGGACTTGAAGATGCTATCAATGATGTTGTGAAGCGCGGCGTTCCCTTGCTTGGAATTTGCGTTGGGATGCAGGCTTTGTTTGATATCGGCGAAGAGATGGGCGAGCATAAAGGCTTGGGATTGCTGCAAGGCAAGGTCGTGAAGTTTGCTGATTCTCTTTCAGTGAAGATTCCGCACACGGGGTGGAACCAGCTTGAGGCGGCGAAAGATGCGCGTCTCTTTGATCAGGTCAATGATGAGGCGTATGTCTATTTCAATCACTCGTATTACTGTCAGCCCTGGAATTCATCCGATGTTTTGGCAACAACAGATTACGGAATAAATTTTGCGTGCGCGGTTCGGCATGAAAATATTTTTGGCGTGCAGTTTCATCCTGAAAAGAGTCAGGCGGTTGGTTTGCAGATTTTGAAAAACTTTTTGGAGGCGGCATGATTATTTATCCCGCGATTGATTTGCGCGCTGGAAAAGTTGTACGATTGAAAGAAGGCGATCCTGAACGTATGACGTCATATAGCGATGACCCAACAGAAATGGCGCGAAGATGGCTGGGCATGGGCGCGACATGGCTGCATGTTGTCAATCTCGACGGCGCGTTTGGCGAAAGTGATAATGCGAATCGTGCGGCGCTTGAAGCGATTTTGAAACTTGGCGCGCAGGTGCAGTTTGGCGGTGGGATGCGTTCGCTCGGTGCAATTGAAAATGCAATTGAGTTGGGTGTGAGCCGCGTTGTGCTTGGCACGATTGCAATCGAACAACCTGATGTGGTTGGGGATGCATTGAGAAAATTTGGCGCAGAAAAAATTGCGGTTGGGATTGACGCGCGTGACGGACTCGTGCGCGTGCGCGGCTGGAAGGATAACAGCGGAATCTCTGCAACGCATCTGGCGCTTCAAATGCGGACCTTTGGACTGGGTACGGTTATCTTTACAGATATCCGCAGGGACGGTTTGGGCAGCGGGCTGAATATTTCGTCCACCCGCGAGTTGGCTGATGTGAGCGGACTCGATGTGATCGCTTCTGGCGGCGTGCATACTTTGGATGATGTGATTGCGGTGCGTGAAGCAACTCTGGCTGGCGTGATTATTGGGCGTGCTTTGTATGAAGGCACGATCGATTTAGAAAAAGCGTTACAAGTTTGAGGGTTGATGCTTTCAACCTGCAACTTTTCAACCACTCGGAGTTATTATGTTAGCAAAACGAATTATTCCATGTCTTGATATCAAAGATGGGCGTGTAGTGAAGGGAGTAAATTTTATTAACTTGCGTGATGCAGGCGACCCTGTGGAGCAGGCGCGTTTATATGATGGACAAGGCGCGGACGAGTTGGTCTTTCTCGACATTTCTGCTACATATGAGGGGCGCAAAACCACTTTGGAATTGGTCAGTCGAGTGGCGGAAACTGTCTTCATGCCATTGACCGTCGGCGGTGGCATCCGTGAAGTGGACGATATGAGGAATCTGCTGCTCGCTGGCGCAGATAAGATCAGTGTTAATTCGGCGGCTGTAAAGAAACCAGAATTATTATCAGAAGGTGCGGCGCGTTTTGGAGCACAATGTATTGTATTGGCAATTGATGCGCGCCGAAGTGCTTCAAGTTGGGAAGTGTACGTCAATGGCGGACGAGTCCCCACAGGAATTGACGCAATCGAATGGGCAGTGCGCGGAGTGGAATTGGGCGCGGGTGAAATTTTATTAACCAGCATGGATGCGGATGGGACATTGGCTGGTTACAACATTGAATTGACTCGCGCCATCGCGGAGGCAGTATCTGTGCCCGTTATCGCTTCTGGCGGGGCGGGGACTCCATCTCATTTTGCCCAGGTGTTAACCGAAGGCAAAGCGGATGCCGCGCTGGCGGCTTCTCTGTTTCATGATGGCAAGTTAAAGATCGCAGAATTGAAAAAGGAATTGCAGGGTTGGGGTGTGGCGGTGAGAATGTAAACGGACTCTGTCACGGATTCACGGACGAGGAACGGACCTTGATTCGCGGACTCACGAATTGGAAACGGATGGTGAGATGGATACAGTTTCGGTTGAGAAAATTAAGTTCGATGCCAATGGACTTGTCCCTGCGATTGTGCAGGATGCGGAGACGAATGAAGTCTTGATGCTGGCGTACATGAATGAAGAATCTTTGCGTTTGACTTTGGAAAAAGGCGAGACAGTTTTCTGGTCGCGCAGCCGCAGTGAACTATGGCACAAAGGCGCGACATCTGGCAATGTGCAGCGCGTGGTTGAAATCCGCGTGGATTGTGATGCGGATACACTTTTGATCCTTGTCCACCCTGCAGGGCCAGCCTGTCATACAGGGAAAAAGACTTGTTTTTACCGCGAAATGGAAAACCCATTTAAACACAAAGGACACTACGGGCACCAAGGTTAAGAACAAAGGGGTTTCCTTCGTGACCTTTGTGTACTTTGTGTTTAATATTCTATTGGAGAAAACCAAATGAGCATACAATGGCTGTTCGATGTAATTGAAAACCGTAAAAATAACCCAACTGAAAAATCGTACACAGCAAGTCTGTTTGCAGAAGGTCTGCCGAAGATCGCGCAGAAAGTTGGCGAGGAGGGGACGGAAGTCGTTGTGGCGGCGCTCGCGCAGGAAGATCAACGCCTGATCGAAGAAGTGGCTGACCTGACCTATCACACTCTCGTGCTGCTCTCCGCGCGCGGACTCACGCCCGCACACATCCTCGCTGAGTTGGAGAAACGCCACAAATGACGAAGATCGTTTTGCTCGATATTGACGGCGTGCTGGTCAGTCATGGCGGATACCGCGCGGCTTTGCATTCCACATTGAATCATTACGCCAGCCTGATGGGACTCGACCATTTTGATTTCCACGAAGAAAAACTGGCTGAATTGGAGAAGCGCGGAATCTTTAGTGAATGGGATATGGTTCCGCTTTTACTGGGAACTTTGTGGAATGATGTTCTCTCGCATCGACCTGATCTGAATCTGCCTGCGGATTTATCTTCTGCGGCAGTGGAGATCGGCTGCAATGTAAATGGGTATATACCTCGTGAACTTCACATCCCTGAGTTTAAGTTGATCGCAGGTCAATACCCTGCAGAGTCAGCCTTGCAGCATGGATGCTTTCCTTTTATCCCATTAAGTCTGCGTACAAACCTTTTGAGTCAATCACGCAATGTAAATTTCTCGCAGACCATGCGATTGTTTCAACACTATACATTGGGCAGTCGCGTGTTTAGCCAGACCTATGATCTGCCCGCCGAAGTCGAAACGGAATCTTTTCTGCACACGCATGACCGCTCGAATATCAATGATGAAATCCGCGCGAGACTGCGCCAGCCGCATCTCCACCTCGTGGGATTAACAGCGCGTCCCTCTGCGCCGCCGAAAGAGATTTCTGATTCATATATTGGGTACGCCCCTGAAGCAGAGATTGCCCTTGAGCTGGTTGGGTTGGCAGGTATTCCATTGATGGCTTTTGGAAAGCTGGAATATCTTGCTGCCAAATATCAACTTGACCCTGCAACATTAATGAAGCCTTCTCCTTTTCAGGCTTTGGCTGCGACTCTCGCCGCGTGGACTGGCGAAGAATGGTCTGCTTTGCAGGCGGCGAATCACTGGCGGGAAACGGGTATGTTGAATGAGATGTTCAAGCGATTGCCGAACACTTTTGAATTGATCGTAGTGGAGGATACGATGGGTGGAATCCGCTCGACGCGCAAGGCCGGCGAGATATTGAAGGAAGCTGGTTTTGATCTGGATGTGCAGGCTTACGGATTGACCTCGGGCAGCGCTTCGAAAGCTGAGGCGTTCGAGCAATTTGATGTTCCGTATTTTGAGGATTGGTCAGCGTTGATAAATGGCATTGAATTATAAATATGTCGTTGCGAGGAACGAACGATAGTGAGTGACGAAGCAACCCCAACTTATAAGGAGATTGCTTCGTCGGGCTAAAGCCCTTCTCGCAATGACATTATTGGCAACATTATTGAAGCTTTTCCAACTCTTCCCATCTGTGATAAGTCTGCGCAAGTTCATCGTGTAATTGATTTAACTTATCCACTGTGGATGTGATCTTGGCGCTGTCTTGTTGATAGAAAGATGCGTCGGCCATTAATGCGGTTAAAGCGTGGACTTCGGCTTCGAGGGACTCGATCCGCTGGGGGAGTTCGGCGAGTTCCTGTTTTTGTGCTTCGAGTGCGCGTTGTTCCTTGTACGTTAATTTGCGCGGAGCGGACGAGTCTTTCGGCGCTGATTCTGTTTGGGATGTTACAGCAGGTTTCGGTGAGTCGGATGCGGACTTGTCGAGCAGATCAGCCTGCTTCTTCCATTCATCATATCCACCCACTGTTTCAGTGACTCTGCCATTTCCATCCATTGCAATTGTGCTCGTGACAATGTTATTAAGAAAGGCGCGGTCGTGACTGACGAGCAGGAGCGTGCCATCGTATTCGAGCAAAAGTTCTTCGAGAATTTCCAGCGTTTCAACATCGAGGTCGTTAGTGGGTTCATCGAGCACGAGCAGATTTGCGGAACGGGCAAAGAGCCGCGCCAACAAGAGACGATTGCGCTCGCCGCCCGAAAGCGCGCTGATGGGCGCGTTGACCCGCTCGCGGGTGAAAAGAAAATCTTCGAGATAGCCCATCAGGTTGCGCGTGCGGCCATTGATCGTGACCGTATCGCGTCCCTGCCCGACGTTATCCAAAATGGATTTGCTGTCATCGAGCTGCGCGCGCAGTTGATCGAAATATGCGATCTCCAAATTCGTGCCGTATTCAACGCTTCCAGTTTGTGGAGTTAATTCATTGAGCAGTAAACGCAATAAAGTTGTTTTGCCAGAACCATTGGGACCAATGATGCCGACCTTGTCGCCGCGTTGAATCGTTGTAGTGAAATCGCTGACAATAGTTTGATCTCCAAATGAATAGCTGACGTTCTCCACTTCAATGACAAGTTTGCCAGAACGCTTCTCGGCCTGGATTTGCATCTTCACTTTGCCGGGACGTTCACGCCGTTCGAGACGTTGCTCGCGCAGACGTTTCAGCGCGCGGACACGTCCTTCATTGCGTGTGCGGCGCGCCTCGATGCCTTTGCGAATCCAAACTTCCTCTTGCGCCAGCTTTTTATCGAAGAGGACATTTTGCTCCGCTTCGGCAGTGAGCATGGCTTCCTTGCGTTCGAGGAAGGTCGTATAGCTGCAATCCCAATCGAAGAGATGACCGCGGTCCAGTTCAATGATGCGGGTAGTTAATTTTTGCAGAAAGACGCGGTCATGCGTGACGAATAATAATGTGCCGCCCCAGCGTTTGAGAAAATCTTCGAGCCAGTTGATCGAGTCAATATCGAGGTGATTGGTGGGTTCATCCAATAAAAGCAGGTCAGGCTTTTTGACCAATCCGCGTGCGAGCATGACGCGGCGCTTCATCCCAGCGGACAGCACTTCAAAACGCGCGCCCACGTACGCATCCAAACTCATGCGCGAGATGACCTGCTCCACTTGAAGCTGTCCCTGCCAGTGATGCTCATCCGCTTTTGGGAGAGGGGAGTCTAGTCCGCCTGCGACGATATCAAATACTTTGCCTTCCACACCTGCGGGGACTTCCTGCGGTAGATATGCCATGCGTAAATTTTGCTGACGGGCGATGGTTCCGCTTAACGGGGAAATATCCCCATTGACCAACTTAAGCAGCGTAGATTTTCCCATGCCGTTGCGTCCCAACAGACCGACCCATTCGCCCTGTTCGATCTGCAAGTTGATCTCGTCAAATAGGCGCGGTCCGCCGAAGCCGAGACTCACGTCCTGTAAACTGATTAATGCCATATATGATCCATGTCCTTTGAGGGGGAAAATATACTACGAAAAATGAAACTGGCCCTCTTACTGATAGCAAATCTATGTTCAGTCAAGAAAATTATAGTGATTGCTCTTTGAAAAAGAACAAACATCCAACTAGGTTGTAATCCTTTACGTGAAGCTTTGGCCAACGCATGAGTGAGGGCATGTATCATATTAATTTAAAAATTTTTATTTTGGTGCGAAGTTTGAAAGAAGAAATACAAGCCCATCCAAATTTCTTTCTACAATTTCGATAACGATTATGTCTGGTTTAAATTGCTGAATCGATTCTTCAGTTAAATATTTGGGCATATTATTTTGGATAAAATGGGATTTCCCGAAATTCATACTTAAGTAGTTGTTCAAGTACAGACTGCCAAAAGAATCATGAAACATAAGAAGTGACGGTAGTTTACTATCGGAAATCCATGAATATTGGTTATAACCAAAGGTGTCACCGGGAGGTAAAGTGGGATGTAGTGTCTGAACAAAAAGTTCTTTGGGCGTAAAAAAGAAACTTGTCTCTGTTATAAAATTTACATGCATTAACGCCCTTGGGATACCAAGTATATCGGGGTTTTTAGTTACCAACTCCATATCTGATGTTTCGTAGGGTTTGAGCTCAGGGTACGAACCTCTAAGAGTATTCATGATTGTTGTATATGCTATAAAGGCTCCATAGCCATTCCAATGAGTGTCCGTTTTGTAATAAACATCTTGATTCTGCCTTGCTTTTTTTAGTGCAGGCCTAAGATCCAATATTACCGGCAAATTGTTGCTTTCCAGATAAGAAATTAAACTATCAAGCCTAGATTGTGTTGGTAGGGATTTCATCTGTTCGGGAAGTTTATCTGGATAAATCGTGGCTTTGTTTGGGGTAACTACAATTAGCAAGGTGATCCCTTGCGATTCTAGGTATTGATTAAGAGTCCCCAGCTTTTCTCCTAATATTTTTTTGTTGTCTAATTCTTTTACGTTTTGAAAATCATCAAGATTACCACCACCTGTATATTCCATCCATCCATCTTTGCCTATTAAGGTCTGAGGGAAAATTCTGTCTCCTATTTTCATGCGTAACAGGGTTACTCTCTCTATCAGGAAATCCTTTTTATATAGGTTTTCCTGAATTTTTGTTGTGCCAAGGCTTATACTCTGTGTCATCACATAGATGATAGCGCAGAGTATAGAGAGAACAAAGAATTGAGTATATCGATAACGTAGAAGGGATGCTTTAGGCATGGTGTAATTCCATTTATTAAAATTTGGCGTAAAGATTCGGCAAAAAGCTATTGCCTAATAGCAGTGCGAGTCCCAGAATAAATAGGAGGATAAGAGAAATATCTTCAAAAAATTGGAAAGGAAAGAAGAGATTTTCATGATGTTTTTCAAGACTTGTGCGCAATTGATTCCACATCGATGAAATAGGCATTGAGAAGAAAATACCTGTAATCAAAGCCAAAATAAAAGATGGCTCAATAAATGGCATGGGAGTTGACACGCTAAACGGAAGCAGTGTCAGCTCTGAAGTGTCGCCGAATAAACGGCGAAAAAACCAATACGAAAAGCGTAGGTTGTTTGAACGAAAAAATACCCATCCCACAGTGATAATGGACAAGGTATATATGTGGCGCATTGGTCTCCACGCTTGTTTTAGCCAACGACCAAAGCCCAGGCTTTCCAACGCCAACGCGAATCCATGAAGCAGTCCCCAGACAATAAATGTGGGCTTAAACCCATGCCATAAGCCAGTTAAGATAAAAACAATTAGTATATTAATTTGTTGTCCTGCCCATCTAAAGCGTCGTCGCTCCAGTGGGTAAAATACATATTCACGAAACCAGGTTGAAAGAGTAATATGCCAGCGGCGCCAAAAATCACTGATGTTTTGAGCAATATATGGGAAATTAAAGTTTTCAGGCAGTCGAAAACCGCTCATTATTCCCAACCCAATTGCCATATCGGTGTAGCCGGCAAAATCAAAGAAAATTTGTAATGTGTAAGCGATCAATGCCAGCCATGCGAATTTAGGCTCAACATTGGCTGTGGGAAGATTAAATACAGCATTGGCCATCAGCGCCAGTTGATTTGCAATTAATGCCCGTTTTACAAAGCCAGCCAGTAAACGCCGAAAGCCTGCCGCAATATCATCAATGGACGGATCAAGCTGCTGCATTTGAAGGGCAAAGGGTTTGTAGCGGGTGATAGGCCCGGAAATAAGTTTTGGAAAAAACAATAAATAAGCCGAAAATGCAATGAAGTTTTTTTCGACAGGAATCGTACCCCGCCAGATATCCACCAGATAAGAGATCATTTGAAAGGTCACATAGGACAAGCCAATTGGTACAGCCAGCCCAGCCGCGGGTGCGATCCAATTTTGAGGCAGGGGGAGCCGCGCAAAAACATTATCGCTATATGCAATAATGTTTTTGAAAAAGGAAAGTATTGCTAAATTGATTCCAACCCCAGCCCAAAGCCAAAGTAGGGAGTAATTCCCTTTTTCCTTTGACTTGGCGATGGCAAGCCCCAACAGATACCCGGAAATGAGGATGCCGCCCAACCACCACAAAGCCGTCCTCTCTCCCCAGGTAAGAAAGACAACGCTCGCCACTAAAATGATGGGCAGTCTTAAGCATTGAGTACTGACCAGATATATTGACAGGAAAACTGGCAAAAACAAAAATAGGAAAAGCGGCGAAGAAAGGTCCATAAGTTACTGATGTCCCTGAATAAATTTGGCAGGATGTTGTAAAGCAGCAAAGGATTCAGCGTTGGGTTCTGTCGCATCACTATGTACACAAAAGATCAACTTTAATGAAAAGCCGAGACTCACGTCCTGTAAACTGATTAATGCCATATATGATCCATGTCCTTTGAGGGGGAAAATATACTACGAAAAATGGATAATCAGGGATGAAAAAGGTGGTGAGAAGAATCAAAAAGACCTCCGAGGATTTCAAAACCTCAAAGGTCTTAATTACTATGATTTATAGATTAGTTAATGATCTTTGTGCTAAATAACTTTAGAAAACCTCAGGATACTCTTCGGCGTTTCTTTCTTTCGCCTCTTTTTTAGCCTTCTCTTCTTGCCGTTTTATGAAGCTGTCAAATTTGTTGCTTAATACAAATACATATTCACATATTGCGTCTGCAAAATCTAATATATCCCTTGCATCTTCTTTGGTTATTTTTTCTCCTGTGGCATGGGCGCCAAGGTTGCGCTGTTTCCTCAAGGCTTCTCCCCATTGAAATAACCTTTCATCAATAATCTTTCTTTCCAACAACTCTTTTATCCCTCCCCCTATTGTTTTGCTTTTCGTTTGATAATGATTGCACAAGCCTTCCAAAGATCGTCCACACATTACAGCACATGCACTATATGCTCTTGCGTTATAACATTTTTCTGCTTCTTGAAGTGAGTCGCTTACAATACTCGGAAGTAGCCATCGATTGTTGTTTGTAGGTTTTGGCCATAAACGATTGCTTCCCGTTATCCATTCATCTTGCTCAAAGCCTACTTGGATTAATTCTTGATAACCTAATAATGATTCTTTGCAAGCAGGACATTCCAATAGAACAGCCTTGAATGGATGTGGGTCTTCGTCGCCGTAAGATACATGTTCCCCAATTATTTTTCCATCGACTTTCGACTCGCAATATGGACATTCAATAATCATAGTGAAATCCTTCTTTACTGATAGTGTTTAGTTGAATGGTAGCATATAGGCGGGCATGAAAAATCTCCCGCACTTGTGCCAACTATACAACCAAATTAATCCTTTGACAACGCTTCTCCCTTTTTACTTCTCACTCCCCAACTCCCTCAAAAACTTTTCCTTATTCGCCGAACGCGCCGTCTTTCCGCTGGATGTTTTCACGATCCATTTTTCTCCGACCACCTTGACGTGCCTCAGCGCGATGGCGGAGCTTTTTGTCACATGCTTGCGGATCGCGTCTGCGATGACTTCCTGCTCGGACGGTTCTTCGCTGTCCACTTCGGCGATGATGACGACTTCCTCTGTCCCTGCTTCTTCATCGTACATGCCAAACGCCACCGTGCGGCCAGGGTGTACGCCGGGCACTTCACTGGTCAGCGCTTCGAGGTCCTGCGGATAAATATTTTTTCCGCCGACGATGATCATATCCTTTTTGCGGCCAGAGACATACAACTCACCGTCCGCGAGAAAACCATAATCGCCAGTCATGTACCAGCCATCGCGCATCGCCAATTCGGTCGCATCGGGGCGGTTGTAGTAACCCGTCAACATGCAGTTACTTTGCAGCATGATCTCACCCACCATGCGGTCAAGGTTGTCCTCACCGTTTTCATTGATCACGCGGATTTTCGTGTTGTCGAGCGGACGTCCCGACGACATCACTTTCATTGACGAGCGACCAGCCACCGGCGGAGTTACGATGCGCTCCATCATGAAGGATTCGCGGTCGATCTCAACGACAGTTGGTCCAGCTTCCAATGAACTTTGAGTGACCCCGAAGACATTCTCCGCCATCGCGTATGACGTTTGCAAAGCCAGCGGATTCAGCCCAAACTTCTCGAACTTCTCCGCGAAGAGTCGATGGCTTTCGGCATGGACAGGTTCTGAGCAATTGATGATCGCCCGCCATGTGGAGAGGTCAACGCCTTCAAGGTTTCGCTCGCGAATTTTATTCGCGCAAAAGTTGTAAGCAAAATTCGGGAGCCAGCTTAATGTCCCTTTGTATTGCGAGACAGATTGCATCAACTTGTACGGTGCGCGCACCCAATCGAAAGGTGACAACTCAACGACCGGCACGCGCAAAAGAACGGGCATGAGGAAGCAAGAGATCAATCCCATGTCGTGATACAACGGCAGCCACGACACTATGACATCTTTTTCAGGGTCAAGTTGAATGGCTTTGCTGTACGCCTCAAGTTGATTGAGCACAGCCTTGTGCGAAAGCGCCACGCCTTTTTGCAGTCCCGTTGTCCCTGAAGAATGCTGCAAGATAACAATATCTTCTGGCGCGGCCTTCATGCCTTGCAGTGAATCGAAGTCAGGCTCAGATTGCGGCTCGATGGTGTTTGTGACTATAACTTTACGAATCGAGTCGCCGGGTACGAGTGCCGAACGCGCCTCAGATTCAAATTCCGCAGATGTGATGATCGCAACTGGTTTTGTAATTGAAATCAGCGAAGCCAAGTCTGCGCGATAGCGTTCTGGTGAAAGTTTCTCGCTCAAGAACGGCATGATCGCGGGAATTGCGCCGTGCAATACTGCGCCCCAAAATGAGAAGGCTAAATCCTGCCCGTGTTGAAGGATTAAGAGCACAACCTCGCCCGGTTGTATTTCTTCGCGGGCATAAGTCAATGCATATTGATTCGCGCCAAGGATCAGCTGACGATAGGTCAACTCCTGGTCGGGTTGACTTGAGTACTGTAAAACAATGCTCCTTTTTTCAGGAACTTCCAAAAAGGAGCGGTGTAAAAGATTTGAGAGTGTTGTCATTTATTTTTTATCCGAAGATTTATCTGAAAATTAACCACGAAGACACAAAGTCTCAAAGGCTCAAAGAAAAAAACTTTGTGATTTTGTGTCTTTGTGACTTTGTGGTGTAAAGCTTCAGGCAATCTGCTTAATCTGCAAAATCTGCGGATTGATTTTATTGCCGCGAAGCGATCAAATCAGTCAGCTGGGATAAATTATCGAATGTCTGGGCATTCAACTCGGTATCCTCGATCCGCACCCCGAAGGTGTCTTCGACAAACATAGCCAGGTCCATCAAACTAAACGAATCGATCAAGCCGCTGGAGATCAGGGCTTCATCAGGTTTAATAACCTTATTCGCCTGCTTCAATATTTTTTCAGCGATGAATTTTGCAAGCGCAGATGTGATGTTTTCGGTCATGTGTTGTTCTCCTATTTTTTTTGCGTCATTGCTTCGTCGGGAAGAGCGCCCTCCTCGCAATGACGAATTTATTTATTCAACCCATTTCGCACAGCATCCAAAGCCTGCAATGCAGTGAGATTTCTCCAGGGCCAGGCGCGTTCCATGTTCGCGGGATCGTCAAAATAATAACTTTTACCTATGGACAAATGGAAGCCATCATCAAGGCTTAGGTCAAATCCGTTATTGGGCAGGTTGTGAACCGCCGCCCAAAAATTCCATAAAGGAATATCGTATTCATTGGCAATCGCGGCGATCTCGGCATTGATACTGTTGTTGCCTTCAATGTTATCAGCTTTCGTGCCGACGATCGGTATCACCCCCTGCGAAATGCTGTATTCCACGATCTGGCGCATATAGGTCCCATATTTTTCAGCGGACTGCTGATTGAAATTCGTTTCCATGCTGATCAGTACCACCGATGGATGATTCAATCGAATTTCACAAGCCAGCGGGGTCTCACCCTGATTGCATTTTTTAGGATCAGCTCTCAGCGGAGAAAGAACCGCCGCTACATTGAATCCATCTTTAACCGCCAGGCTTTGACGTGAGAACGATCCTTCATAATAATCGATCGTGGATTGCAGATAAGCATACTCCTGTCCCAAACCATATTGATTGGGATGATCGAATCCCACCAGAAAGAAATCGGTGCTGGTCTGGCAATCGCCAACTTTGGAAAACGCATTTGGGTCATTGCCTAATTCAAGTCCATGACGATAGATCTCAAGAACAGCATCACTGACTGTCGGTACGATCGGAAGATTTTTCCATTCGTCTGCCGCGAGTGTTGGCCGCGGCATAGATGTGTTTGATACCTTGGTGGCATTTGTCGGGGGTTGTGTCGCGTGTGATACGCTTTTTTGCGGAGTTGATGTGCTGTCTTTATGCGATGGGATAACTGCTGTTTGAGCAGCGCCGCCACCGCAGGCAATGATCAATAAGGCAACCGTTAATATCAATACGAATCGAACTCTATACATTCCTACTCCAAAGTTTATTTGCATGCCGCCGTGATGACGGGCGCAAGTTTTTCGGCCAGTTGCGCCTCGCCCGTTGGCGTGAGATGAATTGCGCTATTGGTAAATTCATTCGCAGGCACGGCATCCCAAAGATCAACATAGACCCAATTATTTTTCTGGCTTTGCTCGATCATCATGGCGCGATATTGGTCATATGCCCAACGCGGATAAAAGAAATTATAGCGGATGTCACTATTTTTTCCTGCACTGATCAGCATCGGTTCGTTGACAATTACGACAGGCGTATCACCCGCAATGCTCATTCCAGTTTCGAGCGCATTGAATGCGAGTAAGTTTTCATCCATTGCTGGCGGCTCGAACTCGTGAAATTTCTGGTCAGTATCAAAATCAGTTTGCGCCTTTTGATAATCTGTTGGATAAATTTGGTCAATGCCAGTCGCGTCCCACATCACGCCATAGATTTGCAGGCGGAAAACATCTGCGAGAGATCTCTGCTTCCCGATGATGGTACTACCCCAAAATGAGTCCCGGCTAAAAGCAGGGTCATTCGGATCAACCCTAAGCCCGGACCTGCTTGCCAGTCGAAGGAGAGACTCCTCGTTGTTGGCGACCAATGGCGAAGCGACCTGTTTTTCCTGCGGAAACGCTTCCAAAGTTGTCATCCAAATGACAAGGTCAGGCTGGTATTCCATTCCACGTGAAAGTAAAAGCACATCCTTTGTCAATGAAATGGTTGGATATCCCAAGTTGTAGACACGGACATTTTTTCCACAAACTGAAATGTTTGCAGAATTAAGTTGACCCGCCAACGTCTCTTCGGGTTTGAGCAAAGTTCCCCACACGGACGAGTCGCCGATCAAAATCACACGGAATTCATCGGCCTGTTTCGGGTCGCCGCTGATTTCATGTGACGCAAACATTGCATCCAGATCAAACAGACTCAGGTTGTAAGCCTTTGCAGAATTTTCTCCAAACGGTAGTCGCTCACGCCCTGGAAAGATGGTGTTATACGCCGAAAGATGCCCGATCCCCGGCTGCAGGAGCGCGAATAGTAAATTGATAATAATAAAAAGAAGAAAGCCTTTTAGGATGATATTAAGTGTTTTCATAAAGTTTCACCATGTCGTTGCGAGGGCGATGCACTTTCGCCCGAAGCAACCTCCTGATTTATGACGAAGGTTGCTTTGTCGCGTTTGCTCCTCGCAACGACATTCATCTCATACCAAACAACTTCAAAAATACCTGCATCGAAGCGGATGTTGACGATAAGGCAAAAAATATCCAGCCGAGTGCGACGAAGTTAAATGTAATCACAATTCCACTCACATTTATCAGAGACTTTCGTAAAGGCGTGTTCGCCCACTCCCCAGCGCGGACTTTGGTCATATCGTTCCAACGGTTGTGAACAAATAACCCAATCCCATGCCACAATCCCCACAGCGCAAAATTCCATGTGACGCCGTGCCAGAAGCCGATTAGTAACATGGTGGCAATTTGAGTCAACGCGATCATGACCACCATCGGCATGGGCTTGTTCCATGATCTCAGCCAGCGTGTGACTGGATTGAAGAAATAAGCGCGGAACCATTGAGTCAGCGTCATGTGCCAGTTGTTCCAGAACTGGGTCAGGTTTGGCTTTTGATAAGGCGCGGAAAAATTCTCCGGTAATTGAATCCCCAGAAATTTGGAAATGCCGAGAGCAATGTCTGTATAGCCGCTAAAGTCAAAGTAGATCTGAAATGCGTAGGCGTAGAGCAGAATCCACATCCACCCAGCCGTGCGGACTTGTAGCGCGTTCGTGTCATTCAAGGCGATCAAGGCCAGCGCATCTGCCACGACAAATTTTTTGAACAAGCCAACCATAAAGCGTTGACCTGCAATTAATAGTTCATCGTTTCCAAGCGTGGATGGTTTGCGCAGGTCTTTGATAAATCTTTCGATGCGGTCAATGGGACCTGCTGTGAAGGCAGGAAAAAAAATAACATAAGTCACGTACTCGGAGAGATCAACGGCGGGCAAACGTCCCATTTGACGGTCACGCAACGTATGGATGATGCGGAAGGCGACATACGAAAAACCCAGCCAGCGCAGGTCGATGGCTTTTGCCTCAGCGAGCGATTGATGCGTAAGAGATCGAATCCCATAGCTGACCCAATATGCCAGCGCGGGAATTTTGATTGCAAGAAAAATAGCAATAAGACCGATGATGCTTATGGCTAATAAAGTTGCATTGAAGCGCGTGAGGCGAGTCACCAAAAGGTAGATGATGCCTGAGAATGCCAGCACCAGCATCAAGGTCAAGGGCTGAGGCGGGCGGGATGGGGTGAGAATCGAGTCAAAGGGCAGGTATCGAGTCAGGTTTAGGAGTAAAACCGTTCCAGCGAGAATCGCAATCACGATCCAATTCTTTTTCTCGCGGCGTGTTTCTTCTTTGGCAGTGATATACCAACTGAAAACTGTGATGATGAGCGTGGCAATAGGAATCCAAAAATCAAAGCCACGCAGGGGTAGGGCGGGCTGCAGCCAGAAGATGACAAGGACGCTTGCGATCAGCAGAAAATATTTTCGGCCGCGTTCACGCATCACCAGCCCCCAGAACAAAGCGGCCGTCGCAACGATCAGGATTTGAATGATCGTCATTCTAAAAGCCCTGATAGATCCATGTTGGACTGCTGTCTGCGGTGAAGATGACCAGAGCTATCAGAATCAGGCAGAACAGCAATGCCCAAAGATTCTCGCGAGAGAAGATGCGTTTCATAAGGAAGGACGGTGGACGATAGACCGTGGACAGTAGTTCATTGTCCATGGTCTGCGGTCGTTCTTACTGCACCCCACATACAAGCCAGTCGCCGCCCTGTTCCACAACTTGATAGGTGCGGGTGGACAGGTCAAGTTCCTGATTTTCGCCGTTGTAGCTGAGGATCATCTTTCCATCACAGTGGACGAGGGTCATCTCGCCATCTGTCCCTGTTTCCTGACAGGCAAAACCTTCAAGCGTTGATGTCACTGCCTGGAGTGAATCCAGTTCGATCAGCGCGTCAGATTCCCAATCAGCGCACGAAAGAGAAGAGAGTTTGTCGGCGTCGTTCGCTACAATGGAGTTGACATAGCCTTCAACCGCTCCAACCGCAGGGCTTGCTGATGCGCTCGATCCGCAGGCGGATAATAGGATGGCAAGGCCAAATATACAAACGAGTAATAGTTTTTTCATGAATTTCTCCGAGTAGGTTTCAAAAATGTAGTAACGACTTTAGTCATTTAGGAAAAAGCGACTGAAGTCGCTACTACAGGTTTTGTGAAGCGTTGATTATTCAAAAACAATGGCGGATTATAGCATGGAGATATTTGTGGGAATATCTTTTTCTGCAAATGCGGGTTTTATTGTGCAAACCAATCCTTCAGGAGTTTCACTTGAACAATTACATTGCTCTGATCATCACGTTCGCTCTTTCAATGGTGTTTTTGCGCTCAATGGATTTCATCGCCCACCGCGGCTGGATGGACAGCAAACTCAGCCGCAAAGTCATCCACATTGGGACAGGTCCGCTGTTTGTGTTGTGCTGGCTGCTCTTCCGTGATACGCCTGATGCGCGCTGGCTGGCCGCCCTTGTACCTTTTGCGATCACAGTTCAATTTGCATTAATCGGTTTTGGGGTGATCAAGGATGAAGCCTCTGTTAAATCCATGTCCCGCACGGGCGACCCGAAAGAAATTTTACGCGGTCCGCTTTATTATGGGATCATGTTCGTAGTGTTGACTCTGGTCTACTGGAAAGATTCCCCAATTGGCATTATCGCCTTAATGATGATGTGCGGCGGCGATGGCATTGCCGACATTGTGGGGCGTCGCTTCACTTCGCCGAAACTTTCATGGAGCAGTGAAAAATCAATTGCAGGGACAGTGGGCGTTTTTGTGGGCGGCTGGGTGATGTCGGTTGTAATTATTTTTGTATATATTCAGGCTGGTATTTTCTCCGCCCCCGTTACCAATTACCTTTTACCAATTACCGCCATTGCGCTGGCAGGTTCATTGATCGAGTCATTGCACTTCAAAGATATTGACAACGTCACTATGACTTTGGCTTCGGTGTTGACCGGGAGTTTGTTCTTCTAACTTTTTGCCACAGAGGCACAGAGTCTCGGAGAAAAAATAAAAGATTTTCTCTGTGTTCTCTGCGCCTCTGTGGCTGCTTATTTCTCTTCTTCCTCACTTTTCAAAATCATCACACGATAGGTCTCGGCAAATTCGAGGCCTTTTTCTTTGCCTTCTGCCTTTGCCCAGTCGCGCATCTCTTTATCTATATTATGTGTATCCGACTGGCTGACGTGCTTTATCAGCGCTTCGATCTTGATGTCAATCGTCTCGCTAATATCCACCCACGTATCGGATTTTTCATTGCCGTGAATGTACAGGCGTTTGACATCGTGCGGTTCATACCCCGCTTCGAGCAGGTCGGTGAAGATGAGCCTTGTCCCCGCTGACGGGAAGACCGCGTACACGGCGGCTTCTGCGGCGGCGCGATGGTCGGGGTGATTGATATACCCATTTCCGTAGAACCAGCCCGAAGGGTCGCCTGTGACGACTGTGTCAGGTTTGTAGATGCGGATGAGGCGAGTCAGCTCTTTGCGGAGTGCCAGGCTCGCGACAAGTTCTCCATCTGGATAATGCAGGAAAACAGTTTCACTGATGCCAAGCACATTGTTCGCGGCTTGCTGCTCAGCTTCGCGCAGTTTTGCCAGCACAGGTTTATAGTCAGCGCCTTTGGTGATATCGTTTGAACCCGAGTCGCCGCTGGTGATAAGCACGGAGATGACTTTGCATCCCGCTTTGGCCCATTTCGCTAAAGTGCCCGCAACGGTAAAATCCTGATCGTCAGGGTGGGCTTGAATGGACATGGCAATTTTTGGGAGGTATTCTTTTTCGTTTGACATGAGAGGTATTTTACCCGAAGTAATCGTAGTAAAATAGAACGTACATTCTACTGACCTGGGCATCTCCTTGAATCGAGAGAGCCAGGGTCGCCTACCCTGGCTCTCTTTCACAAAGGAGGAGAAGAGAAATCACCTTACGCCTGTAACTTTATCATGTTCATCCCAATACTACTTGACGCCAGCCCTACGCCATTCCAACGATTACACCACGACTAACATAAACGATAAGTGGTAGATGAAAAAAATAAATTTAGGTAACATCGTCCCGCAGGTTACTGGAAAAACCGAATCACCTGATTAAACCTGCGGGACGTTATATAGGAGAAATATGTCCAACTCACTTGCAATTGAAACTCAAAACCTGGGCCGCATTTATAAACTGCGAGGCAGTAAAAAAGAAACCCGCAAGGAACTTGTCGCTTTACAAGATGTCAACTTGACCGTTCAACGCGGAGAATTGTTCGGACTCCTCGGCCCGAACGGCGCCGGTAAAACGACTCTGATCAAAGTGCTGACCACGCTTCTTTCCCCGACCTCGGGCTGGGCGCGCGTTGCAGGAGCAGATGTCCACGCTGAGCCAAACCTCGTGCGCCCGCGCATCAACATGGTATCGGGAGGCGAGTCTTCTGGCTATGGACTTTTGACCGTAAAAGAGAATCTTTGGATGTTCTCTCAATTCTATGGCGCGCCGTCGAAGGAAGCGAATGAACGGATTGAGGCATTACTTGAAATGGTCGGTATGAAAGACCGTATGCATACGAAGTCATCTGACCTTTCGACAGGCTTGCGCCAGAAGATGAACATCGTGCGTGGATTTCTGACTGATCCCGAAGTTTTATTCCTTGATGAGCCGACACTTGGGCTTGATGTGGGCGCGTCACGCGATGTGCGCAAATTCATAATTGAGTGGTTGAAGGCTGATAAGGAACGCACCTTATTGTTGACAACACATTACATGGTCGAAGCGGATGAGTTATGTGACCGTGTTGCCATCATCAACAAGGGGAAAGTCCTCGCTTGTGATACACCATCCGCGTTGAAACAGCGGCTGCAAAAGGATGTGACCTTTGAGATCGAGACGAGTCCGCTCAACGGGCTGACTCCGCAAATGATGGAGGAACAGCCCGAGGTTAAGAAAGCCGCGCTGACCGACATCGAAGGCGGCGCGCGCTGGAAGTTGTCGCTTGTGGATGAATCCGCATTGGCGCGTGTCTTCAATCTATTTGCGCAAAAAGATGTGAAAGTGATGAATCTCAACAAACGTCAGCCGACACTCGAAGATGTGTTCGTGGATCTGGTCGGGCGCAGCATGGCGGAGGAAGAGTCAAATGAACGCAGTCAGTAGCAAATATTCACGCAAGGATACGGGCTGGCGATTATTTTTAAAGACCATCATCGCCCGTGCCTATCCGCGCATTATTGGGCAGCAGCGTGAAGTCTCGTGGCTGGTGTTCGATGTGGTCATGCCGATGCTGGCGGTGATTGCGTATGTGCTGGTGTATCGCGCGTTGAAAGCGCCCGAGGAATATATCGGCTTCGTGGTGATGGGTGGTGCGATGACCGCTTTCTGGATGAATATTTTGTGGAGCATGTCGAGCCAGTTGTATTGGGAAAAGGAGACGGGCAACCTTGCGCTTTACATCATGGCGCCGAATTCGATGATGGCTGTTTTGCTTGGCATGGCGCTGGGCGGGATGCTGGCAACTGCCATGCGCGCCATCGCTGTGATCTTGCTTGGCTCGTTGATGTTCGGCGTGACTTATGAAGTTTCCAGTTTCATACAATTATTCGCAGTATTCATGCTGGCGATGATTGCTTTGTACGGTCTTGGAATGATGATGGCTTCGGCATTCCTGCTTTTTGGGCGTGAAGCGTGGCACATGGCGAACCTTGCGCAGGAACCGATCTTCCTTGCTTCGGGATTTTATTTCCCGATCAAGTCCCTGCCGTTTTGGGTAGCGGCGGGCGCTTCTATTATCCCACTCACGCTTGGCATGGATGCGATGCGTCAACTTGTTTTCCCATCAGGGTTTCAGTATGGATTTATAGGTGTGCAGTTGGAGATTCTTCTGCTCGTGATCTTGTCCGTGTTCTTTGTCACCACATCGAAATTTCTGCTGGCGTATGTGGAGAAGATCGCGGTGCGAGAAGGAAGAATTACAGAGAGTCGGAGATAAGATGTTTAAACACGAAGGACACAAAGTACACAAAGGTTTAAAGGCCTGAAGACTTAAAGGTTTTCCTTGGTGTTCCTTCGTGCCCTTTGTGTTTAGTTGGTTGTAAACAGGAGACTTATGCAAACATCAACTTCATGGCGTTCGTTTCGCATGGCGGCGTGGCTGGGCTGGTTGATCGAATCCAACTGGACCGATCCATTCCTCTTTGCTGTGTATTCCATCGTCAAGCCGCTTTCGGGCGCGGCGATATTAGTCATTATGTATGGCATCATCACGCAGGGGAATTATGACAGCGCGCTCTTCCCATATATTTATCTGGGCAATGCATTTTATATCTATGTCGGCGCGGTGATGACGGGAGTCTCATGGGCGGTGGTGGATGACCGCGAGCATTACAAGACTCTCAAATATATGTATATTGCGCCGATCTATATCCCTGTGTATCTGTTGGGACGCGGTGTGGCACGCTTCATCACCGGCTCAATTGCGGTCTTTATTACGATTGCGGCAGGTGTGCTGTTCTTGAAGGTCCCGCTTCACTTCGCGGATATTAACTGGATTTTGTTCATCGTCACGCTCATCCTCGGCGTAGTGATGCTTGCGCTTCTGGGCTTGCTGTTGGCTGGTATCACGTTGACAGTGGCCCGGCACGAGGGCTTTATCGGCGAAGCGACTGCGGGCGTGCTTTATATTTTCAGCGGCGCAGTTTTCCCATTGGATGTTCTGCCCGCATGGATTCGTCCGATCGGGTATTTTATGCCGACAACTTATTGGCTGGAACTGTTGCGAAGGTCACTGGTGGGGAATGTGGCGCAGGCGTTTCCGACCCTCGCAAATTTCACCAATATGGAGATCCTTGGAATATTGCTTGGATTAAGTATTTTCTTTGGAGTGATCAGTGTGCAGGTGTTTCGATATTGCGATGGTATCGCGCGTGAACGCGGGCTGATCGATCACACGACGAATTATTAGGGGATGTAAAATGTAAACAGGTAAAACCTCCGAGTTCTTTGAGAACTCGGAGGTTTGTTGTGTTATTTTTTGGGGTGCCCCAGAAACTTTTCGATTATTTGTTTAAGCTCCTTCAATTTGACGGGCTTGCTCAAGTATTCATTCATGCCGGCTTCGAGGCAGCGCTCTCGGTCGCCGGGCATGGCAAAAGCGGTGAGAGCGATGATCGGAACAGTGGCAAACCTCGGGTCGGCTCGGAGGCGGCGGGCTGCATCAAACCCGTTGACCTGCGGCATCTGAATGTCCATCAAAACAATATCGGGAAGACACTCTTTCGCTTTTGGCAGTACATCCCCGCCATTATTGACAGAAAACACTTGATAACCATGTGCTTCAAAATAATCCTGAAGCATCATCACGTTGGCTTCATTATCTTCCGCAAGCAAAATCTTCCTTCGGCCCGCTGAACCTGGATGCACGGTCGGGTTATGTTCTTCATTTTCCATATTGGGCAGGCCCTGGTTATCTGCATCTTCGATGGTTGGATTCCAGGGCAGGGTAAAGGTAAAACGGCTGCCTGTGCCAACTTCACTTTGCACTTCAATGCTTCCGCCGTGCATTTCGATCATTTTTTTTGCAATGGTCAACCCCAGCCCTGTGCCTTCATATTGACGAGATAAACTGCTGTCCACCTGCACAAAGGGTTTGAACAATTTTTGAATGTCCGCAGGCGCTATGCCGATGCCTGTATCTGTAACTGAGAAACTCATCAGTCTTTCTTTGACATCCGCCTGCACATCAAGTTGGATGCGCCCGTTTTCAGGAGTGAATTTCACAGAGTTGTTCAGCAGGTTGACGAGGATCTGCTTGAGGCGCTTCGGATCCGCATGGAGCATGGATGCGGCTGAAGAGGACGAATAGTCCACGGTGATGGATTTTTTGTTTGCCATCTGTTTGATAAATATCAGGCTTGACCGGCAGATTTCGTCCACTTTAACGATTTCGGATTGCAGTTCAAATTTACCGGCCTCGATTTTGGAGACATCCAAAATATCGCTGATCAATCCCAAAAGGTGTTCGCCGCTGGATTGGATTGTTTGCACCGCCTGCCTTTGTCTTTCATTCATCGGGCCGCGTACTCCTTCCAACAATGTTTCCGAGAAGCCCAGAATGCCATTTAGGGGAGTGCGTAATTCGTGGCTCATGTTCGCCAGGAATTCATCCTTGGCGCGGTTGGCGTAGACAAGCTCCGCAGTGCGCTCCTCAACCCGCATCTCCAATTCATCGGTGTATTGACGGATCAATTCTTCAGCCCGTTTGCGTTCGGTGATATCGCGTTGGATGGCTTGAAAACGTCCATCGGGAAGCATGCGGGCGCTGATTTCGACTGGCAGCAGGCTTCCATCTTTGCGGATCAGCCGTCTTTCTGTAAGGATGTATTTCCCCTGACGCAATTCATCCAGCCGTAGTGATGTTACGGCCAGGTCTTCAGGGGCAATGATTTCGGAAATTCTTTTGGTAAGAATTTCCTCGCGGGTATAACCCATCATGGCGCACCCGCTTGAATTAACTTCAACATACTTTCCGCTGGCGTCGGCGATGAATATCCCATCCGAAGCCTGTTCCAGTATGGAACGATAGTTGTATTCACTTGCGCGCAAGGCTTCCTCCGCCTGCTTGCGCTCGGTGATATCTGAAATGATGCCATACCATAATGTGCTGCCATCCTCCATGCGCTCCGGCAGCGCATCGGATAACCGCCATCGCAAACCTTGCCGCGGAAGAACGACACGGAACTCACAATGGAATGGCTGCAGGGTACGGGCGGATTCCAGAATGGAAGTAACGACATCTTCATTGTCATCTGGATGAAGACGCCCAAATACCGGGGTGGCATCCTCCTGCACTTCTTCGGGAGTCACTTCATAGATGTCATTCATGCCCGGACTTGCAAACGGGAAGGAGGAACGCCCATCCGGGTACAACCGGTATTGATAAACCACGCCCGGCACCTGCGCGGTAAGTTTGACGATCATATTGTGGCTTTTTTGCAAAGCATCTTCCGCCTGCCTGCGCTCAGTGATGTCGCGCAGAAACACATAAAATCTTCCGCCCAGGGCTTGATGGAAATTAACACTTACTTCAATATCAATGAGCCTGCCATCTTTGCATCGATGCTTGGTCTCAAAGCGGTCATGACCTACTGCCGCCACTTTCTGAATGTGTTGTAGGGTTTCAGCCGGCTTTTCGGCGGCTTCTATATCCTGGATGCTCATTTTCAATAATTCTTCGCGGCCATAACCGATCAGGTGACAATAGGCATCGTTCACATCCACAAAGCGGCCCTGGGCATCTGTAATCCAGAAACCATCCATGGTCGTTTTGATGATCGTGCGAAACTCTTCCTCCGCCCGCTTGCGCTCTGTAATATCCTTCACTGTCGCTGAATAACTGATTGTGTTGCCCTGATTGTCTTTAACGGCAAACGGGCTGACTATGACGGGGAAGAGTTCACCGTTCCTGCGTTTAAATGTTAGTTCGAAATTGCCGGCCTCGCCTGCCAATGTCTTCTGAAACGCGGCTTGAATATGTTCGTATTCTTCAGCGGGCCAGTACGGATGCGGCGTTCCGCTGCCAATCAGTTCATCGCGTGAAAACCCGGTCATGCGGCAGAGGGCCGAATTGACATCCAAATGCATGCCGTCTTTATCCAACACTGAAACGCCATCCTGCATGGAGGCGATCAGGTTGTTCGCAAATTCGGTTGAGGTTTTTAATGCGGCTTCCGCCTGCTTGCGCTCGGTGATATCACGCGCCACCCACAGTGTGCTTTCTTCGGTCATCAGTGAGATGGAGGTGGAGAACCAGATCATACGCTCGCGAATGGTCAGTGCATATTCGATGTTGGCGGTTTGACGCGTCTTTAATACCTGCCGGATGGAATCGATAAAAGCCTGAGCCTGTTCAGCGGGGAAAATATCCCTAAGATTCCTGCCGAGTAGTTCCTGCGGCGGTTTCGCCAGCAAAGCGGGATTGGTGGGGGCGACCTTGCGATACATGCCCTCGCGGTCAATTACCATCACCACATCCTGCATGGAGGTAAACAGGGCGCGAAGTTCAGCTTCGGAGGCGATCAGGGATTGTTCATTTTGTTCGCGCAGAATGGCGGCGGTCACCTGTCCGCTAATGTTGCGGACGCGGGTTAGATCATCGGGTGTATAGGAACCCGCGCCGGCTAATTCAAGCAGTCCAATCGTCTTGTTGGCCGAGGTCAAGGGAACGGTCAGGGTGGAGCCGATATTCAAAAATTTAAAAATTTGCGGAACAAATTTTCGAACCAGCCCGCGCAGTGTCTGTGGAATGGATATGCTTTCAGCGAATTCCAGCATCCACTGCTGGATCAATTTCGGGTCGCTGGTAATCACGCCTTGTTCGGCCTTCAATTTCTTTTGAATATAACCTCCCTCTTTAAAGGGGATTTCAAGCTGCGGCATTCGCTGACCGATAACCCTCTCGATCCTTTCGATGGTCGTGGGTGAGATCGTGAGGTGTGGTATGGTGAGGACTTGCCCATCCAGGCTGAGCAGGAAAACGGTACATGAGTGGGCGGAAAAAATCCGCTGCGTTTCATTGCTCAGGGTGTCTATTAATTTTTCCAGGCTTGCACCGCGATTGACAAGATCGTTGAGCGTATTGATCAACTCCAGGTCTTCCTTACGGTGTTGTAGTTCAAGCTCCGCCTGCCTGCGCTCGGTGATATCCTGTGCGATGACCAATACCGCTTCATACCCGCTAAATTGAATGGTGTGCGACGTGATCGAAACGTCAATGACCCTGCCGTCTTTCAAGCGGTGATGCCAGCCCTCGGAATATTCCAAAACCTGACGTTCTTTTGCGAGATTTTCCATTAGGGGGGGCAGTTCCTCCACTGGGCGAATATCTTTAATGGACATTTGCAGGAATTCGGCGCGGGAATATCCATATTTTTCAATGGCCGCATCGTTGACTTCGAGAAAGGCCAGTGTTTTCAGATCATAGATCCACATCGGGTGGGGATGGTTCGCGAACAGGTAACGGTAGGTTTCTTCGCTTGCGCGCAATTTTTCATCGGCTTGTTTACGCGCGACCAGTTCCTGCTCCAACAAGCTTTGATTGATTTGAAGGCGCCATGCGCTTACTTGAACATAGGCTGAAAATGCCAGTACCAATATTACGACACTGGTGCGCATATAGACCTCATACGGCGAGGGCGTGAGAATCAACTCAAGGAGGCTTTCTTCGGGGAAAAAATGGGTATCGAATATGATATCGACTATCAGGAAGAAAATACTCAACCCAATGCCCAGCCAGACGAGCCGATATGATTTTCTGACGAGAATTGCGCGAATTATCTTTGTCATAAATTGCCTCTACTATATTTCACAACGTTCGCGTTCAGCGAAGCTGCGGACGCCCCGACAACAGCCGGGGCGGTTGGCCCAATCTATTTCACCCCCGCTACTTCGATGGCGTTCCTCGCTTTTCGATATGGATTTCATATCGTGCGCGGCATAAAACAAATCAGGCTGGCGCTTCCACAGACAGCCGGCCTTGTTGGTTTGAATTACGAGATGAGGATCCACAAAACCCAAAATAATGTGTAGGTGAGTGACGGGCGCAAGAGAGTTTGAATTTTCCCTGTTTTCATGTTTCACTCCCTGTAACCAGCCTTATATAACAGAATATAAAATAAGTATAGCACTCCGGGTTCATGAAAAAAATATGATGTTTGTCCCTAAATCCGCTTATACAATTGACTTTTCAAAAAGATTCCAGAATATAGGGGATGCTCTGGGATTTCCAACCTGACTATCAATCAATTTCAGCGCATCGAGGAATTTATGGATTGGGAGGACCCACGATCACAAAATTATTGTTGATTGTTTGAAGTAGTGGCTCGTTGTAAAAGCAACTCATCCCGAAATCAACCTTTCGTGGATGAGTTGCTTTTATAGAGCAATTTTCCAGTAAATGTCGTTATTTCTTTTTGACCGTTTTTGTCCCGGTTTTCTTTGAGTTTTCAGCAACTCTAAATTTCACAATCTTGGTAATTAGTTTCAACGGCATGGGTTCATTGATTGGAAATTGTACCGATCCCTTTGCGCCTTTATAAATGGACAATTCCTTTTGAAAAGCTTCAGTTCCGCTTGGCGTGGGATAAAACCCGATATGATTTTTAAAGGCGGCAAAGTGAACTAAATTGCCATTCATAAAAAACGTAGGCATTTGATAACTGATCTTTTCTTCAGCCTCAGGCGCGGCTGCTTTTATAACTGCTCGTATTTCTTCCAGTATTTTTTGTATGTCCGACGGGAAAGTTGCGATGTATTGATCAATTGAGTTAAAACCACTTTTATTGCTGTCCATGATTTCTCCTTTTTCTAAAGTTTATTCTGGATTGCGGACTTGTGCGAAGCCCCCTTTAGTAGGGTAGTCCGCTTTAGCTGGGGAAATGCAGACTAATACTTCGACAAGCTCAGTACAAGAGTCTGCAATCCGTGAATATCATACGCTTTCCAGCCACTTTACTGCTCCCGCCCCGGCCACTCTTCCACTCGCGAAACAAGCCGTCAACAAATATCCGCCCGTCGGCGCTTCCCAGTCCAGCATTTCTCCTGCGCAAAAAACGCCGGGCAATTCGCGGATCATCAAATTTTCATCCAGCGACTCAAACGTCACGCCGCCCGCGCTGCTGATGGCTTCATCCAATGGACGAGTTGCGATCAACGGCACAGGCAATTGCTTGATATAAAAGGCAAGTCTTTCCATACTCGAAAACTCATCTTTTGGTACAAATTCGCGCAGCAGTCCCGCCTTCACGCCTTTCATTCCAACCGTCTTCTCTAAATGACTCGCCATGGAGCGCGACCCGCGCGACTTCAACAACCTCTCAACCAACTGCGCTTCGGTTTTATCGGGCGCAAGGTCGAGGCGCATCACTGCTTTTCCATTCGCAAGGATTTCATCACGCATCAACGCCGATGCCGCGTAGATCAAACTTCCTTCCACGCCTTCCTGCGTCACAATAAATTCGCCCTGCTGACGAAACGCCCCGAACGATAACACCACTGACTTGATCGGCTGACCGTCAAACTTTTCCTTGAAGACCGGACTCCACGCCACATCGAATCCGCAATTGGACGGCTTCAACGCTTCCACTTTAACCCCGGCCTGACTCAGCCAATGGACCCATGCGCCGTCCGAGCCGAGTCTTGCCCAACTCCCGCCGCCGAGGGCCAATATGACAGCATCTGCTTTTATGTTTTTGATTCCATCAGGAGTTTCAAATTCCATGCTCAAGCCGCCGTCCTCGGCGGCGGGGACGCCGCCTTGAGCAGATTTAATAGTTCCATTCCACTTATGCCTCAAATAAAAATTGACCCCCGCATCATCCAACCCTTTTAGCCACTTCCTCAATAGCGGACTGGCCTTCATCTCATTTGGAAATACGCGTCCCGAAGTCCCAACAAAAGTTTCGACTCCCAGCCCGCTCGCCCATTCGCGCAGATCATCGGGCGTGAAATCCAACAACCACTTTTCTATTTCACTTTTTCGATTCCCATAACGCGAGACAAATTTCTCGAATGGCTCCGAGTGAGTCAAGTTCAATCCGCTCTTGCCAGCCAGTAAAAACTTCCGCCCAAGCGACGACATGGAATCATATACATCCACCTTCACGCCATGCTGACTTAACACCTCCGCCGCCATCAACCCCGCAGGTCCGCCGCCGATAATTGCAACAGTTTTTTCCATGAGTTCATTATAAAGAAAAAACTCCTGATCGGGTCAGGAGTTTTCGTTATTTGCCTTCTGAATTCCACCCTCTGTATTCAGCCTTTCACCTTCTGTTTTACCTCTCTATACTAACAATTCCACCAATCGCATTCATCTTCAATGTCCATACACTTCCGATCTCGAACTGCTGAAATTCAGTCATTGAATCAGTTGAGTACGATTCCTGTCCATGGTCAGTGTTAAAAATAACAGTCAATGTTTCTGAAGATGATCCTACGCGCTGATCGCTGGAAACGTTGGGGCTTTCATAAATAGGATAGAGATCATTACCTTCCAATGTGTAAGTCTGGATGGTCGTCCACTCGTCCACAGTGTAATCGCAGTATTTAGTGCTCTCCGTGTGACATTCCTGAACCACTTCCGCAAAGCCATTGCCTTTGTCAATGGTTTTCTCTTCGCATATTTCCTCGGTTTCATCGTGGCATGATACGTTTTTTGCGTCAAAAGGTGGATCCCCGCTTTCGTTCGTGTGATTAACCTCCTGAAGTTCTTGCACCGGCACGGATGTTTGCCAGCGCACTTCCCCCACAGTCCCGGTTAAAGTTTTGGATGGCAGGGCAAAGATCATTACAACAGCAATGCAGCAGATCAACAAAAATGCGCCAATGCCGCCGAACAACAACCAGTTTGTTTTCTTCTTCGCTACATTCACTGGCACTGGTGCGGCTTGTGCGGAGCTTGCAGCCGCTTGAGCTTGAACAGTTGCTGCTCGTGGTAATGGCGAACCGCATTTTGCGCACATGCGCTCACTGCCCGGGTTCTCGGCCCCGCAATTCGTGCAGGTGACAACTTTCGGCGCAGCGGGAGCCGCCTGCAATACCTGTCCCGCCGCACGCGCCTTGCCTTCCTTCAAATCCGCGCCGCACTGCGAGCAGGTTGACGCAGTCGCCGGGTTGCGCGTACCGCAGAATCCGCAGTGAATATCCGCGCCCGCTTTGGCAACTTCGACAACTTTTTCATCTGTGATGATCTTCTCATCCGCCGCGCGATGAAACTGCACATTATCCGGTTGTGGCGCGCCGCAATTTTGGCAGGTCTTGACCGGGCCGGGATTGCGCCCATCACAATTCGGGCAGACCCATTCAAGTTGAACAAAACCTTTGCTTTCTTTTCTAGCCATCTCTCACTCCTTTAATATTTTGTGAGTGTACAACAGAAAAGATTTTACATCATAATGATTCTATTGCGAGATGTCGTGCCATTTTAATATCTCGTGGATGCGGGATTCGTGGTCCACGTCTGCATAAGGCGACGGGTCGTTCGCATCTTTATTTAACTGTGAGTTGGTCAATGCGTCGAAGACAGCCGCCGCCCCGTGAGAGACGTTGTGCGGGTCATAGCCGCCTTCGAGCACAAAGACAATTTTGCCGTCACAATATTCCTCGGCGATCTCGACCAGCTTCTTCGACATGTTGTAATATCCGCGCGTGGATAATCCCAGCGAAGTGATCGGGTCATTCCAATGCGCATCGAATCCCGCCGAGATGAACAACATCTGTGGACGAAATGATTCAACAATTGGCTTGAATATTTCATCTGCAACGCGCGCATAAGTTTCATCGCCAGCATGTGCCTCCAACGGCACGTTGACAATGCGCTTCTTCGCACGCGGCGCATCTTCGATCCAGCCTGTGCCGGGATAAATTCCCCATTGATGAGTTGATATAAAACCAACGCGTTCTTCATTTAGGAACGCAGCCTGAGTCCCATTGCCGTGATGCGCATCATAGTCAATGACTATCACACGCTGGAGTCCATTTTGCAAAGCTTCACGCGCGCCAATGGCAATATTATTGAAGATGCAAAATCCCGTGGCGCGGTCTGGTTCCGCATGATGCCCCGGCGGGCGGACAATGGCGAATGCATTTTTCGCATTCCCATGAATCACCGCGCGCGTACATTCGACCACGCCGCCAGCCGCCAACAATGCATCCTGATACGATGTCTGCGTGATGTAAGTGGGGGCATGGTCAATGATGCCCGGGCCTTCCTTGCATACCTCTTCAATCGCCCTGATCAATTGCGGGTGATGAACACGCGCAACCTGCT
>JABFSL010000025.1 GCA_013140605.1 Anaerolineales bacterium
TATCAACTATGGATGAATATTTTTACTGTTCTATTTTAAATTCTGCGCTAGTATATAACCTTTTCTCTAGAAATACAATACATTAAGTCCGTTTTGCAACTATAAAATGTGTGCAATCAAACTTCCAATCAACCCCAACCAATATGCCGACACATAATAAATGAACAATGGCTGTCTGCCGCGTTTCCATAGTAAATACGTGGAGAGAATTGCAAGCAAAGCCACTACATACAAATCAAGTCCAATTTCTTCAAATCCGAGATTTGCAAATATACCCGCGCCGAGAAAAACAGAATTTACAACAAGCAACGTAATATCTTTTCCAGCGAGCTGATCTCTATTGGGGAACAAAGTTTGCAGGAACAATAATGCCGCGTTCATCATCACAAAACCCGTAAAGAAGATCCAGTGACTGAATTCATCATCATTGAAGATCACAATGCGGCATAAGTCACTTGAAGAATCATCAAGGCAAAAGCGGACATGAAGGTAATTGGTTACTTCATGGTCACCATAGCTCGCGGCAAGCAAATAAATACCAACAATGAAAACCAAATTGATGGCAAGATGGCTTTTCCCATCACGAGCAGGTGAGTCATATTCGATTGTTTTCTTGAGGAGATAAAACGCCACGAGGCTGATGAGCGGCAGGACGAGCATGTTATTAAAATCCACCCAGCGCAAAAATTCGTTCGGAAGCATATAACCCAAGGTCCATGTGCCGAGGCGGTTGATGGATACCAGTATTGCCACAACAGACTGCACAGCTAAAAGCGAGTGGATACGGCGCATAATTTACTCCTTACCAGTAAATTTATCTCATTCCGAATTCAGGCCAATGTGAATAGATTGCTTACAATAAATTGGGTTATTTTATATTTTCGATAATCTGTTTCGCTAAAGCGGACAATTCCCTGTCTGCGCGATTGGATACAATATTCTGTAACGACGGGATTGCGCGCGGGTCCCGTAATCCGCCAAGCGCCTGCAGGGCTTGCTTTTGAACATCTCTTGCAGGGTCGCGGAGCATTTCGATCAAGACAGGTACAACACGCTCGTCTTGAATTTTGCTCAACGCGACCAATGAATTTTCGCGGACCGTTGCTTCGGGGTGGCTCAAGGCTTCGATAAAAATATCTACTGTGGATGTGCCAAACTTTGCGAGCGCTTCGGCGGCGGCTTTTCCCACTTCATGGTGCAGGTCATACAAGGTCATGCCCAATTCTTCGATGGCGCGCGGGTCACCCATCCTGCCAAGCACAATTGCCGCATACTTGCGGACAGTGCCTTCCTTATCGCCGAGCGCTTCGATCAATGACTCAACGGCAGCGGGTCCCATTTTTTCAATGGCGATCAATAGATCTACGGCGGCTTCTTCACGTTCAAACCACCAGGATGAATCGCGCAGAGCTTCCATCAGGAAGGAAATCGCGGCGGGATGTTTTGTGTCACCCAATGCGCGCGCTGCGGATCGACGCACATCCATGATCGGGTCATCCAGCAAAATATTTGTAATGTCATCAAATGTGGAAGGGTCGCAGAATTTTGCAACTGCTATGCAAGCCGCGCTGCGGACTTCATTTTCTTTGTCTTTGAGCAGAGGCAAAAGAGCGGGGATCACTTGTGCGTCGGCGATGTTTCCCAATACAAGCGCAGCGCGGGAACGGACGGTAAAGTATTCGCCTTTTACAGCATCCAGTAAGGCGGGGATGGCGTTTTTATCTTTGCTGATACCAAGGACCTCAACTACGCGCGCGCGGATGACAGGATGCGTAGTCCCGAGAGCTTTTGTCAGCAAAGGTGTGGCGGAAGGGATTCGGGCGAGAATCTGCTGATAGTACAGGAGCAGGCCCAAGTCTTGAGTCTGAAGCGCGTCGATCAATGGCGGCACGGAATCTGCGCCCAGTTTGATCAACTCCCTAGCGGCGGCATCCCGTTTCGTGGAATCCGCAAGCTGGGTTATGAGTCTTTTTGCTTCGCCTTGAGCGCCGCCTGTGAACCAATTCATAATTCTATTTTACACCATCGAATCGGAGAGCATTTGAGAGAAATCTGGACTAAAATTCTCTGATATAATGCCGTGTTTGCCTAATAAGCACAACGCCAGAGAGATACTGGTGTTATTTTTTGCAATCGTTTAGCGGAGAAAATAATGAAGAAAGAACAACAAATTGATCTGTATTATCAAATGGTGCTGATCCGCCGTCTTGAAGAACGCGGCGCGGAACTGTATCAGCAAGGCAAGATCGGCGGTTTCATGCACCTTTACATCGGGCAGGAAGCCGTTTCGACGGGTTTGATTGCGGCGCGTGAGCCGCGAGACCGTGTGATCACTGCCTATCGCGATCATGGTGTGGCGTTGAACTGCGGCATTTCTGCCAATGAAGTGATGGCTGAATTGCTCGGCAAGGCAACGGGCATGTCCAAAGGAAAGGGCGGCTCGATGCACATGGCGGACACCTCCAAGAACATGTGGGGCGGACATGCCATTGTGGGCGGTCACCTGCCCATCGCTTCTGGATTCGCCATTGGCGATCAATATGCAGGGAACGACAACATCACCATTTGTATGTTCGGCGATGGCGCGACCAACATTGGTTATTTCCATGAGGCATTGAATATTGCCAAGACCTGGGGTTTGCGTGTGTTATGGGTTTGCGAAAACAATCAATACGGCATGGGCACGGCTGTTGACCGCGCCTCGGCTGTGACTGATATTCGTCAAAAGGCTGAAGGCTATGGCATGAAGAATGGTCAAGTTGACGGCATGGATGTGTTGAAGGTTTACGATGCCGCAAAAGACGCATTGGATTATGTCCGCAAGAATAGCCAACCTTACTTACTTGAGATTGATACCTATCGCTTCCGTGGACATTCGATGGGCGACCCCGAGCGTTACCGTAAAGCGGAAGAAGTGAAGAAGTGGCAGGAGAACGATCCGATCGGCATTTTCAACAAGCAATTGCTTGAGAAAAAAGTTGCAACGGCCAAGGTCTTGGATGAAATCGAAGCGCGAGTGGAAGAGGAAATTGCGAAGGCTGTTGAATTCGCCGAGGCTTCTCCTGAACCTGCGGCAGAAGAATTGTATTCGGATATTTACGCGGACTAAATTTATGTCATTGCGAGGGCGCTAGCCCGAAGCAGTCTCCACTTAACAATGAGATTGCTTCGTCGCGAAGAACAAGAGCGCTCCTCGCAACGACATGTTGAAGGAAATTAAACATGGCAAAAATCACAATGCGCGAGGCGATCTCGCAGGCTCTTATGGAAGAAATGGATCGTGACCCATCCGTTTTTATTATGGGTGAAGAGGTCGGTGTTTGGGGCGGCACGTACGCGGTCACCAAAGGCTTTTATGATAAATATGGCGCGATGCGCGTCAAAGATACACCCATCGCGGAAAATGCAATTATCGGCGGCGCGATTGGCGCGGCGATGGTGGGACAACGTCCCGTTGCAGAATTGATGACCATCAACTTTGGTTTCTCTGCGATGGATTACATTGTCAATCAGGCGCCCAAACTTCATTACATGTTTGGCGGACAGTTCACATTGCCTTTGGTGATTCGCGCTGTCGGTGGCGGCGGACGTCAGCTTGGGGCAACACACTCACAGACTCCGGATGCCATCTTCGCGCATTTCCCTGGCTTGAAGGTTGTGTCGCCTGGGACGCCAGAAGATGCCAAGGGTCTTTTAAAATCAGCCATCCGCTCGAATGATCCGATTCTTTTCATCGAACATGCAACGATGTATCAAGTCCGCGGCGAAGTGCCTGAGGGCGAGTACACAATTCCAATTGGCAAATCCAAAGTACAGCGCGAAGGCAAAGACGTTACCATCGTCACGTACTGCAAAGGTCTCGAGCTATCAATGAAAGCGGCAGAGGAATTATCCAAAGAAGGCATCGAAGTTGAAGTTGTTGATCTTCGCACACTTCGTCCGCTCGACATGGAACCCGTGATCGAGTCGTTCAAGAAAACCAATCGCGCGGTCGTTGTTGAAGAAGGATGGAAATCCTACGGTGTCGGCTCCGAGATCGTCAGCCGAATTTATGAAGAAGCATTTGATTACGTTGACGCGCCCATCATTCGCGTGGCGCAAAAAGAAGTGCCGCTCCCCTACAACCGCACGCTCGAACAAGCCGCGCTCCCGCAGGTGCACGACATCACGGCGGCGGTAAAGGAGGTCTTAAAATAATGGCTGAAACAATTTCCATGCCCAAGCTCGGCTTCGATATGGCCGAGGGTTTGCTCGTCCGTTGGGTGAAACAAGTCGGCGAGAGCATCAACAAAGGCGACGTGCTGGCCGAGATCGAAACTGACAAAGCCACCGTTGAAGTCGAATCTTCCGCAACTGGTGTTGTGTTGCAACTCATCGTAGATCAAGGAACGATGGTTCCTGTCAATGCGCCGATTGCAATTGTAGGAAATGCGGGAGAAGTGGTCAGTGAGCAGAAGGCAGAAGGCGGAAAGCAGCAGGTGGATGAAAAGCCTGCGCCTCAGACTCAGCCGACAGTTGTTTCTGTTCAACAAGCATCTGCTCCGCTGGATACTGGTTCTGTCAAAGCGAGTCCGCTTGCGAAGAAAATTGCCCGCGACCAAAAAGTGGACTTGTCCAATGTGCAAGGCACTGGCCCCGGCGGACGAATTGTCCGCAAGGATATTGAAGCGGCGCTTAGTCACCAGTCGCCAGTCACTAGTCCACTAGTTCCTGTCTCGTTGACTAGCGGACTGGTAGACAAGACGACTACCACAACTAAACTCCGCCAAGCCATTGGCCGCAGACTGGTTGAATCAAAGACAACCATCCCGCATTTCTACGTCACTCACGAATTCAAAATGGATGCGTTGATGGACATGCGCAAGCAGGTCAATGCGTATTTGCCCGACAACGAAAAAGTATCGGTCAATGACTTTATTCTCAAAGGTGTGGCGTTGTCGCTGCGTCAATTTCCAAACTTGAACGCGACCATCAAAGGCAGCGAAGTGATTCAATTCGGTCACGTCAATGTCGGTGTCGCTGTGACAGTTCCCGGCGGACTGATGACCGTCGTCGTCAAAGACACCGATCAAAAGACATTGCGCCAGATCTCAGGCGAAGTCAAAGTGATGGCTGCCCGCGCCCGCGATGGCAAGGTCAAACCTGATGATGTGGATGGTTCGACATTTTCCACCTCCAATTTGGGAATGTACGATGTTGAAGATTTCATCGCCATCATCAACCCGCCCGAAGCTGGGATTTTGGCGATCAGTTCCGCAAGAGAAGTGCCTGTTGTTGAAGGTGGTGAGTTGAAAGTAGGCTGGAGAATGAAAGCCACAATTTCAGTAGATCATCGAATCAGCGATGGTGCTGAAGCTGCCCAGTTTATGCAAAAGCTGGCAGAGTTCCTGGAAAGTCCCGTGAGGATGTTGGTGTAGAAATTAGAACTCCGAGTTTTTGGAAAACTCGGAGTTCTTTCGTTATGCTATACTTAACGCATGGAAACAACAAACCATTTTCCAAAGATAGATAGAACTGCTTTCTCGGTTGTGTCATCATTTGAAGAAGCCGATAAGCAGGACAAAGAATATTGGCTTTCCAGAACGCCGCGTGAACGTCTGCAACACATGGAACTTTTACGGAGGATCAATTATGGATCTAACGCTACCGCCCGACTTCAAAGAGTTCTTGAAATTGCTGAAAGAGCATGACGTTCGCTATCTGTTGATTGGGGGGTACGCAGTCGGTTATCATGGATACGCCCGCGCCACAGAGGATATGGACATTTGGGTTGCCATCCATCCTGACAATGCTCAAAAACTTGTTTCCACATTGAAAGCCTTTGGATTTGACGATCCCAATTTAAAGCCCGAATTGTTCCTGCAAAAGCCAAAAATTATTCGCATGGGTTTTCCTCCCATACGACTTGAAATCACAACATCCATTTCAGGCGTTGAATTCGATGAATGTTATCAGGCGAGAATCATGGATAATTTCGATGGCGTTGAAGTCAACGTAATTGATTTGGAGAGTCTGAAGAAGAACAAGAAAGCAAGCGGGAGAACAAAAGATATCGCAGACTTTGAGCAGTTGTCATAAGAAATTCTCGCATATGAAAGCCGCCATCTCCGTTGACCATCGCGTCAGCGATGGAGCGGAAGCCGCCCAATTCATGCAAAAGTTGGCAGGGTTCCTGGAAAATCCTGTCAGAATGTTGGTGTAATAATAAAAACTTCCAAAGCCAAAAGACTTTGGAAGTTTTTATTATTTAACGCAGTGTATAATCTTTATCAGATGGCGTAAAGGAGTTTGCATGGAAGAGAAAAATTTGGATAGTTGGGATAAATTTAAGATAGTCGTAGATGAAATTCGAGAAAATTATGGCTACCATGAACTTTCAAAGGATAAGGAACATACTTTAAAAAGAAAAAATGTGGTTCTATTTCGTGGTCAACCTAATTTGCCCGTAAAAACAACTTTGGAGAGAAAGACCACTGAAGAATTTACTTTAGGCAGATATCTATTATTTACATCCCAAATCATTGATGAAATCGAAACCCTTACGGGCTTGAAATGGAATGTTCCAGATTCTGAGGTCAGTGAAATTAATAAAAATCAAAGCCATCGCAGAGTATATCTACCACAGAACTGGTATGCTTATTTAGTGTATCTTCGACATCATGGATACCCATCACCACTTTTGGATTGGACTACATCACCATATATTGCAGCCTATTTTGCTTTATGTGAATCACCACTTCAAAAGGATGTAGCGATATATGCATATATTGAATATGTTAATCCTATAAAGGCTATAGAAAATCCACTAATTACCGTAATGGGCCCATATGTAAGCACTCATAAGAGGCATTTTGCCCAAAAAGCCTGGTACACAATGGCTTCAAAATGGTCAGATGAGTTTTCTACGCATACTTTCTGTTCTCATCATGAAATATTCGATAAATCCAGAAAAAATTACGAAACACCCCAAGATCTATTAATAAAGATTACTATTCCTGCTAGTGAAAGAGGCAAAGCTTTAAAAGAGTTAGACAATGATTACAACATCAACCACTTCACTTTGTTTCAAACTGAGGACTCGTTGATCAAAGCGTTGGGCATTAGAGATTTTGAAACATAATCAAGTTGCAAAAGGATTTATACGATAAAATTTAATTACAAAAAGCCATCATCTCCGTTGACCACCGTGTCAGTGACATAGCTGAAACTGCCCAGTTCATGCAAACGCTCCCGAAAGGGCATCGGGACAGGCGTGGCAGGGTTTTTGGAAAACCCGGTTAGGATGTTGATATAAAAATGTAGTTCCTGAGTTTTTAAAGAACTCAGGAACTTTGATTAGGGTTCATATCATAGTCCATTGCGCATGATTCTATCTGCTAATTTAGGCAGGAAGCGATGGATGAAGACCAGCAACTTCGTTCTACCAATGGCCATCTCATATTTATCGTTTTGAAAACCATTCCAGAATTCATCAACTAATACTTCAGGGGAAATTTTTCCCCTCCCCCGTCCCTGTGTCATGAATGTATCCACGATTGGGGGAATAATTTCAAAAACCTTAATACGTGAATTTTCGAGCTGCCAGCGCAGGGATTTGGTAAACAAGTGAAGCCCGGCCTTGCTCCCGCAGTAGACTGGGGCGCTTTGTTTTGGAACGATCCCCAAACCCGATGAGACGTTTACAATCGCCGCCGTTTGTTTTGTCATAAGATGCGGGAGCATCAATCTAATCAATAGAAGCGGCCCAATCAAATTGGTTTGCAGTTCCTTTTTGATGTAATCCATTGGAATGGACAGATCGGCAAAATCATAGTTATATTGCACGCCCGCATTATTGATCAAAATATTCGTATCAGTAAACTGACCCGCCAACTGTTCGACATCTTCAAGGCGACTCATATCTGCTTTCTGTGTAATGAGCTTTGGAAAATCCACCTGTACTCGCGCAAGTTTTTCTTGATTTCTCCCTGTGACAATTACGCGGTTATCCTTGCTTAGAAATTTTTTGGCAAGAGCCAAACCTATACCTGACGTTCCCCCCGTTATTAATACAGTGTTATTTGTGGTATTCATTTTTTTCTCCGGAGATTGATTTATTCTCCCAGAATACCATTGACTTCTTTAATCCTCATTATCATAGGATAAGGGTTTCCGCAATCTGGCTCGAATTCGACTTAATGTAACGGGGGTAATTCCCAGATAGGACGCTATCAGATGCTGTTTAATCCGACTCTCCAGACCCGGATATTCATTTCTAAATTTTATGTAACGAGTTTGAGCGTCATCAAGAAGCAAAGAGCTTTCCCGCTTCTCTTTCTTCATGAATAACCGTTCCGCGATATTTTGATTTACTTTTTGCCAGTAAGAAGATTCGGCTGTAACTGCCTGGTATTCTTTGTAATTTGCAGTCAACAACTGGGAGTCTTCAAGCGTCTGAATAAAAAGTTTTGACGGCTCGTTGTTGAGGAGCGCGGTATAAGCGGCTGCCATGTCTCCCTCCACACAGAAGGATTTGGTAAATTCAAAACCAGAATCTGAAATATAGTACAGTCGCAGGATTCCTGAAACTACAAAAGCCAGCGTGGTTGGGACTTCACCCGCACTTACCAGGAATCGATTCTTCTGGAGTTTGGATACGCGGAAAATGCCCAACACCTTTTCAACTTCTGCGTTTGGTATATCTGTGATGGATTGTAAAAATCCAATTAGGAATTTTTGTTCCTGAGCGTGCATAGTAATCAGATTCTACCTTAGAGAGTGTTTCTTAAGTAGTCGGGTAAGCTTGAAGAATGACCAAATTCAAGCAAACCTACCCGACCGACCTCAAGTATACCGAATGGCTGTTGATAATGGATTTTTTTTCAACCAGCCACATGGGACGTTCACGCAAATGGGAGATGTGGCAAATTATCAATGCCATTTTATATGTAGTCCGTACGGGTTGCCAATGGCGGATGTTGCCAAAAGATTTTGCTCCCTGGCAGACCGTTTACGGTTATTTTCGACGATGGAAGCGACAAGGTTTGTGGGAGCGCATTAATGAAGCCTTAGTCAAGACAGTCCGTGTACAAGCGGGACGTGAACCCAAACCCAGCGCCGTGATTATTGATAGCCAAAGCGTCAAAACCTCGGAAGGCGGCGAACAACGAGGCGTAGATGTCCACAAACAAACTCCTGGACGCAAACGCCACATTATTGTAGACACTTTGGGCTTGCTTTTGATGGTTTTGGTACATAGTGCCAGTATTCAAGATGGTCGCGGTGGATACCAAACCTTGCAAAAGTTGTTTGATAAAATCAAACTCAATGTTCATAATCGTTGGTGTCGCTTGAAACTGATTTGGGCAGATGGTGCTTATATTTCTATTGTGAAAGAAGTACGCAAGCATTTTGGTTGGCAGTTGGATATTGTTCGCAGATCAGATAAAGCCAAAGGGTTTGAAATCTTGCCGCATCGTTGGATTGTCGAGCGAACCTTCGGTTGGCTGGGTCGCTATCGTCGTCTATCACGTGATTTTGAACATACTGTTTCGTCCAGCGAGTCCGTGGTTTATATCGCCAGCATTCGGCGCATGCTAAAATTAGCCACAAATTGACTTAAGAAACGCTCTCTTACCCTGAACATCCTGATCAGAACCGGCATCAACCTAAATTGATATATGAAAGTCACCCTTTCCATACATGGCATGCATTTTGACCATAACATAGTTGCAGTCTTATAATCTCTAAAACTTTTACAGCGCGTCTCATATGATTCAAGGAGGTTCATCGCTATATGATCTTAATGTCAATTTTGAATTCGGTAAAACATCCCTTCAAATTTTCAACCCGTAGAATCATTTATAAGGAGACCCAATATGAACAGTTCTGTAAATAATGCATCTGCTGTACAAGGTGGTATGCCGACCTGGGACAACGAGAAACAGTTTTTGAAGACACGCAGATGGTTTCGAGTATTGATCATTGTTTTCGTGCTCCTGTGGGCGATCTTGATCGGGTGGGTTTTGTTTTCCCCACTCAAAGATGCAGACGCCTTGCCACTGGTGGTGGGCGCCAACCTGACAATTGTACTGGCTCCCGTGGTGGCTGCCGCGGCGGCAGTCGAAAGAACACTTGAGAGCATTTTCAACGTGCTTGAAAACAGTTGGCGTACCATGGTCGCCTACCTTGGCCGCGGACTGCGCTGGCTTAAGAATGCCGAAGTCGAAGTACAGCAGGCTCGTCAATTCCTGGCCAATGCTTCTGAAAAATACAATGCAGAATTGCAGGATATCCAGTTCGGGCAGACATCAGCATCGGCACTGGCGGATGAAATACAGGCAAAAGTTAATGCCGCCAACAAACTCATGGTTCTGGCACAGCAGCGTCTCGAGAATGCTGAAGGAAATCTTGCCGCCGTCACTTCCTCCGATAGTTATATCAGCGCCAAGACTGCGGCCTCCATTGTGCTCGGCCTTATGCTGGGAGTAATCATTGCCGCGGTCGGCCAATTGCAAATGTTTGCCATGCTGGGTATCGGCATAGTTCCCGCACAAATTGATGTATTGATCACTGGCCTGGTCATTGGCAGCGGATCGTACCCAGTCCATTCACTGGTCGGCATTCTACAGCAGGGCAAGGGTGCAGTGGATGGCGTCAAAGGCTACCTTAATAGGCTGTCACCAGAAGTTCAAGCGACCAGAGAGAAAACCACAACCGTTAAATCGGAAGCTGGTGAGCCAGCCCAAGTTCAGCAATCAGTCGTTGAAACTACAACAGCCAAGTCTACAAGCGAAGAAACTAACAAATAATTTCAAGGCTGGTTTTTTCTGGTCATGAAGATCGAAATTAATAACATTAGGCGCAGGCCTGGAGGCCTGCGCCTAATGTTATTAACAAGAATTTGGAGCTTCTTTTTCGCCCAGCTAATATCTCACTACGGCACATAATACTTGATCATCAACTGGGGGCGGTCGCCAAGCGCATTGGCATTCCCACTGAAAAATTTAACATAATCGTTATCTCGATCATCGTTGTCGTCAAGTTGAAAACCAAGGCGGATCTGTGTCACGCCGATCGGATTAATGTACGCATTGGCGGTGACATCCAACAATGACCAGTACCAACCTCCGACCGAATTATTTGAGATCATGCCAACCGCGTTCCGATGGGCAGGAGCTTGAAAATCAACAGCCTGCAAAGCTCCAATGCTAAATGGTCCCAAACTGCCGAAGTAGCCTGTGCGAATATCTATCAAGATATTCCTATGAGTAACGAACGGATCGGTCCCAACGTGAGCCTGCTTTTTGATCGTCAGAATGACCTGGGTTACGACCGCATTGTCGGGCAAAGAGCTTGTGGGAAAGTGCAGGATGGCGCGATATTGGCGATCCTTCGCATCATCTCCAAGATAAAAATTTTCAGCGGCGGAATTTTTCGAGCCACCCTTGTTGCTGTCTTCGCCCGATTCAAGTATCCAACCATCATAAGTACCATTTGATCTGAACGTCTCACTCAAGATAGTAACGGGGGTTTTATTGATCGTATACGCTTCACCTGTAATGAAGCCGCCGTTGCCCGCACCCGCTCCGCCTAATGGATGACCCAGGGCATCTACAATACTGTCATCATCCACCAGGTCAAGGCGAAGATTGCCTACACCAGTTCCAGTGGCAATTGTCAGGGTATATTGATTCGATGAACTGCTCAGGCCAGTAATGGCAACACCGGAAATACTGTCAGTTGTGATCAGCCTGAAGTCACTCACATCCACTCCGCTGACTGATTCAGAAAAAGTCACTTTAAAATGCACCGTTTCAGCAATCGTGGGATTTGGATCGGTACGCAGGCTGCTGATCATTAACGGAGCGTTCTTATCAATCGAATAAATACCACCTGTTGTAAAGTTTCCGTTACCCGCGCCCACTCCACCCAGCGGGTTGGTCAAGGCATCGATGATGCTATCGTTATCCATAATATCCAATCGCAGAGTTCCATCACCCGTGCCGGTATTGATCGTAACTGTATAAGTATTCCCGAGGCCGATAACATCTGTTATAGCCGCGCCCAAGATCCCACCAGTTGTGACCAAGGCAAAATCACTTGCATCCACGCCGCTGACATCCTTGGAAAGATTCACCGTGAAACGAAGATTGTCAGCGCGAGATGGATTCGGGTCAACGAGCAAGACCCCAGTTACCGTCGCAGCATTTTTTTCGATATTGTACGAATCACCAGCATTGAAATTTCCATTGCCTGTACCCGCCCCGCCCAGCGGATTATTTGCCGTATCAACAATTGAATCATTATCCACAAGATTCAATCGAAGTGTGCCGTTGCCAAAACCGCTATTAACTCCAACGGTATATGTTGTAGTCGAAACAGAATTGACTCCAGTGATGGACGCGCCCACAATGGATGGGTCGGTAACGAACGCAAAATCAGAAACGTCCACGCCTGTCACAGGTTCTGAAAAGGTAACGGTGAAATTAACATTCGTTGCGCCGGTGGGATTCGCATCCGCGCGGATAATTGATAAAACGGCTGGAGGAGAATCAACAATGCGTTCAAACGCGCCGACATCTGGTGCTGTACCTGAGAATTGATCATTAATTCCAGGGATCGCGACGCCCTTATCCATATTCGGACTCGATGATTGAAGTGTAAAATCACCGCCACTTGGGTTGGTTAGGCCGGGGGCGGTTTCATATCCAGTACATTCAAGACCGCTTGCCGCGCATAACTTTGCGGCGCTATCGTAAAGGACATTCTCCCATCTGAAGTGATTGACGTCCGCTGTACGCGTGGTATAAAAATTATCATTATTCCAGTCGTGCCCTGTCGAGCCTGTTCGAACTTCATAAATGGAATAACCTGCGCTTTGAAAAATATTATTCCGCATCACCGCATTATGCACCGGGCTGATCAGGTCAATCGCATTGACACCCTTCACCTCGGTCCAGCCAGTGTTGTGATAGATCAGCACAACGCCATCGGAGTTTCTGTCCCATTTGATGGCTTTGCCAGAGTAGTTACTGATCGAGGATCGCAGCATCCAGACCGGGCCCTGAGTGACCGGAGCCAGTGAGATTCCAACAAAAGCAGAGTCAATGGTGTTGTTCCGAAATCTTTGATTGATACACGCGCCTTCCGGTTCCAATGCATCATCGCTGATCTGATGAATGGTATTGTTGTAAATATCGGCATCAAACGCAAGCGCGGAGTTTTCCATGGCTCCAGATGAGCCTGTATAAATGCCATTGAAAAAATTATGGATATTGTTATTCCGCACGATTGCCCCAATGTGACCCCTTAGGACAATTCCAGTACCTTCCATCGAGCTGGTCTTGACCGCGCTCCAAGGCCATTCATTAACCGGCGGATCGTAGATCTCGTTATATTCGATGCGAGTATCGTTCCCTTGATTATCATTACCGGTCCAGTTGATAAAGATGCCCAATTGCATGTTATGGATTTTATTCTTGCGGATCACCACATGTGAAGCATTGATCGTACAGACGCCGCATCCATCCGTTCGAATGCCATAGTATCGCATTTCAAATCCTTCGACCCAGAGCCAGTCGCGGCTGTCCACATCAAAGGCGTGATTGAGACGGGGCACCTGCCAGTTATGATTGGCGGGATCATCCATACTGCGCACATAGAGTCGCCAGGTATTTGGTTCAAGATACCAGCCTTCATTCATTGGGACATCATTATGTCCGGTGGTCGCAAATAACTTGGAAAGGGAATCATACATATAGAAGCGCTTATCGTCACGCGCCAGATAAGAGATGAGGCCGCCAATTTTTGTGGACCAGACATGCGCCTTCCCCTCGTAAGGAGTCCAGATGCTCCCAGAAAGAGTCTCCGCCCCATCGAGGATCGCGCCTCCTCCCTCCGCCTTGACCTGAATCCAATTATTGGCAGTTCCCGAAGCTGGGAAAGTGACCGCTTCGCGATAGACGCCGTCAGCCACGAGAACCTGTGTGCCCGGAACGGCACGATTAACGCCCTCTTGAATGGTCTTGAATGGCGCAGTGGAAGAACCGTCGCCACCGGCTGGTGCATCATCATTTACATGCAACACAACTGAAGGAGCGAATTGAAGATCGTTGGCCTGTGTTGTAACTAAGCCGCTAATCTCAGTTGCCCCGTCCAAGACTTTGATTTCATAAGTTGTGGAGGGAGCAAGGCTAAATAAACTGCCAACCAAACGAATGTCATCAATCCGCATGAGTGGGTGAGCATTACGCCAATTGGTTTCGCCGCTCTGGCGATACAGCAAATCAGCTTTCTTCGGCAGGCTGGTTCCAGTCACTACAACGCCAACTGTCTCAATATTTGGATAGAGATTTAATTGAGTGAACGCAGCAAGGTTATCCTTAGACAAAGCAGACGCGCTGGCAGATACAGGAAAATTACCTGCAAAAAGGGAAAGAACAAGTATCAATAAAACAGGAAGCTTTTTCATTTTGGCTCCTTCTCAACAGATTCTAATCCCTTAAGAAGAAACAGGATATAAAAAGTTTGGCGCAGGTCTGAGACCCGCGCCAAACTTTTTGATTAACCGTATAACTCTTTCCTGAAAAATTCTGGCAAGGCAAAAGCCGCCTTGTGAATTTCAGGGTTGATGTAATTGTTCACGCCGGGCGGCAGCGGCGTTTTCAAGCCATTTTCCCACGGGGTATCGGAGACATACATAAAGCCAATGCCTCCGCCCGGGTATGTGGGAATGTTGGCGTAGTAATAAGCGGGATTTCGAGTCAACTTTTTGGCTGAGATATAAATCTGCTTGATCAACTCAGTATCAAAAAACGGCTGTTCGCATTGAGTGGCCGCAGCCCCGCCGGGCACAAGCGCGCGCACCATCAATTTATAAAACTCATCCGAGAACAAGCGCTCTGCCATGCCGATCGGGTCAGTGGTGTCTGAGATGATGACATCGAATTGGCCCGGATTTTCTTCGAGAAAACCAAAGGCGTCGCGCACAAGCAGTCTGGCACGAGGATCAGCCCACGGGTCGCCGAAAGAAGCGAAGTGTTCGCGTGATAAATCCACGACACGCTGATCCAGCTCACAGACGACGGCTTCTTCGACGGAGGGATATCTCAAAACTTGCTGCAACGATCCGCCATCACCGCCGCCAACGATCAGCACCCGCTTGGGGTTGCCGACGGCGAGCATCGGCACATGCACGATCATTTCGTGATAGCCGATGTTGTCTCGCTCGGTGAGTTGAATGATGCCGTCAAGGATCAGTGCGTTGCCAAAAAATTCCGTTTCGACAACTTGAATGTGTTGATACTGAGTTTGCTCGTCTGCCAGCACTTGCTTAACGTGAACGCCCTTGCGATAGTAGGAATGTAATTCTTCAGTGAACCAAATGCTCATTTAAATTCCTATGCCGCGATTGGCATTGTGGTTTCGATTTCGGCTTCGCGGTCCAGCTTGCGCAGGGAAAAATTATCGGCGCCCAATGCGTTTTTTATATTTTGTATTAATGGTAAAAGGTCCTTGCCAAGAGCACAGGTAAACAGGTCAATTGCACAATACCCGTATTCAGGCCACGCATGTAAACTCGCATGCGACTCTGAGAGCAGCAAAAAACAGGTAAAGCCATGCGGGCTAAACTTGTAAAAGCCCTCATCCACAACCGTCAAGCCACTATCGCGTACGGCTTGCGCAAACAGCGAATAAGCTCGCTCGCTATCCATGAGAATTTCATGGTTGCAGTCGGAGAGATCAAAAATATAATGCTCTCCCAATTTCAAAGTCACGTTCACTCACACCTCCGGGGGTTAAAAAGATAAAGAACCCATCCGAAAACATAAAACTTTTTATTTCAACCTGATCCGCAAGATGTTTGCCTTGCGTAACGAGTGAAACAGTTCCCGGATAGACTCTGTTGGGGCATTTATACTATGTAACGACAGGATGTCAATCTTTGGGAAGGGCAATTTTAATATCAAGACATGCCGCTCGAACCCCGCTGAAAACTGTCATCTTCGGCGACAGGGTCAACATCACACCTTTCAGGAAAATAAAGAGAGCCATGAGTTTTTTTTAAACTCATGGCTCTCAACAATATGCATTTCTTTACACATAGGACTTACGCAAGACGCATCTGGACGGCAGGTGACTTGAGTTGTTGACGTAAGTAGTCGTCTAAAAGGTCATACTTGACGCGGTAAATAGTTCGATGTGTTTCAACGGCCACTTGTTTAAGACG
>JABFSL010000117.1 GCA_013140605.1 Anaerolineales bacterium
ATAAACAAAACACTACTATAATTTGGGTATCCATGAGGTTCTCCTGTTGGTGGTCGGGATACCCCAACTGTATTGAATCTCATGGATTTTTGTCAACCTTTCCGAAAGGTGGCAACTTGGGTTAAGTTATGGAGCGCAGACTTCCCTGGCACCGTCCGCCACATCGGCTTCGCTTCGCGACGCGATGCGAAGGACAGGTGTAGTCTGCTTTGCACAGCGGATTAAGGTCCGCATTTCGTGGGATTACGCGTTTACTTTTTGCTTTGATTTTTTAGCTTTAGTAGATGCTTCGGTCAGGAACGTGATCTTGTTGTCCATTACATCCACTGTCACAACCGCGCCGTCCTTGAATTTACCGCCGAGCAGTTCCACCGAAAGCGGACTCTCGACATATTTCTGGATGGCCCTGCGTAACGGACGCGCGCCGAACGCAGGATCGTATCCTTCCTTCGCAAGCCAGCCGCGGGCTGCGTCACTTAACTGAACGGTGATGTCGTGTTCGTTCAGGCGGTCCTGTACCTCCTTCATTTGCAGAACCACGATCTCCTCCATTTGCTCCAGCGAAAGCGGCGAGAACATAATGGTCTCATCCACGCGGTTGATGAACTCGGGACGGAAAGCGCCTTTGAGCGCCTTCTCGATCTTATCGTGCATGGCGCGCTCATCATCGTCAGATTTTTGGGTGAGGAAACCCAAAGTGCCGCCTTTGGTCACATATTCAGTGCCCAGGTTCGAGGTCATGATCAGAACCGTGTTGCGGAAGTCAACCACTTTGCCCTGACCATCCGTCAGGCGGCCGTCATCCAAAATTTGCAGCAGGGCATTCCACACTTCGGGATGCGCCTTTTCAATTTCATCAAACAAGACAACTCGATACGGACGTCTGCGGACTGCCTCTGTGAGCTGGCCGCCTTCTTCATAACCGACATATCCAGGAGGCGCGCCGAACAAACGGCTGACCGTGTGCTGTTCGCGATATTCAGACATATCAATGCGGACGAGAGCTTCCTCGTCATCGAACATAAACCAGGCGAGGGCTTTTGCCAGCTCGGTCTTTCCTACCCCGGACGGGCCAATAAAAATAAATGAGCCAATCGGTCGGGACGGATCTTTCAGCCCGGAGCGCGCGCGGCGAATGGCATCCGAGACGGCGTGAATGGCCTCTTCCTGCCCGATGATGCGCTCATGCAAACGCGCTTCCATGTGCAGAAGTTTTTCCGATTCCGTTTCAAGCATCTGGTTAACAGGGATACCCGTCCATTGGTGCACAACCGAGGCGATATCATCCACATCAACCACTTCATCGAGCTGATGTTCGGTCTCCCATTTGTCGCGCTTTTCAGTGTATTCAGTTTCAAGGCGCAAACGCTCGGCCTTCTTTTGCGCGGCACGTTCGTAATCGCGTTCCAGACCAGCCTGCTCTTCTTCCGCGCGCAGGCGATCCACATCGGTTTTCATACCCTTCAAATCTGGAGGCATGGAGTACAACGCAACGCGGACTTTCGCGGCGGCTTCGTCTATCAGGTCGATGGCTTTGTCGGGCAGGTGTCTGTCTGTTACGTAGCGATCAGCCAAACGCGCGGCGGCGGTCAGCGCTTCATCCGAAAAATGGACTTTATGATGAGCTTCGTAGCGGTCACGTAAACCATGCAGCATCTTGATCGTGTCGTCCACGCTCGGCTCTTCCACATGGATGGGAGCGAAACGACGTTCAAGCGCGGCATCTTTTTCAATATGTTTGTGGAATTCATCGAGCGTAGTGGCGCCGATGCATTGCAGTTCGCCGCGCGCGAGCGCAGGCTTGAGCATGTTGCTCGCATCCATCGCACCTTGAGCTGCTCCCGCTCCGACAACTGTGTGCAACTCGTCGATCATCAGGATCACATCACCCTTCGAGCGCTGGACTTCATCCATGACGGCTTTGAGGCGTTCTTCAAATTCACCGCGGAAGCGTGAGCCTGCGATCATCGCGCCGAGATCAAGCGCAACGACTTTTTTACCTGAAAGAATTTCAGGCACATCGTTGTTGGCGATTTTTTGTGCAAGCCCTTCTGCGATGGCGGTCTTGCCTACACCCGCCTCACCGATCAAAACAGGATTGTTCTTGGTGCGGCGGGACAGAATCTGAATGACGCGCAAAATTTCCTTATCGCGCCCAATGACTGGGTCGAGCTTTCCCTCACGGGCGAGCTGGGTCAGGTCACGGGAATATTTTTCAAGCGTTCGGTATTTTGTCTCAGCCTGCGGATCGGTCACCCGCTGTCCGCCGCGCAAATCCTGGATCGAATCATAGACGCGGTCACGGGTCAGCCCGGCGCTTTCCAAAATGCGGGCGGCGGGAGTGTTGCGCTCGGTGAGAATGGCGAGGAAGATGTGCTCGGTGGAGATGTACTCATCTTTCAGGCGGTTGGCTTCCTCGTTGGCCAGATCAATGATCCGCTTGACGCGAGGCGTAATGAAAATTTGCCCCGCGCCGCCGCCGAAGATATTGGCCTTCGGGCTGGCGCGCAGAGTCGCATCCAGCCGTTCGGTCAGGGCCTCGGCGCTCACGCTCAACTTTTCAAGGATTTGGGGGATCACACCACCCGGCTGTTCGATCAACGCCAGCAGGATGTGTTCGGTGTCTATTTGGTTGTGTCCGTAGCGCTGAATGATCTCGGCGGCACGCTGGGCGGCCTCCTGCGCTCTTTCGGTAAATCGGTCAAATCGCATCATAAGGTTGTTCCTCCGTTGGGGGACGATGATGAAAGACCATAGACCGTTGACCATTGACCGTTCCATACGGTCTATCGTCTGCCGTCCATTGTCTTTCCCTCCACCGTCCAACAATGAGCGCATTATAACAAAAGCGGGGTTGGCGGGTTGTATGCGCGGCGTAAGAGGTGTGTTAGATTTTGTGGGGGAGGAGAGGAAAGGATGAGCGCTTCGCGTAAAGGATGAATGATGAAGATCAAAAGCCGAAGTTCGAAGGTGAAAAGATGAAAGGCCAAAAGTAAAAATTGGAAAGTTGAAGGTTCGCAAGTTTGCGGGTCGAGGGGGATGCTTCGCGATGACAGCGAGTCCGCTGCGTTGTATGGCGGCTGGCCGAGAGTTTTTTTGTGCAGAAATTGACTTTTTGGTTGTAGTCTGTATAATGAGGAGGCAACGGCGGTTTTCTGCGTTTTAGGTTGAGGATGTATGAATTATCAGACATTTATGACAATTAAAAGATATAAGCAGTTATGTGGAAACCGTCAACCGAGTTTCTAGTTAGGCGCTTCGCTGTGAAAAACAAAACATAAGGTCAAGAGAATGTTTCAACAGATATTCGTTATAGTTGGTGGATTGTTTGGAGTGTTCATTTTGTATCTTGTTGGGCGGCATGTACTTGCTTCTGTATCACCCGAAACCGATGAGAAAATTGAACTTTACTTCATGTTGAAAGACATAAATCGTCATTTTGGCTTTTTGTTTGAAAAAGGGTACAAAGTCCGTGAAGCACATTACTCCATTAACCCCAATGGGAGTTGGCATGTTGACCTCGAATCTAAAGAGTGTGTTGTTTCAATTGTTCAAGATAGAGGCGAAATATTAACATACGTTTCACCTGTGTTTGGTTCTGACGCTTCCAAAAGCAAAATTGCACTTGAAGCCATGATTTACCTTCAGAGCAAAGGAAAAAATATTATTGGTCGTTACGTAGGAAATCTCGCATGGGACAAGAAAAAGCAATTTGAAAGATTGGCAGATTTATTGAGAACATACATTGACCAAATTGCATCTTATTTTAAGGATGATTTTCGTCATGACAAATATGTATTTAGAAATGCAGAGCAAGAATATTCAAGTGCCGTATCTTATAGAAGGCGTAATAAAAAATTAAACCACGCCTAACAAAGCGTGCACCTGACGTGTGGGAGTCTGCGCGATTTACAAGCATTTTTCTGGCTTCAAGTTTTTTCTGCTCCCAAGCAGAGTCCACGCCCGCCCACACGCAGGTAACGCAAACCGTTAGCCCGCCACATTACAAAACACACAGTTAATTAAAGAGTCAATTATGACTGATTCAACAGAACGTCCGCTAAAAGTATTCTTATGTCACGCGTCAGGAGACAAGCCTGCAATAAGAGCATTGCATAAAAACTTACTTAACAATGGAATAGATGCATGGCTTGATGAAGAGAAATTATTGCCTGGTCAAGATTGGCAAATAGAAATTCCTACGGCAGTAAGAAATTCAGATGCAATCATCGTGTGTTTGTCAAACAATTCTATTACCAAAGAAGGTTACGTTCAAAAAGAAATCAACTTCTCACTAAGTATTGCGGAGGAAAAGCCCGAAGGAAGTATATTTATTATTCCTTCTCGACTAGAAAATTGCAACGTCCCAAACAGATTAAGCAAATGGCAATATGTGGACTTATTTTTTATAGATGGAATGTTTTCAACTAAAGGCTATGAAATGCTAATCAAGGCATTGAATACCCGAGCAACTCAAGTAAGGGCTAAGCCTCCCAAAGACATTATTGTTAATCCTAATTATCCAATAGCAGTATCTGCTGAAATTTCCCAACAAATGCCGCAAAGATTGAAAGACCTACTTAATTCTGGAAGCAGATACATTGATGTTCCAGTTCCTGAAGAAATACATGTACAACTCCAATCTAAAAATATACAAGACTACCTCTTTTGCGAGTTGAAAATGCGAGAGACACGAGCAACTTTCGTCTTTCGTGTTTGTAAAGCAATGAGTAGTGGCAAAGCAGCCGAATATCTAATTAGACTTATATTACCTCACCTTGCTCGACAAGATTATGAATGGAGTTTGATCTATAATGGTAAGATAATACCCTCGTATCATACATTCACAACCATTGGCATCCAATCAGGAGAGACGGTTTTTCTCATGGGTAATCACAAACGCCCAATAGTACGTCCTTGGATGTCTCAAAAATTTTGAGATAAAAAAGAGTCAGTTTAACTTTCGCACTTTAGTGTTGCACTAAATAGTTACCTTAATAACAAAAAGCGGGCTAACAAAGCGTGGTGTGTCCTGATAAATCATCATCTGCTCACTGGTGAAAGTCCAGTTCTGGTAAAGGTCAGGCTGCCAGATAGCAGGCAACCAATGCAATCGGGTGACTGATTGTGTTGAAGCGTTGTAACTCCCCGAGAAAGGGAAGCAAAGCAGCAGCCCGTAACATAAAGTGAAACTTGCAGCACCGACATGTTAACCCGAAAGGGAAAAAGAGAGAGCCGAGCCTGTCACGCATGGCGAAGGCAACAGAAGCGGCATAGCCCCTGATACAATCCCCGAACTTTGGGGAAACAGCCGTCAAGAACTCTCCGGTGTAGGGAGTATGGGATGTTGTGAAAGTAGATGATGGAACAGGAGATATCTCATCTGGTCAGTAGCCCACAACTACTGTAACTGAAGGTATAAGCCGAAGAGGTGAAATCCTGAGGGATGCCGGTTGAGAAGTCGGAGGAGACCATACTACTGATGAAGCGCAAGCTTAATGATGGGTGAGACAACAAAACTCACTCGGAGGGAAGGGTCTCTACTTCAACCAAGTTCAGTGAGGACGTAAGTGACGGTGCATGCCGAAAGGCCAATTCCACCACAAGACAAATCACAAGAACTCCAGCGCAAACTATACTTGAGAGCCAAGAGACAAACGTGGAACGACTCGACCTGATATGGCAGGTTATTGAAAAGTCGGGACAATGAATGTCTTGAATACTCCAAGAAGAAGGTTGTCGGTGAGCCGTGTGAGGGAAAACCTCATGCACGGTTCGATGTGGCAGGGGATGGAAACCAGGATTAAAATCCCAGGCGCCATCCCTTGACCCTACCACCCGACAAGTGGGAGTCTGCGCGGTTTAGGAGCATTTTTCTGGCTTCGAGTTTTTTCTACATCTCAAACATTATCCACGCCCGCCCACTTGCGGGTAACGCAAACCGTTGGGCGCTAGGTCGAACACTAAAAGGAGATTTTTGGTTATGAAAAAAGCTTTTGTTCTTATGCCTTTTCGACCACCTTTTAATTCTTATTATTCAAAAATTTATAAGCCAGCACTAGAATCAGCAGGATACGATGTAACTAGAGCGGACGAATTATTCGGCTCTCGCCCAATCATTGTGGATATACATAAATTGATTAAGGAATCAGATTTGATTCTGTGTGATATGAGCACAAGAAATCCAAATGTGTTCTATGAATTGGGGTTAGCTCATGCTCTCGGAAAGCCAGTAATACTAATTTCAAATAACATAGACGATATACCCTTTGATTTAAAGCATATTAGAACAATCATTTATAAAACTGATGAAGTTGAATGGGAAAAAGAATTATCTGAAAGTATTACAAAATACGGAAAAGAAGAAAATATAAGAATATACTTTGAGCTTTTAACACCGTCTATTGGGTCTGGAAAATTATCGGAAATCTTCTTCAAACACACAGATGACATCAACGAAATTACCCAAGCTGTGCGCACTTCCCAAAAATCCTATTTTTGGGGCACCGCATTAATTATGCATATCCCCATGTTGCAAGAAGAAATTGCCAATGCTATTGACAAGGGTAGTCAAATTCGCTTTCTTTTAGTAAAGCCAGGTAGCGGCGCTTTAAGATTAGCGGCATTTCGCGCCAAGGAAATCGAATACGAGAAGCTCAACATAGATTTATTAAACAATTTAGACACATTAAATGCCCTAGCAGCGCGGAAGTCAACCAAAGGTAAATTGGAAGTCAAAGTAATTGATTATTTTGCACCATATACCCTTTACTTATTTGACGTTGGTCTTCCATCAGGTTGGGTTCAAGCTAGATTATCTAGCCTCCGTGTAGCGCATACCAATAGACCTACTTATCGCCTCACAAAAAAAGATGATGAAATATGGTATGAATATCATGTTGAACAATTTGAGAAAGCGTGGGAGTTAGCAGAATCTCATCAACCAAATGGAACCTGAAATGAAAAAGCGCCCAACAAAGCGTGCACCTGACGTGTGGGATTCTGCGGCATTTTCGAGCATTTTTCTGGCTTCGAGTTTTTCCTGCTCCCAAGCAGAGTCCACGCCCGCCCACACGCAGGTAACGCAAACCGTTGGGTGGCTTCGCCAAAACGTCATAGCAAGTCTTATATGTGTTTGCAAATATTCATGGCAGTTTTTTTGTAAAAAAAGTCAGAAAAGGACCAGTTCCATGTTCAATCCGCCAAATTCTTATCCAAACTCAGGTTCATATTTTGACTTATTAAAAAGAATTACACAGCTTGTGCAGAAGAAAAAGGTTGACCAACAAATTCTTCAAATTGTTCAGCAAGCTTTCGAGAAAGAGCTGAGTAGTGAGAATGTCGTTCTATCACGCCCTGAAAAAACACGCCTACTTCAACAAGTTACTAGAGCAGTATTGACTGAAGCAATTACAAAGATTTCCGATATAAAATAATAATCCCACCAGAACTATACTAATAAATATCAGGTTACAAACAGCAACATAAAAAATTATCGTCAAAGAACGTAGAGAAAAAATTATTTTACAGAACGCACGAGAGACTAAACAATTGAAAACTGAGTGCAACAAGAACTCAATCAATTAATGTGGCATCACCTATTTCAACCGCCGCCCAACAAAGCATGCACCTGACGCTGGGGATTCTGCGCAAATCCCAAGCAGTTTCCTACGCCTTAGCATTTTTCCAGTTGGACGGCTTCGCCGTCCCCGCCCCAGCGCAGGTACCCCGCAGAAGCATGCGGGACAAGCCGCAAACCGTTGGGCAGCTTATCACCATAAGAAACACACATAAATGTGACTTTCAGGAGTTTCCTTATGAATCTATCCACGACTGGCCTAAGTCTTGTTGCCGATGCTGCTATTGATTTACACCTTCATACCACCTACAGTGATGGCACCTGGACGCCCGAACAGTTACTGGATTACCTGGTGCAGGAGCAGTTTGGTCTGGTGGCCATCACCGATCATGATCGAGCAGATACTGCTGCTACGCTCCAACAGCTTGCGCTGGACAAGCACCAACCCCTTCTTGTGGCCGCCGAAATGACCACGCTGTGGAAAGACGAATTGTCGGGGAAAGACGAAATGTCGGGGCTAGACAACATGACAGACCTCCTTTGCTTTGGATTTGATCCAGGTCCAAATGCCTTGAACGACCTAGCCCAAGACCTGTTGCGCCGCCAACGGGAGAACACCCAAGAAGTCTATGAGAACTTACAGCGGAAAGGGTACACATTTCCTCAAGAACCCGACGCGTTGGCAACTCTCTTAGAACAACCCAGCCCCCAGCAACCCCATGCACTCGTCGCCCTGTTAAAAAGACATGGCTTTGGCACAGGCCAACCGTCGGCGGGGAGAATCGTTCTGGAAGCGGGCGTTACTTTTGCGATGAGCGATTTGGCCGCGGTGGTGGAGGCCGCTCACCAAAGTGGGGCTGTGTGCCTTATCGCTCACCCCGGACACAAAGACGGGTTTGTGTCCTATGATAGTCAAATGTTGGATAAACTCCGCCAGGATATTCCAATTGATGGCCTGGAGATCTATCACCCGAAACATACACCGGACCAGACAGAAATGTATCTAGCATATGCTCAGCGACACCACTTACTGATTAGTTCGGGTTCAGACTCGCATAAACCGGAGAAGCCGCCCATCAAATATCGGGCTGAATTGAGCCGTGGCCTTCTGGAACGGCTAGGTATCCAGATAGCGTAACAGGCGTCTAAATCGGCGAGCCGCCCAACACAGCATGTACTGGATGCTGGAGCGCTTCGCGTCAAGCAGTTTTCTAAGCCTTAGCTTTTTTCTGGCTGGACAGCTTCGCCATCCCCGCCCTGGTTGTCGAGCTTGTCGAGACACAGCGCAGATAACGCAAACCATTGGGTGCAGCCAGGTCAAACAAAATGAAAATCATCAAAGTGCTCTCGCTATTCATCTTATTCCTTTTGCTCCAAGGATGTTCATTAACTCCATCGACTCCATCCCTTGAGCGCGCGGTCAACTTCGAAAAAGGAATTTCTAAAATTCCAGAAGGTTATTATATATTCCTTGAATTTAGATCCCGCAACGTTTGCTCAGACGAATGCCACTGTGCGCCAGAAGCACCTGCGCCACTCTACGAGATCACTTCCGCAGGTGAACTGTGGATAGAAAGAGACTTGGAAGGCTTTCCAGCTTCATCTTCCCCAATAGTAGGATTTTTTGTCTTTAATGATTGGGGAGGGCGAGTGTATGCCATGGACACATTGCCCTTCACGTTACAACCTGGTATAGCACCTAGTGATACCACCATTGCCACCGTTTACAGTGTGGATGCTGAAGGAACAGCGGTAGTGGAAGTTTACGGTGAGACTTATTTCATTAAGCCTGGTCAGGCATGGACTGACAGTGGTAATATGAGGCGAGAGCCACCTGCTGGATGTCACATTTCATACAGCACAAGTTTAACGAATTTCGGCTTATTCTCTCAAACGCAAATTCGATTTGGAAATCCGGATCTACACCCATAAACTATGATTCGCTTTCGAAGCATGTTGCCCTGGCGAGCGCCACCTTCGGTAGGCTGGCTTCGAGCTTTTCCTGCTCCCAAGCAAAATCCACGCCGCAATCCGCTAATGCAATAATAGGAATCAATATGAACGAATTTTGGAATTCCCTTTCTCAACAGATGAAGCCAAGATTTCATGAAATATCAATGTACTTGATCGCACTCTCCTTTTGTTGGTTATTTCTTTTTCATCCCGAACTTCGCCTGGGGTATTTTATATTCTTTAGCGGTTTTGAATCTATGTCCCCATTTTTCGTTACCCTGGGATTGATCGTAACAGGAGGGTTATTATTATCCTTAATCCATGTTTTTATAAAACGAAAAAAATTGGCGTTTGAAAAGGCTATCATGGGATGGTCGGTCTTGGGAATAAGTGGTGTGTCAAGTTTTCTCGTAGGGGTTGAAATGCTCCCATCACGATCGTCGATTATGATGATATTGGTTACCTGGAACATCCTGACGAGTATATTGTTGTTGCTTCAAATGGGGATGCAAAAATACGATATAAGCGATGATGATGCATCATTCGTAGAAGTAATTGTAACAACAGTGATCCTGGTGATTATTTTATTATTATCAGATCTGTATCTTCACCTTTCATGGGCAGTGACACTTTCAATATGTATTTTTTACTCCACTTTCATCGTTTTCATAACCACCTGGGTCGTTTATTATTTTGATCTGCAACTGCCTGACGTCCTGAAATGATAAGGATTAATAAGTAGTAAAACGGTTTTGGAAAATCCCCATTTTCCAAAACCGTTTTTGTTTCCATTAAACATGGGGCTATAATATCTTCATGGCATCTTTCACCATCTCTGCGCGCGCAGAGCAGCACGCCAATTTACGTCCGCTCAGCATATTGCGGGATCTGCCCGCGGTCGCCGACCTGATCGAGATGTGCTTCTCGAGCACAATGGACAATGAGGGCAAACGTTACGTGCAGGATATGCGCCGCGCTGGCAGAGACAATTCGTTTTTACAGTGGGCAAATCGCGCCGCTGAATCCACGTCCCTGCCGCTGACGGGGTATGTCTGGGAGGAAAATGGAAAGATCGTTGGCAATGCCAGCCTTGTCCCATTTCGAAATAATCATCAACGTGTTTATCTGATCGCCAACGTGGCGGTCCACCCGGAGCATCGCCGCAAAGGCATTGCCCGCATCCTGACCGAGCGCGCCATCCAACACGCGCACGAAAAGAAAATAAAGAACATCTGGCTGCATGTCCGCGATGACAATCCCGGCGCCATCGAACTCTACTCCAAGCTTGGATTTGTCGAACGCGCGCGGCGCACCTCATGGCAGGCCAGCACCGACTCCAACGCCCCGACCCTGAAAACGGACATCGTCATCACCAATAGGAATCCACGCGATTGGGAGACGCAGCTCGACTGGCTGACCCGCCTCTATCCCGACCTTTTAAGCTGGCACCGCAACTGGAGCTTTAACTCCCTTCGGCCTGGTTTCTTAAACTGGCTGTACTTGTTTTTCATTGACATGAGCGTCCGTCAATGGACGGCTGTAAAAACAGACTCGAACGCAATGGAAGCCTCGCTCGCGTGGATCCCCAACGGGCGCGGCGAATCCCTTTACCCGGCGATCAGTGAACGGTCCGACCCCGACGCGTTAACCGCACTGCTCCTGCGCGCGCGGCGCGATCTGCATCAACACTACCCGAGCATTGCGTTGGAATTCCCAGCCGGTGAATTTGACCGCGCCATCCATGCCGCGGGATTTAAGTCCCTGCGCACATTGATCTGGATGCAAGCAACCTTATGACACTCCCTGCGTATTTATCTTAGGTCTCGTCATTGCGAGTGCACCTTCCTCGCAAAGACATATAAAACAAAAGGAGTTTGAATGACAAAATTTTTTCTTCGTTGGGCAATCAATGCGATCGCGTTGTATGTTGCTGTTCAGTTCGTGACGGGTGTTGATTACCAGGGCAGTTGGACTGGCCTGGTGTGGCTGGCGCTTATCATCGGTTTATTGAATGCTTTGGTGCGGCCTGTGCTTAAATTACTTGCGTTCCCGCTTATCATCCTTACACTCGGATTGTTCACCGTGGTTATCAATACCATCGTGTTGATGCTTACCAGTTCGATCGGGCAGGCATTCAACCTCGGCCTGACCGTGGATGGTTTCTGGTCTGCGCTTCTCGGCAGTATCGTCATCAGCCTTGTCAGCGTGGTGTTGAGCTTGATCTTGCGCGATGAGTTGAAGGGCAGAAGGAAATAAGTAATAAATGATAAGGAAGAAGTTCGGCACTGTGATTTGCCGAACTTCTTTTTTGTTTAATTAACTCATATGTGGGTTTACTTAATATGCAGAGCCGATGTGCTCAGCATCGTAAAGATCAGGCGGGAATTATTGACGAGTAAAAGCGCAATAAAGCCAAGTAATATAATTTGAAACCATCTTTTATCTGCAAGATCTTTCCATGCGAGCGCAAGGAAGAGAATAATGGCATATGTCCAATTGGCAGAGTAAAGGAAGAGGTCTTTTCCGTAGCGTAGATGGAGAATGAAGTTGAAGAGCAGGATAAATATAAAGGCAAGGGAAAATCGTTTTTCATCCCTTTTTATATTCTTTAGAAATAGAAATCCGCCAAGCAGGGCCAAACCGAGCCAGAAATACGCCAGCGATTTTCCAAACCAGGTTTCATATTTACTCAAACGCATGGGGTCAGCTTTAAACATCCATACTTTCAGGAATGGAATTTCCTCCTGAAGAATCAGCGGGTCAGGCGCGACAATGCTGTGAAGGAACATTACGCGCAGGACTGCCAGTCCGCGTTCGACGGACGGGGTAAAGGTATTTCCTGCTTCCGCATTGAGGCTGGACGGGTTAAAAAAATATGGCTGTGAATCTGGGTACACAAAATTATTGAGCAGAGTTAAGGGGATGGTCAATGCGGCAACGATGACACCATATTTAATCCATAGTTTGAAATCGCGTTTCACAAAGATTAATGTAATAACAGCTTGGGCAAAATTTGTGATCGTGATTCCAAATGAGACCAAACCCGCAATGATCAATACAAAAAATGGCTTTTCCATAAGCAATAGTACAAGGAATATCATGGCCATCGCCGCGAGGAAAATATATGTCTCGATCAACGAGCCAAAGACCAGATGCGCGGCAGACGCGCCAAGCAGTGAAGCGATGAGTAAAGCGTATATCGAATTCTTAATTGTATGCTTTACAAAATACCATGCCAGAAATACACATACGGCGCCTGAGAATGCCACCAGTACGAACGCAGCGGCAAGCTTGTCTCCTTTTAAAAAGAAGGCAATTAGCGATATTAATGGCCTGATGATCAATAAGACAAAGGGATGTACCGAACGCCAGTAATAATCCTGATAGGCCGCTGTCGTGAAGCGTGTCCGCCAGAGCAGGCCGTCTGTGTCGAAGAGAATATCATCCACATCAAAGACAGGCTGATTGAAGATGGAGGCCAGGATCAAATATGTCAAAAAGAAAAATACTGCAATGAACAGACCGGGCAGATTCTCTTTTACAAATTTAAATGGGGTAGTTTGTTTTAGTCCTTTTTGTCTGGCAAGAGATAAAAGCCATATGGACAGTGGAAGTGTGGGAATGATCGCAGCGACAAAATAAATAAGTTGCTTATTTTCAAGTTGAAAATAAGACGCATCAAAAAGACTGGTGAACTGCCCCGCCATTTTGAACATGCCCACCAGAAAAAATGAAAGAACAATGAATAATGCGGTTGTAAGCCCAAAGTCAAATGCGCTGCGCTGGAGTTGTCTCTGCCCTCTGCCCAGCAAGTAGTAAAAAAATATACTCACGCCGCAATGAAATGCCAGCGTGAGCAGGATAATCTCAATTTGGGTGGAATAAAAATTGCTAAGAAAGCCAAGGGAATAATAGCTAAGAGGAATGCCCGCCAACCATGCGGTAAAGGAACGGATATTTTTGGAGCGCACGTTGATTCCTCGAAATAATATCAACAGGGGACAATGACAAATTATTGTCCCCTGTATTTTTTACTTCAATTCCTGTACGAGCTGGAGGAATTCTTTCCATTCTTCTTCGAAGAAATGCACGGTGACACTGCTCAATTCAATGTGATAGGTAACTTCGCCATCGGGTTCTTCGGCTTTCCAGGCGATGAAGTTTTCAGTCTCTGCGATGGTGCTGGTGGTGGGTTCGTCATTTTTGTTGCTCATGGGATTCTCCTTAAGATGATTCTGTCAATTTTATGAATATGGGCGCTGATCGCGCTCATGAAGTGCAAAATGTAAAAGGGCGGTCACTTTTCCTTTTGGCGGAACAAGCCGAGGCTGCGAAAGAAGCGGCGGATCGAAACGATAATTCTCGATCCGATCGGCGGGGGCGGCTGGCGCTGTTCCTCCTCGGGCCAGGGATTCAAATCCAGCATTTTCCGCATGGTGTATTTCCATAATAGTGCGGCGGTGGCGAGAATTGGAGCTGCGACAACGACGCCAATGATTCCAAACAAATTTGCCGCAACGATGGCCGCGACCAGTACCGCAGCTGGATGAACTTTAAGCGCATCGGAAAGAATACGCGGGGAGATGATGTTGTCGAAGATCTGGTCTATCACCAGCGCGGTAACGAGGACGAGGAGTGTGTAATAGAAAGGTGAAAGGCCAAACAGTTTATATACCTGAAAGAAGGTGACCAATACGAGCACGATCCAGTTGACAGCCGGGCCGACGTATGGAACAAAACGCGCGAGACCCGCAAGGAATGCGAGGCTGATGGCGTAACGCACACCCAACACGCTGAGTACAACGGAATAAACTGTAACAGCCAGAAAGAAGATGATGATCTGTCCGCGCAGGAAGGCGTTCCAAACACGGCCAAGTTCGCGGAAAAGGCGTTCAAAATCCAGCGTATAGTTTGGAATATCCACTGTAATAATGCTGTCGCGCAATCCGCCGCTTTCTGCAAGTACAAAATATGAAACGAGGATGACGAACAAGGTCCAGCCGAGGAAGTTGGCGGCGCTTCCCGCTACTGACCCTACCAGTGTGCCGGTCTGACTTAGTAATGGCTGTATCATGCCAAGTACCTGACTGCTGATGGCGCTCAGGTCCAGTGCGCGGAAATCCAGTTTGAACGGGCCAAGTTGATAAACCTGACGGGAAACATTTGCGATGATTTCCGGCAGGGTCGTGATGGCGTCCTGTATAATTTTGACAAGGCTTTGTATTTGTTGCACCAGTCCCACGCCGCTGAGCGTGAACAACCCGAGCAGCAGAACAATGATAACAACATAGATCACGGCGACAGATGCGTTCCAGGAAAAATGCAATTTGCGTTGAATAAAATCAGCCAGCGGTTGGAACAAGTAAGCCAGCATCAGCGCGATTACCAGGGGGGTGAGGATGAACTGGAATTTGACCAGCAATGCGCCAATGATGACAACAATGGTGAGCGCCACAACAAGCTTTGTATTTGTACCCCACATTGGGGAGGGTGAGTTTTGCGTTTCGGTCATGGAGATACTTCCAATTTATAAGAGCGGATTATTTTGCGGTTGTCACTTTGATTCTATCAAAGATAAGTGATTTTACAACATAAAACAAAAAACCCGCGAGTTTGGGCTCGCGGGTTGATTCTGAAGATTGATCAACAACCAGAGATGAAGGGGAAGAATATGCACCAGCGATAGGTCGCATCCACCCAGAAGAAGAAACCTGCACACATACAAATAAACAGAAGGGCGCCAACTCCAATAATGATGGGAGTTAGATTCGTCTTCTTGACAACAGGTGTGGATGGAGGGCCATAAGACGCGGGCGGCGGAGTGTACGCGGGAGCGGAGGCCTGTATAGGAGGAGGCTCAACGCGCACGGCTTTGCGTGACACGGCAACGGTGGCGCCAGGGTCGATATTGATCGCGTCATACATCAACACGATCTGTTCACCAAGTGATATTACATCGCCGGGTTTCAGCACAACCGGGCCAGCCAGACGTTGTCCATTGACAAATGTGCCGTTGGTGGAGCCGAGGTCTTCAAGTACATATTTGCCGCCTTGAAATGAAAGGCGGGAGTGTTTGCGTGAGATTTCAGCGTCATTTATCGCCACCCCATTGGATGCATCGCGGCCAATAAGAATTTGATCCCCTTCAAGAGGAAAAGTTACGCCGGGTGTCGGGCCTGATCGCATTACGAATTGAAATTGAGACATCTTCTTCCTCCAAACAACAAAAAATATCGAACGATGAATTTTTCCTACAGAGTATCGCATAATTTGGTAAACAAAAAATTCGGTTTTTACTTGCAATTTTCGACAAAAAGTTTACTTAATTAACCCAAGTTGCCACCTTTCGGAAAGGTTGACAAAAATCCATGAGATTCAATACAGTTGGGGTATCCCGACCACCAACAGGAGAACCTCATGGATACCCAAATTATAGTAGTGTTTTGTTTA
>JABFSL010000095.1 GCA_013140605.1 Anaerolineales bacterium
TCTAATTGAACGCTTATTACCTAAATCGATTCATGCTGTCACTGCCAAAGGTTTTGAAATCAAAGTTGCGCTTTTTGTGCTCGCTTGTAGCATCACTTTCCTTTGGTAGGTAGCAACTTGGGTTAAATAAGAATTACAAATACTCAATCACTCTTTCCGTCACCTGACTTGTCGTCAAATTGCCATCCAGATCAGGTGTGGACTCATTATTTGCAATGCAAGTTTCCACGGCATTTCGTAATCGCTCAGTGGATTTTTTTTCGTTCAAGTAATCTAGCATCATAGCGGCGGCGAGGAAAGTGGCAATGGGATTTGCTTTACCCGTTCCTACAAGTGTCGGCGCGCTGCCGTGGACGGGTTCGAAGACTGCCGCATCCGCGCCTATATTTGCGGAAGCCGCAACACCGAGTCCGCCGACAAACATGCAGGCTTCATCGCTGAGAATGTCGCCGAATAGATTCGTGGTGACGATTACTTCAAATTGCTCTGGAGCACGGACAAGTTCCATTGCACAGGTATCCACCAGCATTTCATGCATGTTGATGTCTGGATATTCTTTTGCAACTTCCAATGCGACTGAGCGAAACAGTCCACAGGTTTGGCGCAAAACATTTGCCTTATGAACAACGTGAACTGTTTTTCGTTCAGTCTGTCGAGCGGTGTCAAATGCCTTGCGGATGATTCTTTCCGAGCCTTTGCGGGTGATGACTCGTTCTGTGATGGCGCGGTCACCGTTATATTCAACGCGCTCTATACCTGAATACAATCCTTCGGTATTTTCGCGGACGATGATCATGTCAATGCCTGTGCGGGAGGATGAGTGTGGGATTGATTTGCACGGGCGCAAATTGGCAAACAACTCCAACGATTGGCGCATCCGCACGACGGGAGAAAAATAATTTGGAATATTGGGCGGAGTAGTGACTGCACCGAACAAAGTGGCATCAGCGTGGCGAATCTGTTCGATGGTCGAATCAGGCAACGGTGAGCCTGAGCGTTGATATTCGCCATAGCCGATCCCGCATTCAGTGAAATCCCATTGAATCGGTAACGCAGTTAACACGTCCCGTGCGGACGCGATTACTTCGGGGCCGATCCCATCACCAGGGAGGAGACAGATTTTGTAATTCATCATTCCTCAATCCGCATTCGTCATTAGTTCTTGAATGTCGTGCGTTTTCAAAAAGTTGACGATGCCGCCCGCATCCGCGATCTTCAAAACAAAATCAGGCAGGGCGTTGGCTTGGTATTGATGCCCGTTGGTGCGGTTGAAAATTTGTCCGCTGGCGAGGTCGACATCAATATTATCGCCTTCGGTGATGTCTGCAACTGCTGCGGGACATTCAAGGATCGGCAGGCCGATGTTGATGCAATTGCGAAAAAAGATGCGCGCGTATGACGCGGCGATGATGCACTTCGCCCGCGAGCCTTTGATGGCGATCGGCGCATGTTCGCGCGAAGAACCGCAGCCAAAATTTTGTCCGCCGATGATGATGTCGCCGGGTTGAACAGTTTTTGCATACTCAGGCTTGACCTCGCAAAAAACATTTTTCGCAAGTTCAAGCGGATCAATCGTAATGTTGTAACGGCCGGGAATGATCTCGTCCGTGTTCATGTTTTCTCCAAACGTCCAGGCTTTGCCCATGATGTTCTCCTTTTTTTATTCACCGCGAAGAGCGCAAAGGACGCAAAGATTTAAATGGTTTTCTTCGCGTTCTTAGCGTGCTTGGCGGTTCAATGATTTAAATATCTACGCGGATCAGTAATGCGACCCGTCAGCGCAGTTGCCGCAGCCGTGGCGGGACTTGCGAGATAGATTTCCGAAAGCGGGCTTCCCATGCGTCCGATGAAGTTGCGGTTCATCGTTGTCAACGCGCGTTCGCCCGCCGCGAGAATGCCGCCGTGACGACCGATGCACGCGCCACAGCCTGTGCCTGTGACTGTGCAGCCTGCGTCCAATAAAATTTCGATCAGTCCATTCTTCATCGCTTTTTTGTAAATGCGTTCGCTGGCAGGCGTGATAATCACACGCGTGAATGGATCCACTTTTTTTCCTTTGAGCATGTTCGCCACGATCTCGATATCTTCGTAGCGTGCGTTCGTGCAGGTGCCGATGTAAACCTCGTGCACTTCCAGCCCTTCCACCTGACTCAGCGGCTTCACGTTATCCACGTCTGGATGACAAGCCACTTGTGGCGCGAGCGCTGAGACATCAATTTCAAGCACGCGTTCATAGCGCGGATTAACAGGTTGAATCATTTCAAACGGACCTTTGGCGGGTGTCTCGTTTTCGAGATATTGAAGCGTCACTTCATCGGCGGCGATCAATCCGCATTTCGCGCCGATCTCCGTGGACATGTTTGGGAAAACGATTCGTTCGTGCATCGGCAGGTTGTCAATGTATTCGCCGCCAAATTCCACCGAGCGATATGTGCCGCCGTCCATGCCGAGCAATCCTGCGATGTAGATCATCACATCTTTTGCGTAGACTCCAGATTGAGCTTTGCCTGTCAACTCGATGCGAATCGTCTCAGGGACTTTGAACCAGCATTTGCCTGTCACCCAGGCCACGCCGATTTCAGTGGAACCAAGCCCCGCGCCGAACGCACCCATTGCGCCGTAAGTATTCGAGTGTGAGTCCGCGCCGATGACGATTGCTCCAGGCGTAATAAAACCTTCTTCGATCATCACCTGATGACAAACTCCTTGATGAAAGAAGTGGGGCAGCCCCTGCTCTTTTACAAACTTGATGATATTCTTGTGGTTCTCCGCCGCCAATACATTCGGCGCAGGATAGGCATGGTCAAGGTGAAGTACGATTTTATTTTTATCTAAAATCGGTTTACCAATCTCGCGAAATGCTTTTATCGCCAGCGGAGTCGTGTTGTCGTGACTCATGATGTAATCCACATCCAACAGCAGGATCTCGCCCGCCTGAACAGACCTGCCTGCCTTGCGTCCAAAAATTTCTTCGATCAATGTACCCATGATTCTCCTTGGTGTAGTAGCGACTTCAGTCGCTGGTTTCAAGGACGACTGAAGTCGTCACTACGTTATTCCGTTCCCGTTATATTTTTTCAACACCAATCGCGTCTCTGTCCGTTTGACGCCTTGCACAGTGCGGACTTCCTCGATCAAATTGTTCAACGCCATCACGTTTTCAACATTTACGAATGCGCTAATGTCGTAATCACCTGTGATTTCATACACACTGGAAACATTCGTAAATCCCCGCATGCGACGCACAACCGCCGATGTATATACATGCGACTCAACTTCGACCATTAACATCGCGCTGATATCATGCGGGATGACATCGATCTCTCTACCCGTTACCTGCTCGGCGATCTCAAGAATGTCCGCGTCGAAGAGTTGTTTCCGCTCATCTCCCATATTCTTGATTCGCATAACGATCACTTCCAACTCCGCCGCGCTGACTTCGATCCCGTATTCGTCCAGCCGCGAAGCGACCGCGCTTTTCCCCGTATATTTGTCAATGATGATCTTGCGCTCTCTTCCTAACATGGCTGGGTCGAATGGTTCATAAGTGCGCGGGTCTTTGAGAATACCATTGGTATGGACTCCGCTCTTGTGGCTGAAAGCATTCTGTCCTGTGATGGGCTTATTCGGCGCGAGGAAAAATCCAGAGACTTTTTCAAGATAGCCAGAGACATCCATCAGCGGTTGGATATTGAATTTCTCGCTTCCCTCCAAATTCCGAAATGACACAACGGTCTCCGCCAAGTCTGGGATTCCCGTGCGTTCGCCTAATCCATTCACTGTGGTGTGGATGCAGTCCGCGCCAGCGCGAATCCCTGCCATGGCGTTTGCGAGAGCCAGCCCGTAGTCGTTGTGGCAATGCAGGTCAATTTTGCAGGGAAGCAAATACTCGCGTAGGGCGCTCACTTGTTCAAACATCGTGTGCGGCTGCATGATGCCCAACGTATCTGCAAAACTGATTCGGTCCGCACCTGCTTCAATGGCGGCGTTACAGACTTGAACTAAAAACTCAAAGTCCGTGCGGGTCGCATCTTCCGGTGTGTAGCGGACTTTGAGTCCAAGTTCGCGCGCATACGACACATGCTCTTGAATAATCGCAATTGCCTGTTCCTGCGTTTTATGCAGTTTTGCATCCAAATGGATTTTTGAGGTGGCGTAAAAGATCGCAACTCGATTTGCGCCAGAAGCTTTTGCTTTATCAATGCCGAGGCGTGAAGCAACTGAATGGGCGACCACCTCAGCCCGAAGACCGAGTGAAGCGATGCGCTTGATCGCCTTGGCAACATTCGGTGAGACAGACGGGTCGCCAGCTTCGATCATGTCCACGCCCACAGAGTCAAGCAGGCGCGCGATCTCCACCTTTTCATCCACTGTGAAGTTGACGAATGGGGTTTGCTCGCCTTCGCGTAAGGTTGTATCCAAAATTTCAAGCATGAATTCTCCTCTTGGAGTCCAACGACAGGAGTCGTTGGAAATGCGAAGTCAGGAGACTTCGCACTCCAAACAAAATAAAAAACGCCCTCCGTTATCGGAGGGCGTTTTGGGTAGACAGGTAGATAAAATGAATTACGGCATGTGTTTGCCTATTTCCTGTTTAACCGAAACATGCCCAGATCCGACAACCGAAGTTGTAGACATGGGCTTGCGCTTGGCTTTGATCTCAAAACAGAAAATAGTGTGTGTAAACATTGGGGCGTATTCTACTACGCATGTGAGATATGTCAATGATTTTATGTAACCCATTTGAGTAATATAAATTTTTTGGAAGTGTACCCTTATGGGTAGTAGCATTATTTTTTTATTACTCTATGATGAATGGAATTATCTATTGTCTTTTCTCTATGAGGTGATTCCATGAAAAATAATTCTCAGACTCAAAACACTGATGCTGTTTCAGCAGGCACATTCAACTGGCTGACATCTGCTCATACAAAAACCTGGCTGGATGAACGTGATGCTTGTGCATTGGTTGCATCGGTTCGCAAGAATGGAGAGGCGACTCACGGAAATTTGAAACGTGCGCTGGCCGCATTAAGTATCATGGGACATCGCTCGGGTGAAGTCAACGGGGAAGGGGATGGCATCGGTGTGATGACTGACATTCCGCGCGTGTTGTGGTCACAGGCACTTGAACAGGCGGGCAAACCTGGCTGGCTTGCGGAAGATCGCCGCTTCTTTGTGGGACATTTGATGATCCCAAATACTGAAGCAGATGTTCAAGGTATCAAAGCCAAAATCATCAATATGCTCAAGGAAAGAGATATTGACCTGCTGTTGGAGCGCCCGATGCCAACGCGCTTGCAGGCACTTGGGAAAATGGCTCGCCAGCAAGTCCCGCATTTGTGGCAGATATCGGGCATGGTGCGAAACGGTCCGCTGGAAAATGTAGAGCGGACTCTCTTTGATCTTGCCCTTTGCATTGAAAAATTTACTAACGTTGCTATTGCTTCTCTTTCCAGCAATGTTGTCGTTTACAAAGTGCGCGGCTCGATCGAAACTCTGTATCAATATTTCCCTGAATTACGCAACCCTGATTTCACCACGGCTATCACAATTGGACATGCGCGCTATTCGACCAACACAGCCACAAGTTTTGAACGTGTTCAGCCTTTTAGTTTGATCGGGCATAACGGCGAGATCAATACAATTGCCCGCCTGCGTGAACAGGCCGAGATGCTGGGCGTCAATTTGGTGGAAAGCGGAAGTGACTCTCAAGACCTCGACCGTTTGCTTTCCACGTTGATTCATCATTATCGCTTCTCGTTGACTGAGTCGTTGGAACTGGCTTTCCCGCCCATTCTTAGCGAAGTGGAAAAACTTTCCCCTGAATTACAGACAATTTATAAATATTATCGTCAGGCGTTTGGACCGTACTCACAAGGCCCTGCGGGGATCATTTCCCGCTTTGGCGATGAGTGTGTCTTTAGTGTGGACGCGCTCGGTCTGCGCCCGCTCTGGTTTGGTGACACGGAAAAGGAGTATTTCTTCTCTTCGGAGAAAGGCGTCTATCACCTTGACGATATGCACGTTGACCCGATCCCGCTGTCGCCGGGGGAAAAGATGCGCCTCCGCATTCACCGTGGACGCAACGTAGAGGTCTTTGATTATCCCGCCATTCAACAGCGCATGTTGAACTTGACCATGCGCAGGTTTGGCTCTCTCGAAACGATGAACAAGCGAATTGCCCGCCCGCCGTTGCCGTTGGAGATTTCAGAAGATGACGTGAACAATGCCCCGCCCGCTGTGGACTTGGACAATCGCCTCTCTGCTTTTGGCTGGGGACGTGAAGACCGTGAGTGGGTGCAGGAACTTGCAAAGAATGGCATTGACCCGATCAGCTCGCTCGGCTTTGACGGCCCGCTGGCTTCCCTCTCCACTGAACGCCAAAATATCGCAGACTATTTCAAAGAGGCGGTTGCCGTTGTCACCAATCCCGCCATTGACCGCGAGCGTGAAGTGGAACATTTCTCCACGCAAACGATTGTTGGCTCGCGTCCACCACTCATGCCCAATGAATTGGGAGAAGATACCACCTTCACGCTCGAAACTCCAATCTTGCTGGATTCTGTCAGCGCTGGCTTGAAAACAGGCTATCTCACTTTGAGTCAATTGACGAACCGTTTTCCAAATGAGCAGCTTGGTCGTTTGCAGACCGTCACATTGGATGGCGAGACAACGGCTCAAGCTTTGGAGCGTCTCGCGCAGGCCGCTATCGATTCTGTCCGCAACGGGGCGAAGCTCCTGCTGTTGGATGACTCCGCCGCATTCCAAAATCAAAACGGATGGGTTGACCCCATTCTCGCGCTCAGTGTCATTGACCTTGCGCTTCGTAAAACCTTTGCCGAACTTTCCTCCTCAGAATCTTCATCCACGCCGCTGCCAATAAATGACAACGGAAAAATAGACCTCAGCCTGATGGCTTCCCAATCAGCGGTGAATTTGCGCCGACAGGTGGGGATAGTCGTGCGCAGTGGAGCCATCCGCAATTTGCACGATGTCATCATGTGTATCGGCATGGGCGCGGATGCGATTTCACCTTACTTGATTTTCGAGGCAGCGGTCAAAGCAACGAATGATGAAGAAGAAACCGATGGATTAAAGAAAACGTTCAAGGCGCTGCGTTCGGGCATTGAAAAATGTATCAGCACGATGGGTATTCATGAAGCGCGCGGCTATGGACGATTATTTTCTAGCATCGGGTTGAGCAATCCTGTTGCCTTCGCGTTGGGTGTGAAAAATTATGGCGGTTCAGAAGAGGGCGGCTTGAAATGGAATGACATTGATGCCGATACTGAGAAACGCGCACTTTCATATCACAGCGCGGGCCGCGGCGAACTTTCGCGCGTGAATCATTTTTATCCAAAAATCTGGAAGGCGGCGGGAAAGCTCGGGAAGGGTGAATCAAGCTGGGCTGAGTATGAGGCGCACACGCAGAACACAGCACAAGCCAACCCTGTCACCATCCGCCATATTTTGGATTTCCGTTATCCCGAACAAACTTCAGTTGAATCCGATAAGGTCAATCTTGGAATCACATCGCACAAACTTCCGTTCCTCATCGCGTCCATGTCGTTTGGCTCGCAGGGTGAAACGGCTTATCGCGCGTACGCCGAAGCCGCGTTTCGTTTGAACATGCTTTCGCTCAACGGCGAGGGCGGCGAAATCCCTGACCTGCTCGGCAAGTATCCGTTCAATCGCGGAATACAAATTGCGTCGGGCCGTTTTGGCATCACCGCAGAGACTATCAACGCTACGAATCTTTTGGAAATAAAAGTTGGGCAAGGCGCGAAGCCTGGCGAGGGCGGACATCTGCCCGCACGCAAGGTCACTTCCAAAGTTGCGGCGGCGCGTCATTCGCAAAAAGGCGTTGACCTTATTTCTCCGTCCAACAATCACGATATTTATTCCATCGAAGACCTCGCGCAATTTATCGAGGAACTCAAGACCATCAATCCCAAGGCGCGTGTCGCGGTCAAAATTCCTGTTGTGCCTGGCATCGGCATTATCGCCGTCGGTGTTGCGAAAGCCGAAGCCGATATTATTTATCTCACTGGTTTTGATGGAGGAACGGGTGCCGCCCGCCAACACTCATTGCGACATGTTGGCCTGCCTGCGGAAATTGGAATCGTGGAAGCGCATCGTGCTTTAACGGAGGCAGGGTTGCGCTCCAAAGTAGAAATCTGGGCTGACGGTGGAGTCCGCTCTGCGTCGGACACGGTCAAACTGATGTGCCTCGGCGCGAATCGAATTGGCTTTGCTACGCTGGCGATGGTTGCCATCGGCTGTACGATTTGTAGAGACTGTCAGAGTGGCACATGTCACACGGGAATCACAACCCAGCTTGAAACGAAGGAAGAAGCGTTTGGTCAGGGCATCAAACATTTTGTCCCGCGTGATATTGAGCAGGCCACGCAGGCATTGGTCAATGTATTCACTGGTCTGGGGGAAGGCGTAAAAGATATCGTATCCAAACTTGGTTTTGAAAATTTACAGGATATTGTTGGCCGCTCTGATCTGCTGGTTCAAATTTCGCATCACGAAAAAATTGACCTTGAGCAGATGCTTATTCCGATCGGTGAATATTTGTCGGCGGCTCCCATCCCGATCTCACTGCCAATGAATGAAATGGTCACAATTGATCGCGGCCCTTTGCATCGCCCCCGCAATCATCTGACCACAGTCATTTCCAATTTGGTGATGGAGAGTTTCACCACACATCGACAATCCGCGATTCTTTTTGAGGACGATAAAGTGACCCCCGTAGATCGCGCCCTTGGCACGCACCTGACAGGCGCTCTCACGCGCTTCCGCAATAACTGGAATTGGTCGCCTGGGCATGGCGGTCAGGGTGGGCACAGGGAAACATGGCTTCAGCCGCTTGATAACATTGACACAGATTCTGTGCCGCGCACATCGCTGCACTTCGTCAGCAGTTCCGTCCCCGGTAATGGACTCGGCGCATACAACGCCGACCCCGTCTATATTCTCGTCGAAGGCGGCGCCCAGGATGGGGTCGCCAAGGGTATCTCTGGTGGACGGGTTGTGATCATGAAAGGCTACAACCACGATGGCAAGTTGATCGACGGCTCGGTGGGGAAAAGCCTTGCGTATGGCGGCACGAGTGGCGTGGTCATCGTGCAAGGCAACGCGGATTCACGCGCCTGTATCCGTCTCTCTGGCGCGGATGTGATTATCGGCGGCGAAATCCTCAAGCCGCTCAATGACAGCCTCGGCTTTATCGGCGCGCGTTCCAATGTGAAAGGCTTCCTGTGCGAATACATGACCTCAGGCCGCGTGCTGGTTCTGGGTGACCCCGGTCCGTGGATGTGCGCAGGCATGACAGGTGGCGTGCTGTATCTTCGCCTCCAGCCGCATCTCAATTTTGATCAAGCCGCCATCCAGCGTCGTTTGGGAAAAGGCGCAAAAGTATCTGTGCAGGAAGTGGGCGAGAGCGACCTGCAAAACCTGCGTGAACTTTTGACTACGTATGCCGATGAACTGAAGCACAATCATCAGGTTGAAGAATCGCAAAAAATCCTCAACCTTTTAGTGGATTGGAAAAATACTTTCGTCCGCGTTGTACCCATCGGGCAGCAGGAAGAGCAGAGATTTGCAACGGAATAGGAGCGCGGACTTCAGTCCGCTTTTGCTGAAATTGCGGATGTTGCATAACCCGGCGTTCCGCTTATATCCCACACCGCACGGGGATGAACCCCCGTGCTATTCCTACAAAGTCCGCTCACCCACAGGGTGCTTCGCAAAGCGGACTAGCCGACTTTCAGTCGGCTTTGTAAATGTAGCATGGACGTTTACGTCCGTGCGGGCATGGTTATATAAGCCTCTTGTTTGCTCGATTAATTTGTTAATATGCAAAAGTCCGCATTCCTTAGCAAGTGAAATGATTTGTGAATTGATTTTTCACAAGTCATTTTTTATTTTTCAGGCGATATGCTCCATTTGGGTAGGAAATTATCAGCCATAAATCCATAAATCATCAACTTGTCCAAACAAAATGCTCCGTAGGGGTAATAGGCATATCGCCTCAAATCCATAAAATAAGAACAACAAAAAGTTCTACAAGTCATCTCAAAAATGTCGCCCTGAGCGAAAGCGAAGGGTCACTACTACAGCTAAGAGACTCTTCGGTCGCGGCGAACACGCTCCCTCAGAGAGACACAGTATTTTTGAGATAAGTTCTACATATTTTAGAAAGCGAGGTAGTCCATGTTTTTCACTTTGACCATATTTGTGCTGGCTTACATAGTGATTGCAAGTGAAAAGTTCCCCCGTCATTGGGTGGCTTTAATTGGCGGCGGGCTGCTGATCGTTTTTGGCATCCTTAGTCCCATGGAAGCATTCACCTATATTAACTGGGAAACACTAGGACTCCTCGCTGGCATGTTCACATTGGTTTCCATTCTTCAGGAGGCTGGCTTTTTCACATGGCTGGCCATGAAGGCGCTCAAAAAAGTTAAATATCACCCGGTATCGCTCTTCATTATCTTGATCATTTTTGCTGCAGTCATGGCCATGTTCATGGACAGCATCACGGTCATGTTATTCCTCTCCGCATTGACATTACAGCTCTGCCTCTTATTAAAACTTGACCCCGTTCCATTGGTCATTGCAGAAGTTTGCGCAGCAAATACAGGCGGAGCCGCGACTCTTGTTGGCGACCCTCCCAATGTAATTTTAGGCACCACCCTCGGCTTCAACTTTGCGGATTTCATCACGCACACCGGACCCATCTCCGCCATCGCCGCACTTCTTTTGCTTGGAATGTTTTACCTCGCCAATCGTAAATCATTGATGGACGCCCACAATTTATTGAATGATGCGACCATCGGCGAGATCGAAGCGCTTCACAATGAACCAATGCATGCGCATCTGACTCGCGTTGGGCTGGTCGGTTTTCTAGGGGCAGTGATCTTGCTCGTGCTTCACATCCCGTTGAGCGAATGGACAGGTATCCACATCAATGCTGCGACAGCTGCTCTTGTCCCTGCTGGTCTTGCTTTACTTATTATGAAAAATGTTGATCGCAAAAAAGCCGTTCTCAAAGTGGATGGTGAAAGTATTTTATTCTTTGCTGGTCTGTTCGTCTTGATCGGCGGTTTGGAAAAGATCGATATTTTCAAATCCCTCGCACAAGGATTGGCTGGCGTGTCCACAACCAACAACAGTGGATTAGTGATGGCGCTGCACTGGCTGCCTGGCCTTGCAAGTGGAATTGTGGATAACGTCCCGCTGGCGTTGGCGATGAGCTACGTGCTCAAAGATCTTGCCGCGATCCCCGGCATGCCCGCTTTGGGATTGATGGTCTGGTCACTGGCTTTGGGAATTGACATTGGCGGGAATCTGACTCCGATTGGCGCGTCCGCAAATGTGGTTGCCTACTCATTCATGGAACGCAATCATGGCTCCATTGGCTGGAAGCGCTGGCTGATCGTGGCTGTTCCTCCGACCATCCTCGCGATGATATTCGCCTCTTTATCGGTCATGCTTAAAGGTCATTGGGGTTGGTATTAGTTAGATCGTTTGGCGGAGTCCGAACGCTTCGCGTCCTGACTTCGGCGCAAAATCGGGAGATTTTGCATTCCAATTAAATGTCAAAAAAATTATAGATTTTAGGAGTGAGAAAAATGAACTACATAAAAAAACGCTGGGTATGGATTTTGTCATTGGTAATGATCTTGACGCTTGTGTTCGTCAAACCCGCTTTTGCACAGGACGGCACGCCGCCATCACCTGAAGTTGAGGATCTTAAACTGGGCATCAATATCTTGTGGATGATCCTTGGCGGTTTTCTGGTCTTCTTCATGCAGGCAGGTTTTGCTTTAGTGGAAACTGGTTTTACCCGCAACAAGAATGTTGCCCACACCATGATGATGAACATGATGGTCTTCTGTATTGGCGCAGTGGGTTACTGGCTGACTGGTTTTGCCTTTCAATTCGGCGCGGTCAATGCCGCTTATCCTGAAGTGTCAACTGTCGGCGCAGTTGCGGGCGCGTGGGCGCACTCACCGATCACGCTCGGCGACTGGTCAGGCCTGCTTGCGACTCCTCTGATCCGCTTTGGTCAATTTGGCATTCTCGGTGGCAGCGGATTCCTTCTTGGTGGTCTTGGAGCAAACGCTGGTGTTCTGGCTTTCTTCCTTTTCCAAATGGTCTTCATGGATACTGCCGCCACCATTCCCACCGGTTCGATGGCTGAAAGATTGAAGTTCCTCGGCTTCGTGTTTATGAGTTTGTGGGTCAGTATGATTATCTACCCAATTGTGGGCGGCTGGATTTGGGGCGGTGGCTGGCTGCAGAATTTGGGGCGCGCTGCCGGGATTGGCAACGGCGCAGTGGACTTTGCAGGCTCGGGCGTGGTGCATATGATCGGCGGAGCCATTGCGCTCGCTGGCGCGATCGTGATCGGTCCACGCATCGGAAAATTTAACAAGGATGGTTCAGCGAATACGATTCCCGGTCATAGCATTTCGCTCGGCATTTTAGGGACGATCATTTTGTTCTTTGGCTGGTTCGGCTTCAACCCTGGCTCATCGTTGGGATTTGTAGGTGCATTTAGAAATCTTGCAGTGATTGCCGCCATCAATACGCTGATGGCGGGCGCGGCAGGCGGCGTTTCAGCCATGGCTTATATGTGGCTGGTCAGCCCAATCAAAAAACCAGATCCCGCCATGTCTGTCAACGGTGTTCTGGCGGGACTCGTCGCCATCACGGCTCCATGTGCTTTTGTGGATTCGTGGGCGGCGGTTGTGATCGGCCTGATCGCAGGCGTGATCGTTTGCTGGGCATCTGTTTTGTTGGAAAAGCTCAAGATCGACGACCCGGTCGGTGCGGTTCCAGTTCACCTCTTCAATGGTATGTGGGGTGTGATTGCAGTCGGCATCTTCGCAAACGGAAACCCCGATACCGCCGCATGGAACGGGGTTGAATCCGCAGTAACAGGTTTACTGTATGGCGGCACAACTCAAATATTGGCACAACTTGCCGAGGTGGTCAGCATCTTTGTATTCGTCTTCGGTCTCACCTATGTATTCTTCAAAGTGCTTGCCGCCTTCAAAGTATTGCGCGTCTCTCGCGATGTGGAATTGCAAGGTTTGGATGTGCCCGAAATGGGCGGAGTTGGCTACCCGTCTGATTGGGAGCCGCAGGATTCAAGTATTCCTGAAGCAAGTGCGCCTGGTTACTCGACCCATCGGGAACCTGTGGCAACTGATTAAGAAGTATCAGCCTTGTCCTGGGCTGTTATTCTCTCCTTAGTAAGTTCCCTAAAGGGAAAATATATAGTGGATGGGTACAGCTGCCCGTCCACTATATATTTTTTAAGTACCCGTTTGGGTAATAGACTTACCCATTACCCTGCCTCTATAATCGCATCAACAAAATAAAACAATTCATTGTAAGGAGAAAGACAATCATGGCAAAGACAGTTAAGGAAGTTTTGGAATTGGCAAAAGGCGTTCAAGTCGTGGACTTGCGCTTCATTGACTTACCCGGCACCTGGCAGCACTTCACCATACCTGTTCAGCGTCTGACAGACGATTTTTTCAAGGAGGGCATTCCCTTCGACGGTTCTTCCATTCGCGGCTTTCAGGAAATTCACGAATCAGATATGCTCCTCAAGCCAGACCCAGACACCGCTTTCGTTGATCCTGTAGCTGGAACTCCGACACTTGTTATTTCCTGCAACGTCTTTGATCCAATTACAGAAGAAGCCTACTCACGCGATCCGCGTTATGTGGCGCAAAAAGCTGAGGCGTACTTAAAAAGCACGGGTCTCGCCGACACAGCCTACTTCGCGCCAGAAGCGGAATTCTTCGTTTTCGATGGCGTTCGCTACACATCCACTCCGAATGAATCTTCCTTCTCCATTCAATCGGAAGAAGGCTGGTGGAGCAGCAATCGTGAAGGCAATTTGGGTGGACAGATCCAGCCGAAGCGCGGATATTTCCCAACCTCTCCAACCGATACCCTTCAGGAACTTCGCAACAAATTCATGTTAGCCATGCAAGCCGCTGGTATCGCAATGGACTTGCATCATCACGAAGTCGCCACTGCTGGTCAAAGCGAAATGAGCATGACCTTCACCACGCTCACCCGCATGGCTGATGATCTCCTTCTTTACAAATACATCATCAAGAACGTTGCCCGCCAGCATGGCAAGACGGTTACTTTCATGCCCAAGCCCATCTTTGGCGACAACGGATCAGGTATGCATGTCCATTCATCATTGTGGAAAGGCAAGACCAACGTCTTCTACGATGAAAAAGGCTATGCGGGTCTCTCTGAGACTGCCAAGTATTACATCGGTGGTTTGCTCAAGCATGCTCCCGCACTGCTTGCGCTCACTTCGCCGACCACCAATTCCTATCGCCGCCTCGTGCCCGGTTATGAAGCACCTGTAAACATCGCTTATTCACAGCGCAACCGCTCCGCGATCTGTCGTATCCCTGCCACCAAGAGTTCCAAAGCCAAGCGTGTTGAATTCCGCGCGCCAGACGCCACCAGCAACCCATATCTCGCTTTCGCGGCCATTCTCATGGCTGGTCTTGACGGCGTGTTGAACAAGATCGATCCCGGTCAGCCACAAGACCGTGACCTGTACGAACTTCCACCCGAAGAGAAGAAACTTATCAAGCAGGTTCCCAGCTCTCTTACGGAGGTGCTTGATGCGCTCGAAGCCGATCACGCCTTCCTGCTTCAGGGCGGTGTCTTCACTCCAGACCTGCTCGAAGAGTACATCAAATACAAGCGCGTCTATGAAGTGGATGCGATTCGCTTGCGTCCGACTCCGCACGAATACGTTCTATATTTTGACGCCTAACTGACTGTAAGCCGCTTCCCTCCTACATTGACAGCTGGTTGCAGATCAACAGGCATGCAACCAGCTGTCGCATTTTTTCTCTTCTTCAGTCCATCAGCTTGCTGATGGACATATAACATGAACACACTCCTTGTCTCATCTTTCGTTCTCGCAATTTCATTCTGCGCCCCGCCCGGAATCATCACCGCCGAAACCGTCCGCCGCGGATCGGCCCGTGGATTTGTCCCCGCCTTATACGTTCAATTCGGCTCGCTTGTCGGTGACACAACCTGGGCGATCATCGCACTGACAGGCTTGGCTTTCCTCATTCAAAACCCGATTGCCAAAACCATTCTCAGCTTGATCGGTATTCTTCTGATGCTCAAACTTGCCTGGGACGCCTTCAAGGATGCACATCATGGAAAAGGATTGGATATTTCAGGTAATGTCTCTGCTCGTGGAGATTTCGCCAGCGGCGCTTTTCTTTCGCTTGGCAATCCGCTCAACATCGTTTTCTGGACTGGTCTTGGCACAACTGTATTTGCCTCCATCACCGGCGGACCGCAGCCGATTCACTTTGCCATCTTCTTTGCTGGCTTTCTGGCAGGCGCGATCCTGTGGTGCTTCATCATGGCTGGCCTCGTTGCCTGGGGCAAACAGTGGATGACGCAAAATTTCTTCCGCTGGGTCAACCTCACCTGCGGAGCGGCCATGGTGTATTTCGCCATTCAACTTGGTCTGAAAACCGCTCAGAGTTTGATTTAGTCACCTTACCGCGAATGCGAAAAATTAGGAATGCGGACTTTAGTCCGCGTTTACGGCAAGAAGCGGACTTTAACGCTTGTTGTGAGATAAGAAGGAAAGGAGTTGCAAGAAAAGTATCCAAGCAGTACAGTGAACTTGAGACCCTATAAAATAGGAGCACACTGATGGACCTGGACACCTTTCTGACGA
>JABFSL010000115.1 GCA_013140605.1 Anaerolineales bacterium
ACATCCAAGTACAAAAATCGTTGAAGTCGTTTATCATTGGAGCGTCCTCTCGCGTGTTTGGTTTCTTTGAGCAGAAACTCCAATACCACGCTTGAGGACTTTTTGTCAACTAGCATAAGACCCTAATTAAGTAGAACCAATCCAAAGTTGCCTATTCCCCAAAAAACTCCGAAGACATATTTGCGCAAACCAATATCATCCCTTCGGGATTGGATGTCGCCTTGCGCAATTTCTATAATCCTGACATCCCTTCGGGATTGTTGCTTCGAAATCCCAAATACGCGACCATCAACGCAAAAAGTGCGAGCAGACTTCCCAGCCAGTATGGCGCGGAGAAGGCGATGACTTCAAATGAAATGCCCGCGATGACGGGGCCGAAGATGTTGGTTAGGCTGAGCAAAGTTTGCGTGCCTCCCATCAAGCGGCCCTGCTCGCTTTCAGAGACTCGCAGTGAGACGAGGGCTGTGAGCGAGGGGATGCTCATGCCTGTGCCAAGCGCAACGATGGTGACGGCGGGATAGAGCGCCCAACTGACGGGCGCGAGCGCCATGCCCGCCAAGCCAATTGCCATGAGAGTAAGGCCGACGAGTGTAAGTTTGCGTTCACCGAAGATCGGTTGAAGTTTGCCGAATAAAAATCCCTGAATGAAGACGGCGCAAATGCCAACATAAAGATAGAAGAAGCTGTTTTGAGTCGGCGTCCAATGAAAGCGGAAGTTTGAATAGAGCGGGAAGTTGGATTGCAGACCAGCGAAGGCGAGATTTAACAAAAACATCGCAACCAGGAATTTCTTGATATTGTCCTGTTTGAAGAGACTTGTGAATTGCCGTCCAAGATGAGCCAAATTAAAAATAGGTTTGATCTCACGTTTTTCACGCGGAAGGGATTCGGGCAAAACAAAATATCCAAAGATGACATTGCTCAACGCAATCGCAGAAGCCGTAAAGGCAGGGACATATAAACCATAGGGGCTTAATAACCCGCCTAGCGCGGGGCCAACCATTAATCCCAGCCCAAAGGCCGCGCCGACCATGCCCATGCCGCGCGCACGATTCTCGGTGGTGGTCACATCTGCGATGTAGGCATAGGCGGTGGTGAGGTTCCCGCCTGTCAGGCCGTCTATTAACACGGCCAGAAAGATCAGCGGAAGCGAATCCGCCAGCCCGAGCATGAGATATCCAAAGGATGTGCCGAGCAGGCAGACCAACAAAACAGGTCTGCGCCCGTAACGGTCAGAGAGTGCGCCGAGGACGGGGCCAGCAAACAATTGCGCGGATGCATACAACGAGCTCAACGCGCCCGCAATGGCCGCGCCTCCGCTCTGTGCCTGCACGTAAAATGGCAGCAAAGGCAGCATGATGCCATAGCCGAGCAAGTCCACGAAGATGGTGATGAAGATGAAGATGAGGGAGGAATTCAAGGGGAGTTGGATACCAGTAAACTATTCTCAGATTTTTTGTAATTATAAGCTGAACCATTGTGAATGCTGGTTTGGCTTTCACTGAATTAATCCGCAGATTTCACGGATTGTGCAGATCGGAAAATAACACTTGCCCTACTCGTCCATCAGTGCATACCTTATAATTCGTATGGGAAAGTAACTTATGCCATATGAATCTCAAAATACTACGGATCGTCCTCTTCGAGTTTTTCTTTGTCACTCCAGCAATGACAAACCCGCCGTGCGTGAGTTGTACCAAAAACTCCGCTCCGAGTCGTGGATTCAACCCTGGCTGGACGAAGAAGAACTCTATCCAGGGCAGGACTGGAACATGGAGATCGAAAAGGCCGTTGAAACCGCCGACGCGATCATTGTTTGCCTAACCAAAGGCTCAATTACCAAAGAAGGCTATGTTCAACGCGAACTAAGAATTGTGTTGGACTTTGCCGATTACAAGCCCGAAGGCACTTTATATATTATCCCGGTGCGATTGGAAGAATGTGAGCCGCCACGTAGATTGCGCGCTTGGCAGTATGCAGATTATTTTGAAGGTCAGCGTGAGCGCGCACTGGAAAGATTATTGGTCAGTTTGAAAAGACGAGCTGATTCGCTCGATTTAAAACTTGAAACATCCGCACAAAACACAAAAGAAGCGAAAGAAAAACCTATTCAAGAAGAGAAGTCTATTATTGAAACACCATTTTCGAAACAAGAAGAAACTGCCAAAAATTCTTTTCCACCGATTACAAGCTGGCCTCCTTTAGATAAAGTCACTCTCTCCAACGGTATAGAATTTATGCGCATGCCTGCGGGTAAATTCCTGATGGGAAGTGGAAATGGCGACGCAAACGAAACCCCCCAACACACAGTTGACATTCTTTATGATTATTGGATGGCTCGTTATCCAGTCACTAATGAACTTTACAATGCCTTTGCAAAGGCGAAAGGGATCAAACACCCCATTGACGGTTTGGAGAAGAAAAAAGATCATCCCGTTGTGCAAATTAAATGGACAGATGCAATGGAGTATTGTCAGTGGCTGAACAACTTTCTCAAAGCCAAACTGCCTTCTGGTTTAGTCTTGCGCCTGCCCACCGAAGCTGAATGGGAAAAAGTTGCGCGCGGGACAGATGGGCGAGAATACCCATGGGGAAACGAATTCGACAAAAACAAATGTAACTCAGACGAGAGCAGAACAGGCGATACTACGCCTGTTGGTTTATATTCGCCGCACGGAGATTCGCCATTTGGATGCGCAGACATGGCAGGAAATGTCTGGGAGTGGACACATAGTGCCTATAAATCTTATCCTTACAGTGTAAATGACGGGAGAGAAGATGAAGGGGGGAAAAATATGTGCGTTTTGCGCGGTGGGTCGTATCGTAGTGAAGTTTTTTATCTGCGATGCACAATGCGTTATCGGAACCTTCCAGATGCCACGGGCGGGAGTTTTGGTTTTCGCGTATGCCTTGCCCCACCTCTCCCCAAATAACATCTTGCCCACTTCCACTGGGGGAAGTCCATCCACGAATGGATCACGAATTCTCGAATTGCAGACTCTCATTCGTAAATTCGGGGTTATATTCGTGGACGGTTTTAAATACCATTTTTCCCTTGTCCACTTCCATTGGGGGAAGTAACCATCCACGAATGGGTCACGAATACTCGAATAGCCGACTCTCATTCGTGAATTCGTGGTTATATTCGTGGACGGTTCGTTTAATCTCTTGCCCACATCCACTGAGCGAAGTAAACTTTCAACACGCCCGTAGTGCGTCGCACCACACGGGTAGGATTTATCTGTCGAGCAGGAGAATCTCATCTGGTAAACTCTCCCCGTTAGTCTGGTGCGACGCACCCCCACACTTATCAACTGGAGCCTCCCATGCAACTCAAAGGAATTTACGCCCCCATCGTCACCCCCTTCAACGCGGACGAAAGCATCAACTACCCCGTCCTCGAACAACTCATCGAATACCTGATTGCCAACAAGATCGCGGGACTCGTCCCAGGCGGAACCACAGGCGAAGTCTACGCTTTCACCGAAGCCGAACGGCTGGATATTTTCAAATTCGTCAAAGAGAAAGTCAACGGGCGGGTCACGCTGATTGCAGGCACCAACTCTGGCGCCACGCGTGATGTCGTCCGCTACTCGCAGATCGCCGAGGGCATGGGCTACGACGCGCTCATGGTTGCTGTCCCGCCGTATTCACGTCCCAACCAACGCGAACTGCTCGCGCATTACGAAGCCGTCGCCAAAGCTGTCAAAATCCCCATCGTGCTTTACAACTTCCCCTGGCGCGCGGGCACCGAAGTCAGCTACGAAGTGATGGACGGTCTGACCAAATACGATCACATCATCGGCATCAAGGAAGCCAGCGGCGACATGTCCCGTGTTTATGAAATGCATCTGCGCTACGGCGACCGCTATCAAATGATCTGCGGTTCTGACGATCAGGCGCTTGACTACTTCCTGTGGGGCACCACCTCATGGATCGGCGGCGCCGCCTCCTGCGCTCCGCTCGAACATCACAACGTCCTCGAAGCCGCGCTCGCCAACGACTTCGTGGCAGCCCGCAAACACATGGACAAACTCCTGCCCCTGCTCCGCAACATGGAAAGCGGCGGTTACACTCAAAAGGTCAAAGTGGGATGTGAACTACGCGGCATCCCTGTTGGAAATCCACGCCAGCCGCTGCTGCCCCTGTCCGCTGAAGACCGAGCGGAATTTGAGAAGATATTCAAAACTTTACTTTAATACATACCCGGTGGTTGAGTAGCCACGAGCGATAGCGAGTGGCGTATCGAAACCACCTGTCAATGAAGTATTTTTCTTTCACTGGTGGTTTCGATACGGGCGAGACGAACACTCGCTCTACTCAACCACCGAGTAGGATAATGACATGATGAAACGTATCCCCTTTTTGGACTCACACACCGGCGGAGAGCCTACCCGCCTCATCACCTCGCTTCCCTTCAACCTCGGAACTGGTTCCGTTGTTGACAAATTATCCACGCTGAAAAAAGACCATGACGACTTCCGCACCACAGTCCTCAACGAACCCCGCGGCTCGGATGTCCTCGTCGGCGCATACCTCGTCCCGCCCGCCGACCCGACCTGTCAGTTCGGCGTCATCTACTTCAACAACGTCGGCTACCTCGGCATGTGCGGACATGGCACCATTGGCTTAATTGCATCGCTGGCATATCTAGGCAAAGTCCAACCTGGCGTTATTCGAGTGGAAACTCCTGTTGGGGTGGTGGAAGCAACTTTGCATCCCTCGTCATTGCGAGGAGGGCTTCAGCCCGACGAAGCAATCTCGCGCAACGTTGAGGAGATTGCTTCGGGCGAAGTGCATCGCCCTCGCAACGACATGTATCCGAATAGGGTCTCCGTTAAAAACATCCCCGCTTACCGCCACTTGACTCACATCCCTGTCACAGTCGATGGCAAAACCATCCACGGCGACGTGGCATGGGGCGGAAACTGGTTCTTCCTCTGCCACGACCACGGACTTGAAGTCAGTATGCAAAACCTCGAAGCGCTGACCGATTTCTCGTGGCGAGTCCGCGAGCAGTTCACCGCTAATGGAATCACTGGTGCAAACGGCGCGGAAGTTGACCATGTTGAGTTATTCGCATCCACACCCGATGCCGATAGCAAAAGTTTTGTCCTCTGCCCAGGCAAAGCCTACGACCGTTCGCCTTGTGGTACGGGCACGAGCGCAAAACTCGCCTGCTTATACGGCGATGGAAACTTGCAAGTTGGTCAAACGTGGAAACAACAAAGCGTTGTCGGCAGCATCTTCGAAGGCAGCGTGCAATTGGATGGTGACAAGATCATCCCGACCATTACAGGCGAAGCATGGGTGATGTCCGAGGGGACGATTTTGGTGGATGAGCGCGATCCGTTTGGAAGTGGAATTCAATAAATTCCATCCCCGCTGGTTGACTAGATGGCGGCGTTCTTCCGCCGTCGTATCGAAACCAGCAATGATAGGTATATTTGAAATTCAAAGGTGTAGTCTCGATATGTCCCGCGAAAATCACGCGGGACTACTCGACCACCATATGCAACGAGAGTAAATAAATGATAACAAAATCAGATATCCTCATCATCATCGGCGGCGGACCCGTAGGCTTAAGCTGCGCGTACTACCTTTTGAAATCTGGAAGAAAAGTGACCCTGCTGGATGCCAAAGAAATCGGCAAGGGCAGCGGTTCGGGTAACGCGGGGCATATCGTGCCGAGTCATATCATTCCGCTGGCGGCACCGGGGGTGGTGACCTCCGCCCTTAAGTGGATGCTTGACCCCGTGCATAGTCCCTTTGGGATGAAGGTCAGCCTCGACCCGAATTATCTTTCATGGCTGTTGAAGTTTGTGTTGGCTTGTAATGAAGCGAATGTGCAGCGTAGTATCAAACCATTGAATGATCTCGGTCAGTTGAGCGCGAGGAATTTTGCGCAGATCGTTGCCGAAGAAAAGTTTGATTGCTCGTATCAGGAAAAGGGTTTGCTGTTTTTATACAAAACTGAAAAAGCCTTTCACGATGGACAGCACGAAGGCAAATTCATGCAAAAGCATGGAATCCCTGTCAGCGTGTATGACAAGGCGAAGATACATGAAGTGGAACCTGCCGCATTGGATGATGTTATCGGCGGTGTGCATTTCAAAGGGGATGCGCATCTCAACCCTGCGGTGTTTCTCAAACTGCTCAGTGACCGCGTTCGCGCGATGGGGGCGGAGATGTTGGAGAACACACCTGTTACGGGATTTGAAACGGCGAATGGAAAGATTTCGAAAGTAAAAACCAGCACAGGAGATTTTGAAGCCGAACAAATTATTCTTGCTGCGGGTGCGTTGACTCCAGCTGTGGCGCGGGATTTGAAACTGAACATTCCCATCCAGCCTGCGCGTGGATACAGCATGACCATGTCTGCAACCAAGCAGATGCCGAGCCATGCATTGATTCTCGGTGAAAGAAGAATCGCGGTTTCGCCGTTGGATGGTGTTCTGCGCTTCACAGGTCGACTCGAAGTTGGCAATTACAGTATGGAACCGAATCCTGTTTGGATTCAAAGAATCGAAAATTCTGCGCGTGAGTATTTGCGTTTAGATGAAAAACTGGATGTGAAAGAAACCTGGGCGGGATTACGTCCCACCACGCCTGATGGGATGCCGATCATTGGACGTTCTCTAAAGCATAATAATTTGATCTTAGCCACGGGCCACGCCATGCTGGGATTATCGCTTGGGCCGGGGACTGGTCAAGTTGTGGCTGAACTGGTCAATGGACAGCAACCAGCTATCAGTTTAAGTCCGATGCGGCTGGAAAGATTTTGAAGTCGCCTTAACTTTATAGTTTTGCATAAAGTGAGTTTATTAAAACAATCCGCAGGTTGAATAGGTAATTCTCTACTCAACCTGCGGATGAAAATTTTATGGTGGAAAGTTAGCCGAACAATTTTCGCAGTCGCTGCCAGCCTTGATTGATCTGGAAGGATTTCGCTCTCCATGTTCCGACAATACCAAATGGGATGAACAAGACAAAGAGCACGTACACCGCTCCGCTGATGAAACTGGCGCTTTCACCGATGTAACGGCGCAGTCCAAAATCCAGCAGACGATAGACTACAGCGCCAACCAATGCGCCGTTGAGCGTGCCTACGCCGCCAATGAGAATGATGAGCAGGGCTGTGACGGTGAACCCCATGCTGGCAACATTCGGGCTGACAATGGGTTGATAAAGCGTGTGCATGAAGCCAGCCAAAGCGGCGGTCAATGATGAGAGGGTGAGCGCGGCGAGTTTGAAGTAGAAGGTGTTGTATCCCAACATGCGGGCGCGGCCTTCGTTCTCGCGGATGGCGATGCAGACCCGTCCCGTGGGGGAGTCGACGAAACGTTTGTACAACAGGTAAACCAGAATCAATATACTCAACGCTATGAAGTAAAAACGGATGCGTTCATTGGCGGGACTGATGAATGCGGGTGCGATCACGCCTTGCAGGCCGACATCCGCGCCTGTGTATGGACCGAGTTCACTGGACATGACCACAATATGGAAGACCGATCCCAAGCCAAGTGTGACCAAGGCAAAGGTGATCCCTTTGACGCGCGGCAGAACAAGCCCGAACAGAATCGCCTGCACGATGGCTGCGATAAAAACCAGCCCAAGCGTGGCGGGAAGAGATAGTCCCAATGTCTTGAGGGAAATGCCCGTCAGGTATGCGCCGACGCCGAAGAACATGGAGTGACCGAAGGATAACATGCCTGTAATACCGAAGATCAGGTCAAAGCTCAAGGCGTAGAGCGCGAGGATAAAAATCTCAATCGCGAGTCCCTGTGCAAATTTTGCGTTGCCGCTTTCATTTGCGAACACAGCCATTGGAGATTCACCATCCATCAGGCCGACGATGAACGGCAGAAGAATGAGCGCGAGAAGCGTAAAGAGTGATGCGCGGTTGGATAAAAGAAATTTTTTCATATCCGTCCTTATTCCTTTTTGCCGAGCAAGCCATTCGGGAGAATGAGCAAAATGATAACCATCAACAATACAGTGGATGCAGGCACGAGCGGCGGTGTGGGTTTGAAGATGATGTCTGTGAATGGGATGGCGATGCCGATCTGCCCGTACTTGATGATGAACTGTTGAATGAGTCCGACCAGCACAGAACCAAGCGCTGCACCTGGATAATTCGTCAGGCCGCCGATGGCGAGGGCGATGAGCGCGTTGAGGAAGAGACTTTCACCCATTGCGTTGGAAAGTCCCATGGAGGGTGCGGCGAGAATGCCACCGAGGGCGGCGAGTCCCACGCCGAGGCCGAAGACCATGGTGAAGACGCGGCGCACGTTGATGCCCAACGCTTCGACCATTTCACGATCCTGCACACCTGCGCGGATAACCATGCCAAGCCGCGTGCGTTGCAGTAACATCCAGATCGAGATCAAGACAATCACGCCAATGATCGGAATGAAAATCTCGTTATACACGCGCACACGTCCATCTAGCAATAATATTGTGGAGCAATTGTTTGCCCACCAATCTGCAAAATTTGTGGCGGGGCAAACTCCGCCAGTGCCGTTGAAGAATGCTGGCTTTGGCATTACGAATTCGGGCCGCCCCCAAACCGAGCGGACAATTTCAATGCCGATGGCGCTCATGCCGAGGGTGAGCATGAGTTGATAGATCGGGCGGATGTACAGCGGACGGATCAATGTCGATTCGATCAGCGCGCCCAGACCAGCGCCGCTTAATGTGGCAACCGCAATCGCGATCAGGAAGAGCCAGTTTGAGCTGAGTCCTGTCAACGCGGCGGTAAGTGATTCGTTGAAGATAAGCGTGAGTAATGCAACGATCAAAAGAATTGCGAAGGCAGCAAAATTTTTCCAAGTCAATTTGAACTGTTGCTGCGTTTCACTGTTGAATAGTGAAAGCCCAAATGCGCCGATCATGCTGGCAAGCACCAATCCGATCAATGCGAGCGGCGCCGAAATTTCAGTAAAGGCCGCAATGGGTGCGGGCAGGCGCGTGCCAGAATTTGCCATGAACGAATAGGTGACGGGGCTCTGTCCGTAGTTTTCAACATCCCAGATGGAGATGGGATATTGGGGCAGGATAAAGCTGAAGATGAGGATGGAGACGAGGATCAATGCCCAGGGGAGAATCCGCTTCGTAGTTAAGCCGAGCCTGATTCGGGTAGCGAGAAGCGGGTACACATCTGCGAGAGCGAATCCACTTAATATCAGCGCGAACGGAGTTAGTAAATCCACAAATGTATCGGGGCGGACAAAGACAGTCCAACCGATGTAGGCACCGATCATGAAGAGCGTGCCGTGCGCGAGGTTAAGCACATCGAGCAGGCCGAAGATAAGCGAGAAGCCTGACGCGACGAGGAATGTAATGGAGCCGACTGCAAGACCGCGCAAGAGGGTGATGACGAAGTCTTTCTTTTCCATGCCTTGTGCGGCGGCAATGAAGAGCGCGGTGATGATGGCGAGTGTGATAAGGAGCACTGTGTTTTTGCGGAGGAATGTATTCATGTTATGCGGCTCCCAAAAAGCGATGGATGGCGGCTTTGTCATTGGCGAGGTCTTTCATGCTGCCTTCCTGCACGGAGCGCCCTTCTTCGATGATGACGTAATATTCAGCGAGTCGACTCGCAACGAGGAAGTTTTGTTCAACCAGCACAATGGTGGAATCTTTGGAAAGTTCACGAATGACGGACATCATGCTTTCGATGATGACAGGCGCAAGACCTTCGCTGGGTTCATCGATCAAAAGGAGGTGGTTGTCGGCAACGAAAGAGCGGGCAATGGCGAGCATTTGCTGCTGCCCGCCTGAAAGGCTTGTGCCAGGCAATGTGATCAGTCGTTTGAGGTCGGGGAAGAGGTCGAAGATAAAATCCCGCTTGCGAAGGTAGTCACCTTTGACACGTTCCGCGATCTTGAGGTTTTCCTCCACGGTCAGGTCGCGGAAGATGGCGCGGTGTTCAGGGACAAAGCCAATGCCTTTGCTGGCGATGTCGAAAGAACGCATACCCTGCACTTCCTTTCCTTCATAGATAACTTTGCCTTCACGCGGCGGCGTTAATCCGAGAATGGATTTAAGTGTGGTGGTTTTGCCTGCGCCATTGCGCCCGAGCAAGGCTGTGATGGAGCCCTTGAGCACGCGCACATTTACGCCCTGCAAAATGTGATATTGACCGATGAAGGTGTGGATGTTTTGTACGTCGAGGATGTATTCCATGAGACCTCAAGAGCAGTGGGTGGTGGATAGTGGATAGTGATTAGTGGAGGGTGTTTTTTTTTACTGTCCACCGTCCACTGTCCACTTCCCACTTTTCTTACACATTCAATTCATACAGCCCGCCAAGATAAGCGGTTTGTACTTCTTTATTGGCGGCGATCTCGGCGGGTGTTCCTTCCGCCAGAACCATGCCCTGGTGCATGACGGTGATCGCGTCTGAAACGCTCATGACCACGTTCATGTTGTGTTCCACGAGCATGACGGTTTTGTTGCCTTCTTTTTGGATACCCTGAATCAAGGCGATCAATTCGGGCACTTGTTCCGAAGCCATGCCTGCCGTGGGCTCATCCAATAAAAGGACTTCGGGGTCGGGCGCGAGGATCATACCGAGTTCCAGCTTGCGCTGGTCGCCATGTGGAAGTGTGCGCGCAAAAGTTTGAGCACGTTCCTTTAAGCCGACTCGTTCGATGACATTCCATGTGCGTTCTTCATATTTCTTGAAATGTGAAGAAGCCTGCCAGAACTTGAAGTTGTCACTTCCAAGTGCCTGCGAGGCGAGGCGGATATTTTCAAAGACTGTGAGATTGGGGAAGATGTTCGTGATCTGGAAGGAACGCCCGATTCCGAAATGGATCGTGCGGTGGACGGGCTGGTGCGTGATGTCCTGTCCCTTGTAGATGACTTTTCCGCTGGTGGGTTCGAGGTTGCCGCTGAGTAAATTAAAAAATGTTGTCTTGCCCGCGCCATTCGGGCCAATGATGGCGTGTAATGAGTTCTTGCGGACTTTGATACTGACGTTGTCCACAGCGACGAGCCCGCCGAATTGTTTGCGGATATTTTGGGTTTCAAGAATAATTTCGGTGGTCATGGCACCTTCCAGAAATAGTGGATAGTAGGTGGTGAGTAGTGGGTAGTAAAAGCGGAGAAGTCCCTAAAGGTTTTTGAAACCTTTAGGGACTCATTGTATTACGGAATTAATTTCCGCTCAGGTTGCCGTAGGGCAAAGCGCCGCAGCGATCCTTGAGAGCTTCGGGGAGAAGACAAGGAGGTTCGGGGCGGGTGGTGTCTACATATTCGTAGAAGTTGGCATCCGCTTCGGTCACGCTGACGAGCTTCATAATGTACATGTCCTGAATTGCGACATGATCTTCGGGGCGGATGGTGACTGTGCCCTTGGGGCCTTCGAAGGAAATTCCTTCCATGGCGGTCTTGAGTGCGTCACCATTGACATCGCCGTTGGTTGCCTTGATGGCTTCCACAACGAGGATGGCGGCGTTCATGCCATCGGCGTCAAACAGGTCAGGCATAACACCATAGCGGGCCTTGTCCTGTTCCTTGAGGAAATCATTGGCGGCGTTCTGCGGGGCGCTGTAGTGATACAGAATGCCCGCGGTGGTGCCGACAGCGTTCGCGAAGAAAGTGGGCATGAGCACGTTGTCAATGAAGGTAGCGCCGAGAGCCATGGATTCGGTTACGCCCTGATCCTTGGCAGCCTGCACCAGGGATACGAAGCCTGAGCCAGCCCAGGTGACGATGTACGCTTCTGCGCCGGAACCAGCGATCTGCTCCATGTAGGGAGTGAAGTCGGTGGTGTCCAACGGGGCGAAGATATCGTCAGCGACGAATTCAGCGCCTTCGAGGGAGCAGGCATCGCGGAAGGCGGCGGCGGAACCCTGTCCAAACGCATAGTCAGGGGCGATCTGGACGAAAGTCTTGTATTGCTGGGTAAGAGCAACACATTCGTTCATCGCATCCTGATAGTTGTTGCGGCTGACGCGGAAGGTGTATTCGTTGAAATTGACGCCAGTGATGTCATTGGCGGCGGCGGGACCCACGATCAGCGGGACCTTGCTTTCGAGGGCAATACCCTGCAAGGTGGCGGTTGCGCCCGAGGAAACCGTACCAACCAAAATGTTGACCTTCTGAACGTCAATCAGTTCACGGGCAACGGTGGCGGTGTTTTCGGCATTGCTGCCATCATCGCGGACGTACACAATGATTTCGCAGTCATCGATCTTGAAAACATTTTCCTGGGTCTGGGTCAGGTCAAATTTGTCGCCAGCAGAACCAGCGGCGCCTGTCGCATATTCCATGCCGAGCATGAAAGAGCGGAAAATGTGCGCGCCGTAAATGGCGAGCGGGCCGGAACCATCGCTAATCAGACCAACTTTGATCGGCTCGGCGCAGGTCAAACCAGCCGCGGGAGCTTCGGTTGCAACGGGTGCTTCGGTGGCGACGACAGGAGCCTCGGTTTCAACAACAGGGGCTTCGGTGGGTGCGGCAGTGGCGGGGGCACAGGCGGCCAAAATCAGGGACATGGCGACCAGTGCAAAAGCTAATGTGCGAAAGACTTTCATTATTTTCTCCTCTATATGTTTGTTTGATAACTTTCAGAAACAACGATCCGTAATGCTTTTAGACATCACCTCCTATTTTGAAAATTCAACAATAGCGCGCGAGGCGGCTTCCGCAATTTCGATTGGGAAGAAATGCCCCGCGTCGGGGAATATCACTACTTTGCTGCCCGCGATCTTCCCCGCTAAAAGAGAAGCATTCGCAGGTGGCACCACTTTGTCATGTGCGCCGAACAGGATCAGGGTCGGAACGTTGAGGCGCTCAAGTTTATTTTCAAATGCGGCAGCTTCGGTCATCAATCCCAGCCCAATCGCAAGCTGTGCTTGATAGGGTACAGGGTCAATCGGGTTTGCCACGCGCCATTGAATCCACTCTTCGATCATCTCTGGATTCTTTTCCGCCCAGCCTGGAGCGGTGCTGACGGCCAATCCGTTTTTGAGACGGGTCAGCGCGTCGCTCGTCACATCGGTCAGGACTTTCATCGCCTCAGCCGTGACGGGTACATGGTGCGGCCCGCCAAAGTTGGTCGAACACAGAATCAGTTTCTTCACCTTCTGCGGAAAATCAAGCGACATGGCCTGAGCAATAAATCCGCCCATCGAATGACCCGCGATGATTGCTTTTTCAATTCCAAGCGCATCGAGCAAACCTGCTGTATCTGCTGCCAACATTTGAGCGGTGTATGGGCCTGCGGGTTTGTCGCTTTGACCAACGCCGCGATTATCAAAAGTGATCACTTGAAAATGCTCCGCCAAAAACGGAACCATCTTGTGCCATTGCCAAAGTGGATAGCCAAGACCCGAGATCAACACAAGCGGCTGTCCCGCGCCACCGTGGGTTTCGTAATAGAGTTCGATGTTGTTTGTTTTAATTTTCGACATAAGGTCTCAAGTGGGTAGTGGAAAGTGGGAAGTGTGTAGTGGTTAGAAAAACCACCCACCATCAACTACCCACCACCCACTGTTTTATCAATTCAGCCTTAATCACCTTCCCATACGGTGAATACGGCAGGGTATCTACAAACTCAATTCTCTTCGGGAGCTTGTACTTCGCCAAACGTCCCGCACAGAATTTCAACAACTCATCTGCGCTCACGGTTTGATTCGGTTTGCAAGCCACGATCATCACGCCGATCTCACCCCATTTGTCATCAGGCTCGCCGATCAGTGCAGCATCGGCAACGGCGGGATGTTCGCGGAAGAGCGCTTCCACTTCGGCGGCGTACACATTTTCTCCGCCGCTGATAATCATGTCTTTGAAACGGCCTGCAATATAGAAGTAACCTTCTTCATCCATGCGCGCCATGTCGCCTGTGTGGAACCAGCCATCGCGCAATGATTGCGTGGTCGCATCTGTGTTATTCCAATAGCCTGCGCAAACGTGATCGCCTTTGATGATGAGTTCGCCGGTCGAGCCGACGGGCACATCATTACAATCCGCATCCACCAAACGCATCTCGCTATGGAAGATGGGTTTGCCAACCGAGCCAAGTTTTCGCAGTGCGTCTTCATCAGTCATCGAGAAGCAATTCACGCCGACCTCGGTCAGACCGTAGCCTTGGCGCATGACAACGCCCTTCTTCTCACTCCACGCTTGTATCAAGGATGGCGGACATGGTGCGCCGCCGCTGATGAAAAAGCGGACGTGGCTGAAATCTGCGTTTTCGAATTGCGGTGAATTCATCCACACTTGGAAGAGAGTCGGTACGCCAAGAATGACTGTGCATTTTTCTTCGACGATCAATTTCAACGAAGCGTCGGGGTCGAAGGTGCGTCCAAGCAAAAGTTTGCCGCCAACATGAAAGAGCGGCGCAAGAAAAACGAACAACCCGCCCGAATGGAACATGGGTGTAAGGATCGGGGAAATATCTTTTTCGTTCAAACCCCACGACACAACGGTGTTGATGGAATTCCACACCACCTGTCTGTGCGGGAGGACTGCGCCTTTGGGGCGGCCTGTTGTGCCTGATGTGTACAGGATGCAAACGGCATCATCGCCTGAGATGACGGGCCGCTTCGGTTCTTCCGCTGGGGCCTGGTCGGCCAATTTTTCATATGCTTCCCCTGAAACATTTGCACCTTCCAACGAAATGAGCTGCTTCACTTTGATGGAGTCTTTCATCTCGTCATACACCGAAACGAATTCAGGGCCGACGATCAACACCTTGGGCTGGCAGTCATTGACAATGTAGGTCAACTCACGCGAGGTGAGCCGCCAATTGAGCGGAGCAAGGATCGCGCCGAGTTTTGCCAAACCAAACAACAAGTCCACATAGGCAACGCTGTTGTGCGCCAGAATTGAAACACGGTCACCTTTTTCCACGCCGTATTTCTCGCGCAGAAAATTCGCGGCGCGGTTGGCGCGCCGATTTAAGTCCGCATAGGTGTAATGGACTCCGCTTGCGAGTTCGATCATTGCCTCGCGGTTCGGCGTCAGGAGTGCTCGTTTGGTCAGGATATCGGCAGAATTCATGGTGAAGGTTTCAGGTTGAAAGTTACAGGTTGAATGTTTAGAGAAAAAAACCATGTGTCAAGCACAGAGAACCTGAAACTTGACACATGGAACTTGAAACCGAAATTTATGTTCCTACAACGATTCCGCCATCTACGCGGAGGACTTCGCCAGTGATGAAGGAGGCGTCATCCGAAGCGAGGAAGAGATAGGCGTTGGCAATGTCACGCGGTTCGCCCAAACGACCGAGCGGAGTGTGAGACTTCATACCGTCCAAAACCTTCTCGGGCATGGCGGTGACCATTTCAGTGGCGGTGAAGCCAGGAGCCACAGCGTTGACGCGGATGTTGAACTTGCCGAGTTCACGCGCCCATACTTTGGTCATGCCGATCACGCCGAATTTTGTTGCTACGTAGTTTGTCTGTCCGAAGTTGGCGTCGAGGCCGACAACAGAAGAGGCATTGAGAATTACGCCGCCGCCCTGTTTGATCATCACAGGTGCAACTGCCTGAGCGCAATTGAACACGCCCTTCAAGTTGACGGAGATGACGAGGTCGAAATCAGGTTCGGACATTTGCCCAACCAGATTGCCTTCCTTCACCTTGACCAACTGTCCATCACGCAGAACGCCTGCGTTGCTGACGAGGACGTCAATGCGGCCGTATTTTGCAACGACATCATCCACCCATTTTTGAACATCTTCGCGGCTGGTCACATTGACTTTGTAGAACGCGGCGCCTTCGCCGAGTTGCTTGAGAGTTTCCTGCCCAACAACTTCATTGACATCACAAATCACAACCTTGGCGCCTTCTTCGGCGAAACGCAAAGCTGTTGCCTTGCCAATTCCCGCCGCCCCGCCTGTAACAAGAACTACTTTATCTTTCATTCTCATGAGTATTCTCCTTGAAGAAAAGTGACGGCGGATAGTTCGAGTCCGATGCAAGCAACGATGAGCACCATCCGCCATTCACGTGTTGTCTTTTTATCATCCCGCAGTTACCTGCGGGTTACACAGTTTCAGCATGTCGTTGCGAGGAGGGTGCTCTTCCCGACGAAGCAATCCCCGATTAAGAAGGAAAGACTACTCGCTGGAAAATAGGAGGTTGCTTCGCACACCTGCCCTGGCGGGCGGTGCCAGGGAAGAACGCTCGCAACGACATAGCTATGCTTTGAACGCCAAATAGGTCTTTTTTGCTTCGCCTTCGCCAAATTCAACGAAATCAACGCTTAAGAGTGTGCCGATTTTGATCTCGGCTGGCTTGGATGCGTCCAGTCCAGTAATGCGGGCGCTGATGCTCGTGCCTTCTTCAAGTTCGACAATGCCAGAGATGTATGGATTCTTTCGGTCAAAGCCTTGTTCCGACATGAAGGTCGGTCCTGTGTAAATGACCGTGAAGCCAGCAAGTTTTCCTTTGCCGCTGGTCTCGACCCATTCCATCTCTTCGCTGTGGCAGTTCGGGCAGATCGCGCGCGGAGGGGCATAGGTTTTGCTGCATTTTGTGCAGCGGGTTGCCATCAATTTATGTTCGGCAATGTATTGATTAAACGCCGCCGCTGAAAACGGACGGATCGTGGTGGTTTCTTCGCTCATGATTCTTCTCCAATATTTCCAAAAAGCTTAACCACAAAGGGTCACTAAGGTACACGAAGGTTTTTTCCTTTGTGGCCCTTTGTTCCCTTAGTGGTCAAAAGGGTAGAACCTCAATTTCTACGCTCATAGACGTGGACAGCACAGGTGGAACCTGTCGCGCCGACGTTGTGAGTCAACGCGAGGTTGACATCGCCTGCCACCTGTCGCTCGCCTGCCTGACCTCGCATTTGCTTGAACACTTCGACAGCCTGTGCCACGCCTGAAGCGCCGACAGGATGTCCTTTTGCTTTTAATCCGCCAGAGGTGTTGATAGGCTTCGCGCCGTTACGGGCGGTCACGCCGTCTTCGGCGGCTTTGAAGCCTTCGCCTGGGGCAAAGAAACCGAGATCTTCGCTAGCGATGACTTCCGCGATGGTGAAGCAATCATGCACTTCAGCAATGCGGATGTCTTTGGCGGTTATGCCTGCCATCTCGTACGCTTTTGTCGCGGCAGTTTTCGCGGCGGGGATGGCGGTCAATTCGGGGCGGTCATGCAGGGCGGAGCCAGAGGCCTGTCCCGAACCGATGATATGAATGGGGTGGTCTGTAAATTCGTGCATGCGTTCTTCGGCGACGAGCAACACTGCGGCGGCGCCGTCTGTTACGGGGGAGCAGTCGAACAGGCGAAGCGGCCACGCAACTGTCGGGTTGCCTGATTCGTCGTGGAGGAAATCCCAAATGGTTGACCATGTTGGGGCGGGCTTGCCCTTCTTGATCGCAGCCGCGACGCGTCCTTCCATCCACTTTTGAATGGTGACGCCAAACTGGGCATACGGATTCAGGGAAGCATTGTCGTGATTCTTAATCGCGACGTTCATGAGATGTTCGGGCTTCATTCCGTAGCGGTGCATATACGCGGACGCCATGGCTGCATAAAAGCCAGGGAAGGTGAAGCCAGCGGGAATTTCAAACGGGACATCTGCCGCTGTGGCGAGCGCATCAGTGACGCCTGCGGTGTTGAGCGCAGTCATCTTTTCCGCGCCGCCGACGAGCACGACATCGTACATGCCTGAGGCGATTGCCATCACGCCCTGACGGATCGCAAGTCCGCCTGAGGCACAAGCACCTTCCACGCGTGTTGCAGGGATGGGCGTCAGGCCAACAGCGTCCGCAAGCAGTGGAGCGGTGTGCGCCTGATGTTCGAACTGGTCACTGGAGAAATTCCCGACATAAAGCGATTCAATGGCTGATGGATCGAGTCCCTTATCAACGGACTTCGTCATTTCCTTGAATGCTTCGACAAAAAGATCGCGGCTGTTCTTTTCTGCAAACGCCCCGAACTTGGACATACCTGCGCCGACAATTGCAACTCCGCGCGACAGGGGTTTTGATTTAGGCATAAAGCCTCCTCATAGTGGATGGTGGATAGTGTGAAGTGGGTAGCGGGTAAGGATTTTTTTCTGTCCACTACCCACCACCCACTTATTTTAGAACTTTCCCAAGCGCTGCCATGAACTCTTCTGGTTTTTCAACGTAGGGAGTGTGACCTGTATCTGCGATGACAACTTCTTCAAACGAGCCGCCCTGCGCTGCATATTTTTCGAGCAGGCTGCGGGTTTGTCCAACCATCGGCTGAGGGGGATAGACTTCCTCACCAGGCCAGCCGGGGACGTAGCCCAACTTGCCGAGGGTGCCGAAATCGAAGAATGAGTTATCCGAAACGATCATGTCTGAATCGCCTCGTACCCAAAGGATGGAAGGTTTGCTGGTTGCACTGACAAATTTTTCCACGCTGTCACCAACGTACTTGGGAGAAAGCGCATTGATGGGACCAAATTTGCCAGGCGCAACATTCGGCCAATTGCCTGAAGGAACGAAGTCACCAGGGTATTTTTGTTCGCCGACTTTTTCGGTCATCAACGAGGTGAGTAGATCTTCTTCACGGGCAGGGACAAAAGGCGGCTTCCAGTAAAAACCGTTCATCACCACGCGCGGCGATGCCTGCGGATTGTCAGAGCTGCGATCGCCAGAGGCCATCAACTTGGGGAAATCGGGGTTGACAACGCCGCCGCCTGAACCTGCAAAGTCATCGTAGCAGGGCGTGCCGTTGACATCCTTTGAGCCGCCGAAGCCGTACATCGAACCAGGGTTCACAACGGTTCCACTGAGAACGCGTCCGCTGATGGCACCAACCAAGCCGAACACAACAGTCCCGCCCATGGAATGGCCGACAACGTGAGTCTTTTCGATCTTGAGAGCATCGAGGAAGCCGACCAGATCATCTATCCAATCGCCCATGCCGCGCGTGGCGTCGATCAATTTATCTTCTGTGTCGCCATAGCCGCGCAGGTCAGGTGCAATGCCGCGAAAGCCAGCGGGCAGTTTGAGCATGATCTCTTCCCAATAAGTTGCGGAAGAAGCGTTGCCATGCAGGAACAAAACTGGCTTACCGTTTTCAGGTCCGCTGAAGAGCGCGTGCATTTTCAAGCGAGGGGTATCAACAACCTTGGATGTGATACCTGATAAAGTTGGAACTGTTGACATATTATTCTCCTTGTTGAATAAATTTTTCGCGCAACTCGCGCTTGAGTATTTTCCCTGCTGCCGAAATGGGCAGGGCTTCCATGAAACTCACTGACTTTGGAACTTTATATTTAGCCAATCTCTCTGTCATAAATTTCAATAACTCTCCCTCCGTCGCGCTTTGATTTGGTTTCAACACAACACAAGCCTTGCCAACCTCGCCCCACTTCGCATCGGGCAAGCCGATCACAGCACACATGTGGACGGCTGGGTGTTGGTACACCGCTTTTTCAATCTCGGCGGGATATACATTCTCACCACCGCTAATGAACATATCCTTCTTGCGGTCGACGATATAAAAATAATCTTCGTCATCGTATTGAGCGACATCGCCCGTGTGGAAATATCCGCGTTCATCGACTGCAGCTTTTGTGGCTTCTGGATTATTGAAATAGCCTGAGCTGTACGATGGACCTTTGAGCACCAATTCACCCGCCTCATTCGGACCGAGGAACTGATTCTGTTCATCGACGATTTGTGCGTCGACGAAAAAGTTTGGTCTACCAATGGAGCCAGCCTTGCGGATGGCGTCTTCGGGTGCAAGTGCAAAAATGCCAGGCCCGAACTCCGTCATGCCGAAGCCCTGCTTGAAGCGGATACCTTTCTCAGCGGTATATTTCTCCACCAACGGAACAGGCAACGGTGCGCCACCAGATGTACAAAAGCGCAGCGCGGACAGATTCACAGAGTCCCAGTTTGACGCGGTGGTCAGCATTTGGTACATGGTCGGCACAGCCGCAAAGATGGTGACCTTCTCGCGTTCGAGCAGATTCAAAACTTGAGCAGGGTCAAATGCGCGGATGAGAATCGTCGTCCCGCCAAAGATGACTTGCGGCAAGGTGTAGACGAAAAGTCCGCCCGTGTGGAACATGGGGAAGACGTTGAGATAGACATCGTTATGCGTCACATCGTGGATGACGGTGTTGAGTGTGTTCCACGCGATCATGCGATGAGACACTTCCGCGGCTTTGGGCAGACCCGTCGTTCCGCCAGTGAATATCAAGGCGGCGATATCTTCTGCTTCGAGACTGGGACAGGTAACGGCGGAGTCAGAGGCGGATTGGAGAGTCGGTTCGAAAGGCAGGCTGCCGTCAATTCCATTTCCGTCTAAATGTAAAGTGGTAAGTGGAAAGTGGGGGACGAGATTTGTGACATCTGCTTTGAAGTCATCTGAAAAAATGAGAATCTTGGGGTTTGTGTAATTGAATATCTCAAGCAGTTCCCGCCAATGCGAGCGCCAGTTGAGCGCGGTGTGAATTGCGCCGAGCTTGGAACAGGCAAAGAAGAGATCGAGATGTTCGTATCCGTCACGCCCGAGGATGGCGACACGATCACCTTTTTGGACACCTTGCGACTTCAACCAATTGGCGAGTTTGTTGGCGCGGCGATTCGCATCACGGAAGGTCAGCCGCCATTCGGGAGATTTGCCCGCGTCGATGAATGCAAGTTTGTCAGGAGAATAAAGTTCGCGCCGTGCAAGATAATCACCGATATACATATTCACTCCTTGTAGTGGGAAGTGGGTGGTGGATAGTGGGTAGTATTAGCGAGGAAGTTTGTTGATGAGGGCGTAGGTCATTTTGCGGATTTCAAGAATCAGGTCGAAGATTGGCTGGGCGTTTTCAGAGGTGGAATAACCAAGTTCAAGAGCAACAACAAGTTGTGTGTCCAATTCGGCGGCAGAGCCAAGCGCAATATGAAGGAATTGACGAAACTCGCCTGTGTGTTGTCGTCCCTGCCCTTCCGCAATATTGGAAGGGATGGAGACCGCTGCCCTTTGCATCTGACTTGCAAGCCCATAAGTTTCAGACTTGGGAAAAGATTGAGTTAATCCATACACCATCTTGACCAACTCAATCCCTTTTTGCCAAACCTTCAACTCACGATAACTTCTCACGGTTTCAGTCATAGCCATCTCCTTTTATTTTTCGATCACCAAACGCTATTTACTTCACACTGTCCACTTCTCACTACCCACTATCTTGTCCATTTCCACACAGATGACGCCATCGTAATCCCGCCGCCGCTGGCACAGAAAAGGATCACATCCCCTGGCTTGGGGCCTTTGCCCTGCGCGATCGCATCGTCCAATGCCATGATGACGCACGGAGAACCAGTGTAGCCCCACTTGTCCATCACCCAGTGAGTTTTTTCGATGGGCTGCTTGAGCAAATCCATCATCACTTCGATGGTGCGGACGTTGAGTTGGGTGAAGTAATACTGGTCAACATCATCGAAGGCAAGACCCGCTTTATCGAGTGCGCCTTGCATAAGTTTCGGCCAATATTCGGTGTTGAATGTCTTGGGGAATTTCTTGACGAACTCCACTTTGGGCCCGCCAAATTGCGCCATGTTTTCAGGCGTGCATGGACGATACGTGCCGCCCGTGTAAATTCCCAGCGCGTCGTGAAAGGAGCCAACAGCCAGTAAATTTGAAGCGAGGAAACCCTGTTCTTCACCAATGCCTAAAACCACTGCGCCCGCGCCATCCGCGAAAAGATTGGCGGTTTTCTTATCTGTGAAATCAAGGAAGCGGCTCATACCGTATCCGCCAGCCACGAGGATGTATTTCATAGTCGGCTCGGTCATCAGGTATTTTGCACCCTGATCCACGGCTGTGACCCAACCCGCGCACGCGGAGTTGACATCGTAACAGCCAGCCTTGTCTGCGCCGAGTTTATTTTGCACGACGATGGAGGTGCTGGGGGAAATGTAATCGGGGGTATCGGTGGAGACAATGATCAGGTCAAGGTCGGCTGAGGTGATTCCTGCACGTTCGAGGGCTTTTTTCGAGGCTTCCACAATGAGGTCAGAGGTTACCTGGTCAGGAGCCATCCAACGGCGTTCCTTGATACCGACATTCGCCAAAAGCCACTCGCCCGTGGATTCGCCCATGAGTGCGTCCACTTCGGCGTTGGTGACTACTCGTTCTGGAACATAACTTCCTGTGCTGAGGATTTGTACGTTGCGCATGATACCTTCCGTGTTTTAGTTTTATGAATACGGAGCGCAGACTTCAGTCTGCAATGTAGCGGACTAAAGTCCGCAGTCCATATCAGTTTTTTTGAGTGGGACAAAACGGCGCATAAATTCCACGGCTTCCTTCCACTCGTTGAAGTTGATCTCTTCTGCGGTCTGGATATGACGGATCGAGCCGTGATATGCGAGCTTTTCTTCCATCACAAAACGGATGATGAAGGATGAAATCAGGGGCGTGGGAATAGCGTCCATCTGGCACAGAATATCAGAGGGCGGTAACAGGAGGGTTACAAATATTAATGGAGAGGAGAAGGAGAGCAGACTTCAGTCTGCATTTTGAAGAGCGGACTGAAGTCCGCAATCCGCTTACGAGCGGATCAGCTTTTTATACAATTCCTGCGTTTCTTGCGAAGGTGGAACATCAAGTTCGTCCTTCAGAGTCTGCAAACAGCGCTGATATGTCCGCGCCAATTGACCGCGGTCGCCCAAATAATTGTAGGCAGTCATCAGGTGACGATAGGCGCGCTCCCAGCAATTGTCTTTTGCAAGCACGCGCTGGCACAGGTCAATGGCTTCGGTGTATTTTTTATTTTGAATGTAAAGCTCACAGAGTTTATCGGCAGCTTCAAGGAACAGCGCTGAAAGTTGTTCGCGTTCCTCGGCTGCCCAGGTCTCATACAACGAGTCGGGCAGATATTCTCCGCGATATAAATTTATCGCCGTTTCCAAATGCGCCACGGAATTGGTTTTGAGTCCCTCACGGGTGGCACGTGCAAATTGTTCAGAATCAAGCCACAGGTCCGCGTTGAGGCGCAGGGTGTAGGTTGTCCCGTCGCGTACGATGAAAGCCGAGTCGCTGCCAGAGTCGCGGTCAGGTTCGAGCACTTGATAAAGTGTGTTCAACGTGATTTTGAAATTTCGCTGCGCGGTGGCGATATCCGCTTCAGGCCAGAGGTATTCACAAATTTGATCGCGGTCAAGCGGAGATTGGCGATAAGAGATGAGGAGTTGAAAAAGTTGACGGGATTTCTCACGCCGCCAGCCGTTCGGAGGAATGACCTCGCTTCCTCTCTTAACCTGAAAGTTGCCCAGCGTTTCGACGGAGAGTCTAAACCCGGGGTGACTCTGCACTTTCGCCAGCCCGAGAATCTCCAACAGCCTATCAATAAATCCGTTCTCCCAGTTGTTTTGACGGGCATGTAAAAGAAGCGGAATAAAAATTCTTTCATCATTTGGCCCCAATAATGACGGGCGTGTGAAGAAGAAGTAATACCCATTTTGCTGACATACTGACAGCGTGTCGGGTAATATTTGCGCGACACGTTCAAACTTCTTTTGCTTGAAATAACCATAAGCCAGCCAGAGACGCGCGGCACTGCGTCCGAACGAATCGCTGCATTCTTCAAAACCAAGCACTGCGCGGTTGAGCCATGTTTCGGCGGCTTCGTAGCGCGCCGCCATCATCAGGCTTGCGCCCATTGTTAATCGAGTCAGTGAAGCGATCCATTCATCGCCTGCCTCGACGGCAATATCAATGGCTTCCTGCGCGTGGCGTTGTGCGCGCTGAAAATCGCCGCGATACCCATACGTGCGGCACAGTCCCCAATCCGCTTCAACCAACAGGCGTGACACTTCAAGAGACTTGCTCAACTCAATGCTTTTCTCAAACTCGGTCAATGCCAGTGATGCATTGTCTTCTTCGGCGTTCGCTTTCAAGTTGAGCGCATGTCCCTGACGCATATGTCCAACTGCGGTGATAAAGGGAGATTTCAATTCGTCGCCGCGGCGTGTGCCGTCCAGCGCGGATTGATATGCGTGCTTGCTCATGCCCATGAATGAGTAGATCAATGATAATAATAATTTTGTTTCGCGGTGCGCACGCGGAGTTTGGACGGGTTCGCGGTTTTCTGTTTCAGCGAGTTCTTCGAGTCCGCGGCGTGCTTCTTCGAGGCGGCCTGTCCGCAGGAGGACGCGGAACCATAACTGATCATTCGATGGACCTTCGGCGCGCAAATTCTCCGCCCGTTGACGCAGTCGTTCCGCTTCATCTACGTGCCCTGAGTTGAGTTTGTTTTCTGCAAGTAATTCAAACAGACGGACTTGCGCTTCGCGGTCTTCAAAGCCATCGCTCAAACGGATCGCTTCTTCAAGTAATTTTTCCGCCTGACTTGGATTTACAGTATCAAGATACACACGCGCCTGTCCGCGCAGGGCGCGCGCAATCCCATCCTGTTGACCGAGCGTTCGCCATGTCATTTCGGCTTGCTTGTACCATCCCTGTGCTTCATCAAAACGGCTGTGCATACGGGCAAGCTCACCGAGCGTGAACATCAAGACAGGATGTTGGTGCAGACTCAATGATGGAAGTGAGTCAATGTATGTCGCAAGCGTATCCAGCCGTCCCGTGGAAAGAAGCGTGGATGCGTACGTGTCGAGCAAATCCGCGACCTCATCCCAAGCCTTCGCTTCGAGCAGGTGATAGATCGCTGATTCAGGATCTTTGTGTGAAATAAAATATTGGGCCGCATCGCGATTCCATAGATCGCGTTTTTCATTTGGCGATTGCTGTCGTAAAAAATTATGGAAGATATGGTGATAGCGCAAATATCCTTCGGAAGTTTCCACAACGAAGAGATCCTGCCGCCGCAGATACGCGAGCATGGAAGATGAATCATTGGCATGGTTGCCTGAAGCCCAGCGCAAAGAATCGCAGACGTTTGGGATAAGATCCCGCAGGGTGGCGGTGATGAGCAGGAATTCGCGCACATCGGCGGGCTGGCGTCCAAAGACTTCACTCGCCAACATTTCGAACAACATCTCAAGTGAGTCTGCCTGCCAGCGCATGGGGAACTCAAGAGTTAATGGCGACTGCGAGCGGATGCTTTGCCAGATCAGTTGAAGACCGATCGCCCAGCCTTCAGTGTAGGTCAAAAGCGAATCGATTTCGTCGCCAGTCAACTCCATTCCATATTGAGAGCCAAAGAGCAAGGAAATCTCGCCTTCGGTAAATGTCAATACAGATTGATCGAGCAGGAGCGCTTCGCCTTTTGAGCGCCAGCGGGTGAGTGTTGGCAATGTGATCGTCGGTCTGCCCGATAGCAACACATGGAAATTTACAGGGGCAAGCCCGATCAAACGATCCAGAATTTGCGGCAGTTCATTGCCGTTGGTTAGTAAATGGGCATCATCCAGAACCAGCAAGGTGGGCGGTAACGCTGTATCCGCCAGTGCGTTGATGATCTGATCCAATACACCGCGCCACGGCAATGGTCCCTGTGTGCCGTCCCATGCATCCAGAAATGATGTGGGTAAGTTTGTTATTTCAGGCAGGGAGTTTTGGAGCGCATAGCATAACTGCAAGAGGAAAACCAGCGGATCATTATCCTCCTCGTTGACCTGATACCAGATAACAGGCTGAATCTCGGCTGATAGTTCTGCCAGCGCGGTGCTTTTGCCATAGCCAGCTTCTGCCTGCAAAATGGTGAGACGGTGTTCCAGCGCCTGCATCAATATCTGATTAACGCGTGGACGCACTAACGTTCGCGCGTTGCGAGGCGGGGGAATTGCTTTGGTTCGAAGGATACGGGAAAGGGTCATGGGGTGACTACGAATTTCGCTTGTAGTTTATCCCAAAACAGGCTGCCTGTGCAATTATCACATTTGACCTCTTGCAAAAGTCTTTTTGCCACACACTTGCCCTTTGCATCGCGTCGCGAAGCGATACCGATGTGGCGGGCAGTGCCAGGGGAGGTTACAGAGAAAGCCCTGAGTTTTAAGTGCTTTTCCTCAAAAAGCTCTGTGCTCTCTGTGGCTAATGCTCTCACTTATACAAGAGGTTTATAGATGGAATCAGGCCGCAGTTTATTGAAGTTCCGTTTCACAGTTTGAAAAGCTATCGTTTCCAGCTCCGCCCAAACATACGTCTGTTTCGCTGTTGCCTTCGATAATATCGTCGCCATCCCCGCCTTCCATACAATCATCGCCAGCGCCTCCGTCAATGGAGTCATTCCCGGAGCTGCCCAGGATCAAATCATTGCCATTCGTACCTGTGATCGTTCCCGTCCCTCTGACAATATTAGTCAAATACAATGCTGAACATGCGGGCGGCTTAATATCCTCCGCACTGACAGATATTGATTCAATCCCTATTTTTGTGGGGGCAATGTCGATCCCAGCCGCAAAGGCCGTGAACACACTGACAAGGATCAAGGCGATCAAGCCAAATACCATGATTTGAAAAATATTGCGTGGTCTCATCGTATTCCTCGGTGGGGTTAACTCTATTCTGAATCATCCGTCTCGATATTCGGGAGCGGTCCATCATACGAAATCGTGACTTTTTTCGGGATCAGGTTTGTTTGCAAAGGCTCGTTCTTTGTGGTCTGGACTATTGAGTTTTCCAAACTCTGATTGACCTCGCCCGGCAAGATATTAATTTGTGGCATCTCACTTCTTGCTTTCTGATTTGTTTGTCTGTTGTGGTTTTCACTGCTCACGTAGCGATAAGTCGTGCCATCGCTTTGCACAAAATAATAATGTAGAAAATCGCGTGTCATGTGTAGGATCATGGCGTTCTGACGCTCCGCCAACTTTGCGAGATCTTCAATGGCGGTCACTTCGATCACGGATGATATGTTCTCAAAGCCGCGGTCGTAAACATCCATGATAAGGGCGCCATATTTAATGCGGATCAGGGTTTCAGGATTGCGTTGAGCAACGTCAAAGACATACCAACCCAAAATCAGCAGGCCGATGAGCGACAGGATCAATCCCCCAATCCCCAGAATTCGGATGCCCAGAACGTTCAAGTCAAACCCCAAAAAGCTGAATGTGTTTTCCTGTGTGTTTGAATTGGCAAGTAAACCGCTTTTGGATGACTGCAAAGGGTCGGTTCCGTCATTGCCATTGTTGGCCAGATAAAAATGTACTTTATCGAATTTGAATATAAGTTTTGAATCAAAAGAATCGTACAGATCCTGTCCCTCGGTTTTTGCGGCAACCGCCAATTGAGATATGATCGTCAGGGTGTAGGTATTTGGTCGGAAGCCGGTTTCCTGTTCCACTGCGTTTACAAGCGCCTGTATCTGACACAAGTCAATGGGTGCGGTTGTCGAATAGGAATTTCCGCTGAAGGCCGTTGATGGTTTTAGCGGAATGGTACGCTGCCAGCCGCTTTGTTCATCGGTTATCAGTGCGTTTAGTTGTTGTGTGCCCGACACCGCTTGTAATGGTCCCGTTATATTATAGGAATAGCCAATGTTGATGGAGCAGGTCAGCTTTGGGAAGATCGGTTCGCCGGAATGTAATATTTCTGTATCATAAATTCCGGAGGGGCCGGTGGCGGAATAGTAGTAAACGCCTGTCTGATCATATTGAATATCGTCAGCGGTTCGTATCACCGGCCGGCTAAAGGAAAGAATGGACAAAGCTAAAAATGCCAGAGTTAGAAAGCCGACAGTGTAGAGCGCCATCTCAACCCAGCCTGTGGATCTTCCGGCTGGTTTGTTATTTCGTTTCCCGTGTTGATTTGGTTGTGCTTTTTTCCCTGCCATAAGTACACCTCCGAACATGCCTATCGTGAGCGCCATGTTAATGGGCACGCGCAGCCATTCCATTGTTTTGCCCAGCTTGGGTATGTGTATCCAAAGTTTGCCAACGATCTCATTACCTGTGGGATGGTATGCGTCGATCCATGAGTTGTTGTCGCCTTTTAGAATAAAGTAGTCTTGTTTTGTTTCAATAATGCGGTGGATTACGTACGCCCCCATTTTCGCGTCACTGTAGGTGACAATATCTCCCACTTCATACTTTGACGCTGTTTGCACAATAACCAGGTCGCCCCGATGAAACCCCGGTTCCATGCTATTGCCATTTATGATCACGTAGGATGCCCGCCCTCCGATCCGCGTTGGCGCAAAAACGATCCACATGGCTATCAGGCTGATAACCATTATGAAGTTGACGGCGAAAGCGGGGGCACTCCCGATTTTTTTCATGTGAGTAATAACAACTTGATTGGGTTTATTGAAGATAAGGCCTGGCGGGGCCAGGCCTTATCTTTAGTATAAATCTTATTACGATGTGTTTGCGTACAAATTGCTTGCAGGTTTACGGGTCAGCAACGCCGCTGGCAAGAACATTCAGCGCAGTCACATTGGCAAGAGGCAGCGCCCCATATGTACAGGTGGCTGCAACTTGCGGAAGGGTGCCGTCAACCAAAGTGCATGTTGTCCATGACCCGGCTGTTACAGTTTGTACTTTTACAAGAACGGCCTTTTGACTGCCACTGGTCGGAGCGATGTCAAAAGTGATGGCATCAACGATCGTCGGATCGGTTGCATCCAGATCATATACGATATTGGTTACTGTGTAACCACTGACTACGGAGGCAGCGTAACCAGCATTCGTATCTGGAACAGTATTCGCGGCGGCAAAGGCATAAGCGCTGCCTGCAACTACGATAATGGCCAGAATTGCGAGTAGAAATTTGAAATTACGAAACATGGCTTTTCTCCTTTTTTTGCAAATCCGATTCTGGTCGGGTCTGCGTTAGTGAAACAAAACGTTTCGAAGATGGATCAGCCACCCGAATAAAAAAGCCTGACTTTTTAATAAGCCAGGCCAAATAATCACTAGAAAATAGATCGTGATCTTCGGCGGCCTGGCGGTCGTGGTCATTGGAATGACGTTAGACCCATGGCTTTGCGTCGCCGGCTTTCGCCGGGTTTGCCTTTATCGGATGTTGTTTATGTTTGCAGTATAACACCCGGTGCCTTGCAACGAACTTTCAGTTTGCTTTTTGCGATTACAAAGTTGAAAACTTCGTAATCGCTGCTAATGCCTTTTCCAATTATGAACCAGCGGATGTATCACCCATAATCAGTTCATCATACTTCCTGCGGATTTCACGAACATCATTCCACATCATAGACTTGGGAGAGCCGGGCTCGCGTGATGGATTTCTCAACAAGTAGGAGGGGTGAAAGATCGGCATGAACCAATATCCATTGTTCAGTATCCATTGTCCGCGCAGTGTGGTAATGCCCGTTTTGTTGAGGATGGATTGACAGGCTACGTTTCCTGTTAACAAAATCACGTGAGGGTTTATCACGCGGATGATCTCAAATACAAATGGGCGGTAATACTCGATCTCCTGATCGTTGGGCTTTCGAAATGATTTACCGTCATCTCCTGGCGGCATACGGAATACCGAGTTGGTGATATACACATCCTTTTCAGGATCGAAGTTTCCCGCCCGCAAAATTTTATCCAGCAATTGTCCTGCCGGCCCCACAAACGGTTTGCCTTGAATATTTTCCTGCGGCCCCGGAGCCTCGCCAACAATTAGTAATTTTGCTTTTGGATTCCCGCGGCTGATGACAATGTTCATGCCTGTATTCGCAAGCGGGTCATTTTTCATGCCCCTGATCGCATCGAGAACATCATCGAGAGAGGAGAATTGTTTTGATGAATTAAACAAATCTGATTGAAACATGATCGGTGTCCTTACAACAAAAATATCCTGCCATTAATTTTGGATGATATTGTAATGTCTTTATCAAATACGGTGATTATATATCCATTCATAATCACTTGAGTTTAGAGTTCAAAAAACCTTTGCCGCGAATTTCGCCAATTCACGCGGATTATCAGAAAAAATCAGTGAAAATCTGTAACTACTCAGCCGCCAGCCACATCTTCGATCATGTCGCTGCGAGGCGTTCTTGTTCTTAGCCGAAGCAGTCTGCTTGCCACATGAGATTGCTTCGGCGGGAAGAGCAAGAGCCCTTCTCGCAACGACATGGCTAAGTAGTTACGAAAATCCGCGTAATTCGCGGCAATAACAGCCTGTGCTGGCGGCTAAAAAACCAACTCTAAACTCAAGCAATCAGCGTTTATAGTTTAATAGGATAACAATCGCTGCATGGTCTGTTATCCATCGTCAATGGTCTTTATAATGGAGACATTATGAAAATCACAGTCATTGGCGGCGGCTCCACCTATACACCTGAATTGGTAAATGGCTTTCTGGCAAGGGTATCAACTTTGCCCATCACAGAACTCTGGTTGATGGACATTGACAGGAAACGGCTTGATATTGTCGGCGGGTTTGCCCAGCGCATGGTCAAGGCGAAAGGCGACCCGTTCAAAGTGGTGCTGAGCATGAATCAGCGTGAGGCGATTGCGGGCGCTTCCTATGTGACCACGCAGCTGCGTGTTGGCATGATGCCCGCCCGTCGCGGAGATGAATACCTTGGTTTGCGGCATGGACTCATTGGTCAGGAAACAACCGGCGTTGGAGGCATGGCGAAAACCTTGCGCACGATCCCTGTCATTTTGAGTATCGCGAAGGATATTCGTGAAGCTGCGCCCAATGCGTTGCTGGCAAACTTTACCAATCCTGCGGGTCTTGTCACTGAGGCTCTCAATCGTTATGCGCCTGATATCCCTGCGGTGGGGGTGTGTAATGTAGGCATCACAGCCAAAATGAAAATCATCGAAGGGCTTGAAAAAATTACAGGCGCGAAGATCGAATCGGATCGGGCCGAGTTGAAAACACTTGGATTGAACCATCTCACCTGGCATTATGGTTTTACCGTGGATGGCGAAGAGATGTGGCCGTATATCTTCCCGGCTTATGTGGCTGAGATCATGAAGGAGAAAGAACCTGAATGGGATATTCGCACGCTTGAAACGTTGGGCATGATCCCCAATTATTATCTGCAATATTTTTATTACACCGATAAAAAATTTGCGGAACAAAAAAAGTGGCCGCCATCCCGCGCGGAGGCAGTGATGGAAATTGAAAAGGATCTTCTGCGTGAATATGCCGACCCCGCTCTCGCCGAACCGCCAGCGGATTTAATGAAGCGCGGCGGCGCGTATTATTCCACACTGGCGACCCAGCTTATCAACTCGCATCATAACGATCTGGGACAGGTACATGTTGTCAACGTCCGCAATAATGGAGCCGTGAAGGATTGGCCTGCGGATTGGGTGTTGGAATTGCCCGCCAAAGTGGATGGAAAAGGGATTCATCCGCTTCCTGCCGACCCGTTGCCTGATTCGTGCTTCGGGCTGATTTCTCAGGTGAAGAGGTACGAACTACTGACCGTCGAAGCGGCGGTGCATGGCGATAGGAATGCCATGACTCAGGCGCTGCTAACCAATCCGCTGGGACCGAGCGCCGACAAGGTACAGGAAGTGATGGATGATATGTTGGAAACCAACAAGCAATGGCTTCCGCAATTTTTCAGTGAGGCGTAGATGCGTTACTTTCTCGGAGTTGATGTAGGTTCATCTAAAACCCATGCAATCATTGCGGATGAAACAGGCACGTGTGTTGGGTTCGGCAAAGCCTGGGGCGGCAATCATCAAGTTGTTGGTTATGATGGCTTGGAAAATGTCTTGAAGGAGTCGGTTGAGTCTGCAAGGGAAATGGCAGGCGTGGATTCTGCCCATATCGCTGGAGCAGGCTTCGGCGTAGCGGGATACGATTTTCCTTCCGATGGAGAATCACATTTGCAGGCGATCTCAACCCTGCGATTATCCTGCCCTGTGGAAGTTGTCAACGATGGTGTCAATGGTTTGCTTGCGGGCGCAACACGTGGAATTGGCGTGAATGTTACATCAGGCTCATCCAACAATTGCAGAGGCCGAAATAAAAACGGAAAGGAAGGGCGCATTGTTGGCAACGGAGCAGCGTTCGGCGAATATGGCGGCGCGACCGAGATCGTCCAACGCGGATTGCAAATGGTCAACTACGCGTGGATCAAACGCATCCCGCCGACAGCATTGACGAAAATTTTTATCGAAGCTGTGGGCGCAAAAGATGAAATGGATTTGATGGATGGATTATCCAACGGGCAATATCATTTGTTTCCATTTCTCACGCTCGAAGTTGTAAAAGCCGCGAACGAAGGCGATAACGCCGCGCGCGAAATTTTGCGTTGGTCAGGTGAAGAACTTGGCTGGCTGGCTGTTTCGGTGGCGCGTCAGATCGAAATGGAAAACGATGAAGTTGAAATTATTCAATCGGGCAGTGTCTTTGAGGCTGGTGAAGTCATTACGAATCCGATGCGCGAGATTGTGATGAAACATTTGCCCAAAGCAAAATTGATTCGGCTCGATGGTCCGCCTGTTGCGGGCGCGGTCATTCTCGGCATGGAGCAGATCGGCTTTGACGGGTATTCAGTTCGCGAAAGGCTGATCCAAACCGCGAAGGAAATTGTGAAATGAAACAGGGCAGGTCAACATACTTGAATATACTGCAATCGTTGCCATCAATTCTTTTTACAGATCAGAACTTCCAAAAACAACATTAAAGTGGAGTATACTAATTTTAGTAAGCTACACCGCTTACGGTTGGAAGAATCATTTCTGCCAGGTGCGTTACGAAACCCTTGTATAGTAACATTCCGCGGCCTCCCTGTAATTTCACTCGCAAGCGCGAGATGACCCCTCCCATACCCCAATCACATTATCTATATTGGCCGTAACGTTGCTGCTTAAGGATCTCAAACCTTGAGCTAAATGTATTTGGCAATATGAAAGAAAAGAATCGAAGGGATGACCCATGTTCGATACTATTCTCGTCCCATTGGACGGCTCACAACTGGCTGATTGCGTTTTGCCGCATGTCGCTGCCATTGCCCGCCCGTTTGACGCGGAGATCACACTGCTTCGCATGTTGGAAAAAAATCAGGCAGGTACATCTGCGCAATTGTTTGATCTGGTTAACTGGCAGATCAATAAAACAAGGTCGGCTCTTTATCTGGACAAGATACATGCCCGTTTCCAAAAATTAAATATTCGAACACGGACGGCAGTACAGGAAGGCCTGGTGGCTGACGGAATCACGGAATACGCCCAAAATCAGGGAATGAAATTGATCGTGTTGAGCAGTCATGGACGGAACGGCTTGACGCAATGGGGCATCAGCAGTGTTACGCAAAAGATCATCCTGAGCGCACAAACTTCCCTGCTCATTATCCGCGCGCATCAATACGGAGCGTTATTGGAAGCCCCATTTTACCGTCACATCCTTGTGCCGTTGGATGGTTCACAACGGGCGGAAAATGTTTTGCCAATCGTCACACAATTGGCTCATTTCCATAAGTCTCAAGTCCATCTTGTGCAGGTGGTGCAGACCCCGGAAATGGCGCGCCAAATGCCGCCGGCGCGTGAAGATGTTGATCTCTCCAACCGCATTGTTGCGCGAAATCAAGAGGAAGCGGAACGTTATCTTGAACAGTTGAAATCACGTTCGTATCTGGAAGGTCTTGCCATAAAAACTCATCTCCTTACCAGTGAGAATGCGGCGGTTGCGTTACATCAACTCGTAGACCAGGAAAACATCGAAATGGTCGCGTTAAGTGCGCATGGGTATTCGGGGAATCATCAATGGCCGTATGGCAGCATGGTTAACAACTTCATCCTGTATGGCAGGGTTCCGCTTTTGATCGTGCAGGATCTGCCCGCCAAACAGGAATCACCACCTGTTGACACGCAATCAAGCGAACGCGCAGAACGATAACCCATGCAGATCGCTCCGCAGGTTATTCCACTTGAAACAGTCAATCCAGACGCCGGCAGCCGGCAGAAGGAATTTGCGCGCGAATTGGCAAAAACGCATAGCCTGGTCACAACTCCCGCGCGGAAATCTGAGGAGACATCCCAGTCTAATAAAACGGACTTGTTGAAATATCTGAAAAGCTGGGAACTGGCGCTGCAGAATGCCAATACACTTTTCAAATCGGTGCCGGCAAAAGATATACCAGTTTCCCGCGCAGGCGAATGGATGCTGGACAATTTTTATATTGTCAAACAGAACTTGCGCCTCATTGAAGAGGACTTGCCTGCCAGCTTTCTCGATCAACTGCCAAAGTTAAATGAGACATCTCTTCAAGGGCACTCACGTATTTTCTCACTCGCCCGTGAATGGATTGAATACAGCCAATGCCAGCTTGATCTGAATCAAACTGCTATTTTTGTGGTGGATTATCAACTGGTCACGCCTCTGACGATTGGGGAGCTTTGGGCACTGCCGATCATGCTGCGCATTGGGATTTTGGAGCGGCTCGTCCATGCCACATCCGAACTGACCGGCATGGATGCGCCCAAAAGTCTGGGGGATATTACAAGCCAGTCTGATTCGCCGATTTTGGAAAACGAAACCATTGTCGCCAACTGCTTTCTCAGCCTGCGCTTGCTCGCCGCCACAGATTGGAAGGATATCTTCGAGCAGACCAGTCAGGTGGAGCAGATTTTACGGGATGACCCCGCAAAGATTTACGCGAATATGGATTTTGACACCCGCAATAATTATCGCAGCGTGATCGAAGAACTGGCGCGCCACTCGAATTTGAGCGAAGAACAGATCGCGCTGACCGCAGTTGAATTTGCCAATCTTGTTGAAGACAAATCGCAGTTACGAAAAGCACATGTCGGCTTTTATCTTTTGGATGCGGGTCGAAATATGCTTGAAAACAGTATCAACTATCAGCCCGGAATGAGCGCGCGTGTTCGAAATAAATTGCTTTCATTTCCCACCTTCACTTATCTGGGCGGCATTGCTGTCGTTTCTTTACTCATCATTTTAGGGCTGCTCACTTACGCAGCACTTTCAGGCGGATCAACAGCACAACTAATTGTTGTTGGCATGCTTGGGCTTGGATTGGCGTTGGAAGCCGCCATTACACTGGTGCATTGGAATGTGACTCATCGCATCAAGCCGCAAAGCCTGCCGCGCATGGATTTTTCGGAAGGCATTCCTTTGGGCAACCGCACCATGGTGGTTGTCCCAACTCTGTTGGAAAGCGTCGAAGAACTTAATCACCTTCTGCAGGAATTGGAACTTTATTATTTATCCAATCCCGACCCGCAACTGACCTATGCTTTGCTGACCGATTTCGGTGATGCGCCCACTGAGGAAATGCCGCAGGATGAAGAGCTGCTTGCGTTAGCAAGTGTTGGCATTGAAAACCTCAATAAAAAATACGCCCAGGCACTGCCCTTTTATTTATTCCAACGTCATCGTCAATGGAATCCATCGGAAGGGGTTTGGATGGGATGGGAGCGCAAGCGCGGCAAACTTGCGGATTTCAACCGCCTCCTGCTCAACCTGGGCGAAACTCCTTACACAACTCAGGTTGGGAATGCAGACATACTATCTGACATTAAATATGTGATCACGCTTGATGCGGATACGTCCCTGCCGCAGGGCAGCGCCAATCGGCTGATCGCCACGCTGGCGCATCCGCTTAACCATGCTGAGTTCGCTGCGGATGGACAGTCGGTTATTGCGGGATATACCGTATTGCAACCGCGCGTTGCCATCAAGCCGACCAGCGCGAACCGTTCGCTTTTTTCGCAGATCTTTGCAGGCAACTCCGGGTTTGACTTGTATTCCTTCGCCGTGTCGGATGTGTATCAGGATCTGTTCGGCGAAGGCAGTTACGTTGGCAAAGGGATTTATGATGTCGCGGCTTTCGAGCGCAGTCTGGCGGGACAAGTCCGCCAGAACACTTTGCTCAGCCATGATCTATTTGAAGGCATCTACGGACGCGCGGCGCTGGTTACGGATATTACTTTATATGAAGAATACCCGTGGCGTTATATGGTATATGCCCGCCGATTACGCCGTTGGATTCGCGGCGATTGGCAGTTGCTCCCCTGGCTCTTTCCAGTTGTTCATACTGAAAAGGGGATGGCTCCCAACCGTTTATCAATTATCAATATCTGGAAAGTATTCGACAATCTGCGCCGCAGTCTATTACCGCCAACATTGTTGATCCTGTTTGCTGCGGGTTGGCTGTTCCTGCCCGGCTCTCCCCTGGTCTGGACTCTGCTGGTGTTGCTGCCTTCTGCCATGCCCATCGTGGCGCAAACTTTTCAGGATGCAAGACATAGCTTGCGAAATGGATTGCCGCTTAAACAACTTCTCAGATCAATCCAACTTCCGCTTACACGTTGGGGGCTTGCTGTTCTTTTTCTTCCTTACGAAGCATTGCTTATGCTGGGAGCCATCACCACAACACTGACCCGCCTGCTCATTGCGCGCAAGAATCTACTGCAATGGACAACGGCCGCGAACACAGCCCGCTCGTTTGGAGCGAACGCACGTTACGAAACCTGGCGGGAGATGATCTTGTCTTTAGTCTTCACTTTCCTGCTGGGGATAACGATTGCAATCTTCAATCCAACCGCGTTATGGATTGCGCTTCCATTTCTAATTGTATGGCTTCTTGCGCCGCAAGTCGCAACCATCATCAGCCAGCCGGTGACACACACCACAACTCCGCTTTCAGAGCCTCAGCGCAAACAAGTTCTGCGGTTGGCGCGCCGTACCTGGGCATTCTTTGAGCAATTCGCCGGACCTAACGACCACTGGCTGCCGCCCGATCATTTTCAAGAATCACCGCGCGGAAGTGTGGCGCATTACACCACGCCGACCAATATCGGTTTGTTGTTGGTATCCACGTTGTCGGCTTATGATCTGGGTTACATGGGATTATCCGAGCTGGCGATTCGTTTGCAATCGACTTTTGAAAACATGGATAAGCTGGAGCATTATCGCGGTCATCTCTTAAACTGGTACGACTCACAAACACTGACGGCGCTGCCGCCCCGTTACATTTCCACAGTGGACAGCGGAAACCTGGCGGCGTGTCTTATCACGCTCAAGCAGGGTTGCCTTACCCTGGCAGATGCTCCGCTGTTGGATCATAAACGCTGGCAGGGACTACTCGTCATTCTGGATATACTGGCGGAAGTATTACAGGCAATTGAGAAAAACAATCCACACGCTTCGATTGAATCTTTTGAAGTTGAATTGACCAGTATTTACGAGCGCGTCAGCGCTATCCAGAACCAGCCGTCAGCGTGGATCAAGACTCTCGTCTGGCTCTCAGGCGAGGGCTGGGAAAGAGTCGCGCATCGTTTGATGGAACTGCTTGAGAATCATCCGAATCTCAAATCCGAATCACTGGGCGATTTGCAGCACTATCTCGATCTGATGCAGCATCACCTGCAGGATATGCGGCGCAGTCTTGATTTATTCGCGCCCTGGCTCAGTCATTTGGAAAGTATGCCTGTATCGCAAACACCTGCGCGGCAGGGTTTTTCTGACGGCCTGCCTGTTGAATTGCCAACGTTGGGAGAAGCAGGCGCTGTATATGAGCGCATCAAAATTGCATTGAATCTTTTTAAAGCACAGTTGCAGGATGAGACTGCAATTGAATGGTGTCAAAAATTGGATGCTGATCTTTCAAAGGCGCAAGTGACAGTGACGCCTTTGTTGATTGGTTTTCAAGATCTGGCGGACCAGGCAGATGCCGCTGTGACCGCGATGGATTTCCGTTTTCTATTTGATGAGCGCCGTCAGGTGTTCCATATTGGATACAACGCCAGCACCGAAAGACTCGACCCAAGTTATTATGACCTGCTGGCGTCTGAAGCGCGGATCGCCAGCCTGATCGCGATTGCCAAAGGCGATGTGCCGCACAGTCATTGGCAGCATCTCGGGCGGCCGGTGACAAAAGTGAACGGCAAGCAGGTTCTGCTCTCATGGAGCGGAACCATGTTCGAATATCTTATGCCGACTCTGTTCACGAAAAACTATATCGGGACATTTCTTTCAGACAGTTGTTATGCCGCGCTTGATGCGCAGGTGAGTTATGGACAGGAGAAGGAAGTTCCCTGGGGCATTTCAGAATCAGGTTATTTTGCTTTTGATGCCAATCAGAACTATCAGTATTATGCTTTTGGCGTGCCTGACCTGGGTTATAAGCGTGACCTGCCCGATGACTTGGTGATCACTCCGTATGCTTCTTTGCTCGGGCTTTCGTTGCAACCGCAGACCGTGCTCAAGAATATGGAGCATCTGGAAGAGTTGAAGATGCTCGGGCGTTTTGGCTTTTATGAGGCGCTTGATTATACAAAGACGCGCTTGCCGGAAGGGAAAGCATACGCCAAAGTAAGGTCCTATATGGCGCATCATCAGGGCATGATCCTGGTGGCGGCCTGCAACTATTTATCAAACGATGTGATGGTTCGGCGCTTCCACGCCGATGAGCACATTCAAAGTGTGGAGCTTTTGCTTCAGGAAAAAATTCCGCTCAACCCGCCGATCGAATATCCGCATCCCGATGAGCCGGCGGATTTACCTGAAGCCATCCGCCTTGTCAGCAGTGACCCGTGGCGCGTGCCGGTGGACAGTCCCATTCCGCAGGCGCATGTACTTTCACAAGGTGATTCCAGTGTGCTGATTACCAATGCCGGCAGCGGATATAGTCAATGGCGCGGGGTCGCGCTGACACGCTGGCATGCCGATGCCACTCTTGACCAGTGGGGCACGTGGATCTATGTGCAAGACCGCGAGAGCGGAGCGCTTTGGTCTGTAACCAATCAACCCATTGGAGGCGCGCCGGAACAACAGGAAGTATTGTTCTATCCACACAAGGTGGAGTTCCAGCGTTCGGATAATGGAATTTCCCTCCGCACTGGAATTACCATTAGTCCAGATGGTGTTGAGATTCGAAGGGTGAATATCCTGAACGACAGTGATTCTCCGCGCCGTTTGAAGTTGACCAGTTATGGAGAAGTGGTGCTGGCGGCTCAAGCTGCTGACCGTCGTCACCCGGCTTTCAATAAACTTTTTATCGAGAGTGAATATCTACCCGATGAGAATGCGCTCCTGTTCCAACGCCGACCTCGTTCTGCCGATGAAAAAAACGTTGTGCTGATCCATGCGATGGTCATTGAAGCCGGGCGCAAAGTGACAGGTGAATACGAAAGTGACCGTGCCAAATTTCTGGGCAGGTCACAAACAATGCATACCCCGCAGGCGTTGAAAAAATCCAATGGCCGTCTTTCAGGCACAAGCGGCGGAACGCTTGACCCGATCTTTTCATTGGCGCAAAAAATCGATCTGAATCCCCACGGGAAAACCAGAGTCACCTTCCTGACTTTGGCAGCTCCCACACGCGCCGAAGCCCTGGAAAAATTATCTCATTACCGGACCGGGCAATCCATTCATCGCGCCTTCGATGATGCGCGCTCCCGCAGTGAACGCGAACTGCTCGAACAAGGGTTGAGCGCGTATGCCGTTGAAAATATTCAGCGCCTTTTATCTGCATTGCTTTATCCGACTGGAGCATTACGCGCCGCGCCGCATATTCTCGCGCAAAACGAAAAGGGACAATCGGGCTTGTGGGCGTTTGGCATCTCTGGTGATTTTCCCATTTTGCTGCTGCGCGTTCGCGATGGTGAATCGCCGCTATTGCGTGAAGCATTGCAAGCCTTCACGTACTGGCGCAGCCGCCATGTTACCGTCAACCTCATCATTCTCAACGATCAGGATACAGGATACGCGCTCGATCTGCATAATGCCATTCAACGCAAAATCCGCCGCATGGGCGTGGATGCTTCGTTGAATCAACGCGATGGAATTTTTGTACTGCGAACCGATCAACTTCAACAAGCCGATAAGATTTTATTCGAAACAGTGGCGGGTGTTATTTTGGATGAAAAAGGTGGGACGCTCGCCGACCATGCTTTGCGTTTAACCGTTCAATCCACGCGACTGCCACAGTTCACCGCTTCATTCTCCCCGATGCTTGATCCTGAACCGACAGCTTCGCTCACCCCGCCAACTGATCTGCAAGCAGACAACGGCCTTGGCGGATTCAGCCGCGATGGAAAAGAATACGTAATTCATCTTAAGCCGGGACAGCGCACACCGCACCCGTGGGTGAATGTGATCGCCAATCCGCAATTTGGTTTTCTGGTTTCCGAATCAGGGTTGGGCAGTACATGGGCTGGGAACAGCGGCGAGAATCGATTAACTCCCTGGCGCAACGACCCGCTAACGGATATGCCCGGCGAAGCGCTCTACATCCGCGATGAAGAGACTGGGCTGGTCTGGTCGCCTACGCCCATGCCTGCAGGTGCGGATACAACGCATGTGATCCGTCATGGCGCGGGCTACTCGATCTTCGAGAGTCAGAGTCACGGCCTCAATCAAAATCTGCGCTTGTTTGCCGCGCCTGATGCGCCGGTCAAACTTGCACAGCTGCGATTGCAAAACCTATGGGATCGTCCACGCCGTGTTACGGTCACCTATTATGCAGAGTGGGTACTCGGCACAACACGCGATACGAATCAAGCCCATATCATGCCGGAGTTCGACCCCGAAAAAAATGCCTTGCTTGCCAGCAATCATTTCAACAGTGAGTTTGGCGAACGCGTGGCGTTTCTGGCGTCCAATAAAATGCCACATAACATCACCACCGACCGCACGGAATTTTTAGGCCGTATGGGAAGTATGCGCGCGCCAGCCGCTCTTGCGCGCATCGGATTGGAAAGCTCGGTTAATGCCGGTGTTGATCCGTGTGCCGTCATCCAACTGCATGTTGACCTTGCCCCCGGTGCGATGGAAGAAATCTTTTTCTTGATTGGGGAGGGAAAAGATCGGGCTGAGAGTCTGGCGTTGATCGGACAGATTCAAGCCGCGGCGGGGGTCGAAGCGATCTGGCAGTCCGTCCAAAAACAATGGGATGAAATCCTGAATACAATCACGGTTGAAACACCCGACCCCACAATGGATTTGATGCTCAACCGCTGGCTGATGTATCAAACGCTTTCCTGCCGCATGTGGGGACGCACTGCGCTGTATCAATCGAGCGGAGCTTTTGGATTCCGTGACCAGCTTCAGGATGTGATGGCGTTGCTGCATACCCGACCCGACATCGCGCGCGCGCAAATTTTGGAAGCGGCGCGACATCAATTTGAAGAGGGCGATGTGCTGCATTGGTGGAATCCGCCAGCGGGGCGGGGTGTGCGTACGCGTTTTTCAGATGACCTGCTCTGGCTGCCGTATGTCACCGCTGAGTATGTTTCCGCCACTGGCGATGAATCCATTTTGAGCGAAGATATTCCATTTTTGAAAGGCGAAATACTCAAGCCCGATGAAATGGAACGTTATACCCAGTTTGAAATAGCGAAGGAGAATTTTTCGCTCTTTGAACATTGCCGCCGCGCAATTGAAAAAGGAAATACATCCGGTGCACATGGTCTGCCATTGATGGGCGGCGGCGACTGGAACGATGGCATGAACCGCGTCGGCATGGATGGGCGCGGCGAGAGTATTTGGCTCGGCTGGTTCCTGCATACCACGCTCAAGCGTTTTGCTTCATTGGCTGCGCTAATGAATAAAGACGCCGATCCTTATCTTGTGCAAGCCGTGAAATTATCTCAGGCACTCGAAGCTCAGGCATGGGACGGCGAGTGGTATCTGCGCGCTTATTATGATGATGGCTCGCGCTTGGGGTCACATGCAAATATTGAATGCCAGATCGATTCGATTGCGCAATCGTGGGCGGTATTGTCGGGGGCGGCGGATTCGGCACGGGCAATACAGGCAATGGAATCTGTTAATGGCAAATTGGTAAAACAAGCTGAACAAATGATCCTGCTCTTTACTCCGCCCTTCGACAAATCTACACGCGACCCCGGTTATATCAAAGGCTATTTGCCGGGCGTCCGTGAAAACGGCGGACAGTATACTCACGCCGCTATTTGGACCGCTTGGGCATTTGCCAAACTTGGGCAGGGAGATCGGGCTGCGGAATTATTCCGCATGTTGAATCCCATCACCCATGCCGATACGCCTGAGAAAGTTGTGCGCTACAAAGTGGAACCGTACGTCATCGCCGCTGATATTTACGGCGTTGCTCCGCACATTGGCCGCGGCGGCTGGACATGGTACACAGGCTCCTCTGCTTGGATGTATCGTTTAGGAATTGAAGCCATACTTGGAATTACGCGAGTCGGCAATGCGCTCAATATCAACCCATGCATCCCACACGATTGGCCGGGTTTCAAAGTGGATTATCGTTTTGGAAATACACACTACAAGATCAACGTGGAGAATCTGAATCGAGTCAATCGCGGCATCGGACAGGTCATGTTGGATGGAAATCTTCTGCCCGGCTGGTTGGTCCCTTTGGTGGATGATGGCAAGGAACATGAAGTCCATGTTTTGATGGATAGGTTGTTCCATTTGCCGTGACAAACCATTTTTCGTACACGGACGCTTCGCGCACGGGAAACACGGAAAAGAGCAGATTTTAAAGGTTTTTCCGTGCCATCCGTGTTATCCGTGTACAAGAATCATGGCAACTCACAAAGAGTCTAAAATAGTTTTAAGGCAATGATGACTGTATGATGTAAAATAAATATACAGAGTCGAAGCCTTATTGGTGAACATTGTGAAGTGAAAGGAAGTTACTCGTCATGAAACAGAGTCAGTCTTTTTTGAAGGAAGATGAAGCGCAGGAACAAGACAACCCGGCGCTGAGCAAGGTGATCGAGAAAAATATTCGCACGATCCTTCATCTGCGCGCGAAAGCGGCGCGTGAGCGCAGTTTGCAGGGCCGCCTCGCCGATGCCATCACTTCCTTTTCGGGCAGGATGATCTTTGTTTATGTGCATATTGTATGGTTTGGGATATGGATACTTTTAAACACTGGTTGGTTCGGTCTGCGCGCTTTTGATCCATTCCCTTATGGGCTGCTGACGATGATCGTTTCATTGGAAGCAATTTTTCTTTCAACCTTTGTGCTCATCAGCCAAAACCGTATTGGCGAAGAGACTGAACGCCGCGCCGATCTGGACCTGCATATTGGGCTGTTGACCGAACACGAATTGACACGTGTCCTGCAAATGCTGGATGCGATACAGGATAAATTGAATATTGTGGATCATGAGAACAGTGATCTGGCAGATCTTGAAATGGAAACCAAACCGGAAGATGTGCTGGCCGAAATCCATCGGCTTCAAGCCATCGAACTTGGAAAAAGGTAACGCTGTATGAACAAAGACCCAAACCTACTATCGACGGAAGAAAAGAAAGAAGTGTATCAAAGCATTTTCGATGCCGTTAATGACGGGCTGATCATCAACGATCTGGAAAGCGGACTGGTGGTTGAGGCGAACCCTGCGGCGTGGTTGATGCACGGGTACACACGCGAAGAATTCATCGGGTTAAAACTGACGGCTGTGATACACCCGGACAGCCAGTTTGTATTTAATGAGTCGATTGAAATATTCAAATCGGATGGCGTATTCGATATCCGCGTACAGCACATACACCGGAACGGCTCGATGTTTTATGCCGGATGGCGCGGGACGCCGTTTATGTATCAGGGGCGATCCTGTTTATTGGGAGTTGTGCGTGATGTCAGTAAACGGATCCAGATCGAACAGTTACTCAGCCGGCGCGTGGGGACCCGCACTCACGAGCAGGCCACACTGTTGGAAATTTCACATACGCTGGCATCCACACTGGAACTTCAGCCGGGTTTGATCCTCGATCAATTGCGAAAGATCATCGAATATTCACATGGCGGATTATTCGTATTGGAAAACTCGGCGCTGGTCACTCTGGCGATGCGCGGGACGGGACCACTGGAACAATCCTTGCCGATCCGTATTGAACTGAACACGCCCGAAACCCTGATTACGTTATTCAACAGACATCAACCCATACGCATCGTGGATGTAAACGGTGATAGTGTGCAGGCACAATTTCTGCGCTCGCTTCTTAACGATGGGGCGGCTGTGCTGCTCGAAGGGATGCAGTCGTGGATGTGGGTGCCGCTGGCGGTGAGAGGGCGCATCATTGGCGGTATAGGTGTGGCGCATGAACAGCACAATTACTTCACAGATCATCAAGCAGACCTGGCTCTTAGCGTAGCCAATCAGGCCGCGATCACAATGATCAACGCGGAACTATATAGACAAGCGCAGGCGCTGGCGGTATTGGAGGAACGTCAGCGGTTGGCGCGCAATTTGCATGATGCGGTGAACCAGTCACTTTTTTCCGCGGGGCTAATCGCGGAAGTATTGCCGCGTTTATGGGATCGCGATCAGGAAGAGGCGCGCAGGTCACTCGAAGATCTGCGGCGGTTGACGCGCGGCGCAATGGCTGAGATGCGCGCTCTGCTGGCGGAACTGCGTCCGTCCACGTTGACTGATTCAGATCTGGGCGACTTGCTCCGTCTGTTGGGGAATGCTCTCGAAGGCCGGACCAACCTGCCCGTTGTCCTGACCGTTTCCGGGAAGTTTATGCTGCCTGCCGAAGTGCAAATCGCCTTCTATCGCATATGTCAGGAGGCGCTTAACAATGTGGCAAAACATGCCAAAGCCGCGCGCGTTGAGATCGATCTAAAACAGGAGGGGGCGATGATCGAACTGCGAATTCACGATGACGGGCTGGGCTTTGATCTTGAACAGGCATTCTCAGGTCATTATGGATTGGGCATGATGCGCGAACGCGCGGAGAATGCAGGGGCGCGCTTGAATATTACGAGCCAGCCGGGTCACGGCACTGAACTGATAATGAGCTGGAACAACCACAAGGAGATCTTATGATGGAAGAACCGATCCGCGTTATGGTCGTTGACGATCATGCGATGGTGCGCCGTGGACTGGCGACCATTTTGAAAGTATTCGATGACTCTTCAGGAGGCGCCGGGTTGCCTCTGCAATTGGCGGGCGAAGCTGAGAACGGCGCCGCCGCCATTCGACTGTGCGGTGAGATCCTGCCGGATGTGGTTCTGATGGATATGGTGATGCCCGATATGGATGGAGCAACCGCAACCCGCGCCATTTGCGAGAAGTATCCGCAGGTGCAGGTGATTGCGTTGACGAGTTTCAAGGAAGGCGATCTGGTGAAAACTGCGCTGGAGGCTGGGGCAATTGGATATTTACTTAAGGATGTCTCTGCGGATGAGCTTGCGCGCGCCATCCGTGCCGCCCATGCGGGACGCGCCACACTCTCACCCGAAGCTGCTCAAGCGTTAGTGGAGACATCCAACCTGCCACCTGTTCCTGGCCTCGACCTGACGGAACGCGAACGCGAGGTGCTCGCTTTGATGGTGGAGGGATTGAACAATACGCAGATCGCAGGCAGGCTCACCGTGAGTCCGTCCACGATCAAATCACATGTCAGTAATGTGCTGTCGAAGCTGGGAGTTTCCAGCCGCACCGAAGCTGTGACTCTGGCTCTGCGTAACCGTATTGTTTCGTGACTCATCTGTAAAGAAAGTGACGGTCATCAAAAGATGACCGTCACTTTCGCTCTCCCCCAAGTGGCGGAGACGAACACTCCCCGGCTGATGGATGCAGCCGGGGAGTGTTCGTTATATGATTAATTGTCGCCGTGTATTCGCGCACTGGAAACGCCTGACTGATCCGTAACAAGAAAGGCACATCACACCAGGGAGGCACAGCCAAGAAGGTGAAAATGATAATGGAACCATCATTAAAAGATTCAGAGCTTCGTTACCGACGCTTGTTTGAAGCAGCCCAGGATGGGATATTGATTCTGGATGCCGAGACAGGCTTGATCGAAGACGTCAACCCGTATTTGATAAAAATGCTGGGGTATTCACGCGAAGAGTTTTTGGAAAAAAAGCTCTGGGAAGTGGGCGCATTCAAGGATATTAAAGCCAGCAAGGAAGCCTTCGAGACTTTACAGGAAAATGAATATATTCGCTATGAAGATCTGCCGCTCAAAACAAAAGATAGGCGTTTAATCCAGGTTGAATTTATCAGCAACGTTTATTTGGTGGGCGACGAAAAAGTAATCCAATGCAATATCCGTGACATTACCGTACGCAGGCATGCTGAAGAGGCGCTGCTCAAAGCGGGCGCATTACAGAACGCGATCTTCAACAGCGCAAATTTTTCAAGTATTGCCACCGATGCCAAGGGTGTCATTCAAATTTTCAACGTTGGCGCCGAACGCATGCTGGGCTACACAGCCGCCGATGTGATGAACAAGATCACCCCGGCCGACATTTCCGATCCGCAGGAAGTCATTGCGCGTGCCAGGGCTTTGAGCATTGAACTGGAAACTACAATCACACCGGGCTTTGAAGCATTGGTGTTCAAGGCTTCGCGAGGGATCGAGGATATTTACGAATTAACCTATATCCGCAAGGATGGCAGCCGATTCCCGGCGATTGTGTCGGTCACGGCGCTGCGTGATCCTCAAGATGCCATCATTGGTTATCTGTTGATCGGCACGGATAACACCGCACGCAAGCAAGTTGAAGCGGAACAAAAGCTGCTTGATCAACGGCTGCGCAACCAGCAGTTTTACACGCGCTCTCTGATCGAATCCAACATTGACGCACTGATGACCACCGATCCATCCGGCATTATTACCGACGTTAACAAGCAGATGGAGGCTCTCACTGGTTGCACACGTGACGAACTGATTGGCGCGCCGTTCAAGAATTATTTTACAGATCCGGAGCGGGCCGAGGCGGGAATCAAAATGGTATTGAGCGAAAAAAAGGTCACTGATTATGAACTTACCGCACAGGATATGAACGGCAAGAAAACTCTGGTCTCCTATAATGCGACCACCTACTATGATCGGGACAGAAAACTGCAGGGCGTGTTTGCTGCTGCGCGCGATATTACAGACCGCAAGCATGCGGAGGAACAGCTTCGCCTACTTAATGTTGACCTTGAAAGACGTGTGGAAGAACGCACAGTGGAACTGGTTTACGCCAACCACATCAAAGATGAATTCCTCGCGAACATGAGCCATGAATTACGCACCCCGCTGACCGGCATTTTGGGTTTATCTGAAAACCTGTTGGCAGACGTCTACGGCGCATTGATTGAAAGGCAAAAGCTTACCGTGCAAGTGATCCAATCCAGTGGCGAGCATCTTTTGGAACTGATCAATGATATTTTGGATATCTCAAAGATCGAGGCGGGGAAATTTGAATTTAGCCTTGAAGAAGTTAAAGTGGATAAAATCTGCCAGTCGAGCCTGGTCTTTATCAAACAACAGGCAAATAAGAAATCCATCACAGTGGAATATTCATCCCTTGAGAACGTCTTCACAGTTTTTGCAGACCCAAGACGGCTCAAGCAGATCCTCATCAATTTGCTGATCAATGCCGTGAAATTCACTTCTGAAAATGGAAAGGTGAAACTCGAGGTGCAGGCGGATGTTCAAGAAAGCCTGCTGCGATTTTCCATCACAGATACTGGCATTGGCATCAGCCCTGAAGATCTTCTCAAATTATTCAAGCCCTTTGTGCAGTTGGACAGCGGCTTGTCCCGTCAATACGAAGGCTCAGGGCTGGGCCTGGCGCTGGTAAAGAATATGGTTGAAATGCACGGCGGGAGTGTTAATGTGCAAAGCAAGCCAGGTCAAGGGAGTTGTTTTTCATTTGTACTGCCGTGGAATGAAAAAATACAGGCAGGCAACGCCCTTGATTTGCTTGAGGGCGGTCATGAAATGCGCGATATCGCTGTGTATGACATTTCAAAAGTTCGCGGGAAAGTTTTGCTCGCAGAAGATCATGAAACCAACATTTTGGCAACCAGGGATTATCTGGAGAGCCGTGGATATCAGGTATTTATTGCCCGTGATGGCCGCGAGGTGCTTTCAAAAGCGAATGAAGCTTTCCCGGACATCATTTTGATGGATATCCAGATGCCCAACTTGAATGGCTTCGACGCAACCCGTCGCCTGCGTGCCGACCCTCGGTTTGCCACTCTTCCAATTATAGCTCTCACCGCCTTTGCGATGTCCGGCGACCGTGAACGCTGTCTCGATGCCGGGATGAATGAATATTTGAGCAAACCTTTTAAATTGAAAGAGTTGGAACAAATGATAGAACAGTTTTTGCATCCATTCAGCGGGTAGTACCATCCCGTGTGTACGGCGCAATCCTATTGAAACGAAATCTGATTTTATCCCTCCCCCAAATGGGGGAGACGAGCGCTCTCCAACTGATGGATACGATTGGGAAGTGTTTATTGTATAGTTAAGTGAGGAAGTGTGTCTTCGCGCATTCATGGTTTCTGGCTGTTTCGCATGGGAAGGGCATAGCCAGGGAAAAGTGGAGAGGAAATTGTGCAAATTCTAAAAGATTCAGAGCTTCGTTACCGCCGTTTGTTTGAAGCGGCCCAGGATGGCATATTAATTCTGGATGCCGAGACAGGCATGATCGAGGATGTCAACCCCTATTTGATAAATATGCTGGGCTATTCGTACGCAGAATTCATAAAAAAGAAGATCTGGGAGTTGCGGTCATTCCAGGACATTGAGGCCAGTCAGGATGCCTTCAAAATTTTGCAGGAGAATGAATATATCCGCTACGAAGACTTGCCGCTTAAAGCGAAAGACGGGCGGCTGGTCCAGGTGGAATTCATCAGCAACGTCTATTGGGCGGGCGACGAAAAAGTGATCCAGTGTAATATCCGTAATATCACAGAGCGCAGGCGCTCAGAAAGTGCTCTGCAGGTATCAGAGGCAAGATATCGCCGCCTGTTCGAAGCGGCCCAGGATGGGATATTGATCCTGGATGCGAAGACGGGCATGATCGAAGATGTCAACCCATATTTGATAAATATGCTGGGTTATTCGCGTGAAGAATTTATCAAAAAGAAGCTTTGGGAAGTGGGCGCATTCAGAGATATTGAAGCCAGCAAGGATGCCTTCGAAGCATTGCAGGCGAATGAATATATTCGCTACGATGACCTGCCGCTCAAAGCAAAAGACGGGCGGCTGATCCCAGTTGAATTTGTCAGCAACGTTTATTTTGAGGGCGATGAAAAAGTGATCCAATGCAATATCCGCGACATCACCGCGCGCAAACATGCCGAAGAATCAATACATCTTCAAAGCACTGCCCTGAATGCTGCCGCCAGCGCCATTATGATCACAGACCGCGATGGCACCATTGAGTGGATCAACCTGGCTTTCACCACGCTCACTGGCTACACTTCTGAAGAAGCCGTTGGCAGGAATCCGCGGGACTTGATCAGGTCGGGTAAACAAGATCAAGCGTATTACAAACAGTTGTGGGATACGATCCTCGCCGGAGAGGTCTGGCATAGTGAACTCATTAATCGCCGCAAAGACGGCAGTTTGTCCATCGAAGAAGAGACGATCACGCCATTAAAAAATGCAAGCGGCAAGATCAGCCATTTTATTGCCTTCAAACAGGATATCGCCGAACGCAAACAGGCCGAGGCAAGGATCCAACGACAGCTTGAGCATCTAACCGCCTTGAGCGCCATTGACCGGGTCATCGCGGCAAATTTCGATCTGAAACTCAGCCTTTCAGAAATCCTTGCCCATGTAACAAAAGAACTTGGCGTTGATGCGGCTGACATTTTGATTCTAAATCCCGATTCGAATATGCTGGAATATGGTTCAGCACTCGGGTTCCGCACCAAAGCTGTCAGGAAGGCGGAAGTGCGTTTGGGCGAGAGCTATGCCGGCCGCGTGGCGCTGGAGCGTCAACTTGTTCAAATACCAGATCTAAGGAATGAACCAGAAAACCCATTGCTGACAAGTCATTTGGCGGGTGAGGGTTTTGCCTGCTACTACGGTGTGCCGTTAATTACCAAGGGACAGGTCAAAGGGGTGCTGGAAGTCTTTAATCGCATTGCACTCGCCCCCGATGGCGAGTGGCTCGACTTTCTCGATACATTGGCTGGACAGACCGCGATTGCGCTTGAGAATTCCACGCTGTTTGAGAGTCTGCAACGCTCCAACGTTGAACTCTCTCTGGCTTATGATGCCACAATCGAAGGCTGGTCGCGCGCCCTTGACCTGCGCGATAAAGAAACCGAAGGACACACGCAGCGGGTAACCGCCATGACGGTGAAACTTGCGCGAGCCTTCGGCTTTAGCAAGGCCGAACTGGTACAGGTTCGTTGGGGAGCGCTGTTGCACGATATCGGTAAGATGGGTGTGCCGGATGGAATTCTACTTAAACCCGGTCCCCTGACGGAGGAGGAATGGGTGGTGATGAAGAACCACCCAACCTTTGCCTACGAGATGCTCTCCCCCATTCGCTACCTGCGGCTGGCGCTGGATATACCCAACAGTCACCATGAAAAATGGGATGGCAGCGGCTACCCACACGGATTGAAAGGTACTCAGATCCCATTGGTTGCGCGCATTTTTGCTGTGGTGGATGTGTGGGATGCGTTAAGCTCAGACCGCCCTTACCGTTCAGCATGGGCGGAAGAAAAGGTCCGCGAACATATTCTTGCCTCGTCAGGAACGCACTTCGACCCGCAAGTGGTGGATCTATTCATGCAGATTCCAAAATAGCTCCGCTTTGGGACTCTCTCCCCCAAGTGGCGGAGACAAACACTCCCCAACTGATGGATACGGTTGGGGAGTATTCGTTTTATGATTAGCTGTCGAAATATATATTCACATACGCTAGTGAGCGGATAAAAAAAATGCGGTCCTATGATAAGTTCATCTAAACAGGCTCAAGCCGCCGTCCTCGGCGGCGTTCTGCGAATAATTCCATCGCCGTCCACGGCGATGGAAGCAAACTCATTTACAAACCTTAGCGCACCCGGATAAAGCAATGCGACCCCTATGATAAGTTCATCTGACATTCTTCACGGTAAGATCCTGATCGTTGACGATCGGGAAGTCAATATCCAACTGCTCGAGCGGATGCTGCGCGGGGCCGGTTATGATTCCATTACAACCACGATGGACCCGGGCGGAGTTTGCGCGCTTCACCTTAAGAACCGCTATGACTTGATCCTGCTTGATCTTCAGATGCAAGGCATGGATGGATTCCAGGTGATGGAAGGACTCAAGGAAATTGAGTTGGACAGCTACCTGCCGGTGCTGGTCATCACGGCTCAACCGGGTCACAAGCTGCGCGCGCTCGAGGCCGGCGCGAAGGATTTCATCAGCAAACCATTCGAGTTGGCCGAAGTACTTTTGCGAGTTCACAACATGCTGGAAGTGCGCCTCTTGCACAAGAAGTTGCACACTTCCAAAGATATGTTGGAGCAGCGAGTGCATGAACAGGTAACCCTGCTCGCCATTTCCCATACGCTGGCATCCACACTGGAACTTCAGCCGGTATTGATCCTCGACCAATTGCACGAGATCATCGAATACACCTATGGCGGATTGTTTGCATTGGCAGGCTCTGAGCTTGTCACTTTGGCGGTGCGCGGGATGGAAAACCTGGTTCAATCCTCGCCAATCCATATGCAGTTGGATACTCCGGAAAACATCGCCGTGTTACTCAACAAACATATTCCGATCCGCATCGCCGATGTGTGGAGTGACGAACCGCAGGCGCAATTTCTGCGCACCATTCTGGTTGATGAGGCGGCCAAACTGTTTGAAGGAATGCGGTCGTGGATGTGGGTGCCGCTGGCGGTGCAGGGGCGTCTCATCGGCGGCGTGGGGTTGACCCACGAAAAGCAGAATTACTTCACAAGCCATCACGCGGACCTGGCTTTGAGTGTAGCCAACCAGGCTTCCATCACCATGATTAATACGGAGCTTAATGGGCAGGCGCAGGAGCTTGCTGTTTTTGAAGAACGACAGCGCCTGGCGCACAACCTGCATGATGCCGTCAATCAAAGCCTCTTCTCCGCCGGGCTGATCGCCGATGTTCTGCCGCTCTTGTGGGATCAGGATCAGGAGGATGCAAGGCGCTCACTTGACGAATTGCGGTTGCTGATGCGCGGCGCACAGGCTGAGATGCGCGCACTTCTGGCTGAACTGCGGCCATCCACATTGACCGAATCAGATTTGGGGAAATTGCTGCGGTTGTTGGGAACTGCTTTCGCAGGCCGCACCAACCTCCCCGTTGCTGTTACCGTTTCGAGGGAGTTTATTCTCCCCGCCGATGTGCAAATCGCCTTCTATCGGATTTGTCAGGAAGCGTTGAATAACATCGCAAAACACGCCAAAGCCAGTCAGGTTGAGATAAACCTAAAGCAGAATGATGCTGTGATCGAGTTGAGCGTTCGCGACGACGGCCGGGGTTTTGATACGGAACAAACACTCTCCGGTCACTATGGTCTGGGCATGATGCGCGAACGCGCGGAATCTGCGCGCCTGCTGATGACAGTCACAAGCGAGCCCGGCCAAGGCACAGAGATCGCGATCCGTTGGCCTACAAATACGATTAAGGAGTCTGTATGACAGTTTCCCCCTCTCAACCTATTCGCGTCATGATCGTTGACGATCACGCCATGGTGCGCAAAGGCCTGGCAACTTTCTTGAAAGTCTTTAAAGATCTGAAACTGGAAGGTGAAGCTGAAAATGGCGCGGCCGCCATCAAACTATGCGCTGAAATTCTGCCGGATGTGGTGCTGATGGATATGGTCATGCCGGAAATGGACGGCGCAACCGCAACACGCGCCATCTGCGAAAAATATCCCCAGGTGCGGGTCATTGCGTTGACCAGCTTCAATGAAGGGGAATTGGTTAAGAACGCTCTGGAAGCCGGGGCGATCGGTTATATTCTCAAGGATGTCTCTGCGCTCGATCTTGTTAAGGCCATCCGCGATGCATATGCCGGCCGCGCCACACTCTCTCCTGAAACTGCTCAAACCATGGTTGAAACAGCCAATCAACCGCCTGTGCCCGGCCTTGATCTGACGGCGCGCGAGCGTGAAGTACTGGCTTTGCTGGTTGGGGGACTGATCAATGCGAAGATCGCCGAGCAACTGAACGTAAGCCCGTTCACGATCAAATCGCATGTCAGCAATATTCTGTTCAAATTAGGGGTTGCCAGCCGCACCGAAGCTGTGATCCTCGCGCTGCGGCATAAGATCGTTACCTGATCTTTCGCACCTCACCATAATGGCCTAGACAAAAACGCTCTTAACCGCCTAGACATAAACTCCCCGGACGCAGGATGTGCCCGGGGAGTGTTCGTTGTAAGATAAGTTATTGAAGCCGCAGGTTTCATAACCAAAACAATAAGGAGTAAGTAACATGAACAAATCAACATTCCACCCGCTTCGTAACACAGTCCGCTTTTTAGTAATGGCGATGTTAACTGTTTCGCTCACACTCAGCTCTGGCATGACCGCCCGCGCGGCATCCAACCAGGCACCTGTCAATCTTGGCAAGGCAGCTTCTTTCGTGATTTTATCGAAATCCGGCATCACCAACGTCCCGAATTCCAAGATTACCGGTGACTTGGGCGTCAGCCCGATCGCCGCGACTGCCATCACTGGTTTTGCCCTGATCGCTGATAAAACGAATACGTTTTCAACTTCACCACAAGTTACAGGAAAAATTTACGCAGCCAGCTATGCATCCCCGACCCCTTCCAACCTGACCACAGCCGTCAGCAACATGGAAGCCGCCTATACCGATGCTGCCGGACGCAAGAATCCTAATTTCACGGAATTGTATGCTGGCGATATCAGTGGCAAGACCCTGGTCCCCGGCCTTTACAAGTGGGGCACCGGAGTTGTAGCCAATAAGAACGTCGTTCTCACAGGCAACTCGGACTCAGTCTTCATCTTCCAAATTGGCGGAACCCTCACCGTTGCTTCAAGCGTGAATTTCACACTCGCTGGTGGCGTCCAGGCCAAGAACATCTTCTGGCAGGTTGCTGGTGCCACAACCCTCGGAACGAGCTCCCATTTTGAAGGCAACATCCTGTGCAAGACCAACATCGCCATTCAGACTGGTGCTTCCTTGAACGGCCGCGCCCTGGCCCAGACCGCAGTAACCCTGGACCACAACGTGCTCGTGATCCCTGCTGGATCTGTCAAGCGCCATGACTAGTTTCAACAATTACAATCAATAAAAAATATTAACAGAAAAGTCTCCGCGAGAATTCTCGCGGAGACTTTTCTTGTTAATGGAGCATCCCCCAAGTGGCGGAGACAAACATACCCCGGCAGGCGGATACGGTCGTAGTGCGTTTGTCTTATGATTAACTGTCAGGGCGTTTTTTTGCGCGTTCGAGGCACATATTAATACTACGAGCGGATATTCGAGAAGACAATAAAAGTGGAGTTGTTAATCATGCAAATGCTAAAAGAGTCAGAGCTTCGTTACCGACGCTTGTTTGAAGCCGCACAGGATGGAATCTTAATCCTGGATGCCCGCACAGGAATGATCACTGATGTCAATCCGTTTTTGATGGAAATGCTGGGTTATTCGCGCGAAGAGTTTGTGGAAAAAAAGCTCTGGGAAGTTGGGGCGTTTAAGGATATTCAAGCCAGCCAGGAAGCCTTCGAAGCTTTGCAGGAGAATGAATATATCCGCTACGAAAACCTGCCGCTTCGAACGAAAAATGGACGGCTTGTTCAAGTGGAATTCGTCAGCAATGTCTATCTGGTGGGCGATGAAAAAGTGATCCAATGTAATATCCGTGATATCACCGCGCGCAAGCAGGCCGAAGAGGCTCTGCTCAAGGCGGGCGCATTACAGAGCGCGATCTTCAACAGCGAAAATTTCTCAAGCATTGCCACGGATGCAAAAGGCGTTATTCAGATATTCAATGTTGGCGCCGAACGTATGCTGGGCTACGCAGCTGCGGATGTGATGAACAAGATCACCCCGGCCGACATTTCTGATCCGCAGGAAGTGATTGCGCGTGCCAGGGCTTTGAGCGTTGAACTTGAAACGACAATTACGCCGGGCTTCGAGGCATTGGTGTTCAAAGCTTCACGCGGGATTGAAGACATCTACGAACTAACTTATATCCGCAAGGACGGCAGCCGCTTCCCCGCTGTCGTTTCGGTCACGGCGCTGCGCGACGATCAAAATGCGATCCTCGGCTATCTGTTGATCGGCACGGATAATACCGCGCGCAAGCAGGCCGAAGAGGCGCTGCTCAAGGCGGGGGCATTGCAGAGCGCGATCTTCAACAGCGCAAACTTTTCGAGTATCGCCACGGATGCGAATGGAGTTATCCAAATATTTAATGTCGGCGCCGAGCGCATGCTAGGCTACACAGCCGCAGACGTGATGAACAAGATCACACCGGCCGACATTTCCGATCCGCAGGAAGTGATTGCGCGCGCCAGAGCTTTAAGCGTTGAGCTGGATACAACAATTATGCCGGGCTTCGAGGCTTTGGTGTTCAAGGCTTCACGCGGGATTGAAGACATCTACGAGCTAACTTATATCCGCAAGGACGGCAGCCGCTTCCCCGCTGTCGTTTCAGTTACAGCACTGCGCGATGAACAAAATGCAATTATCGGCTACCTGTTGATCGGCACGGACAACACTGCGCGCAAACAGGCCGAAGAGGCGCTGCTCAAGGCGGGCGCATTGCAGAGCGCGATCTTCAACAGTGCCAACTTTTCGAGTATTGCCACAGATGCCGAAGGTGTCATCCAGATATTTAACGTGGGTGCCGAGCGTATGCTGGGCTATACAGCCGCAGATGTGCTGAACAAGATCACCCCGGCCGATATTTCCGATCCGCAGGAAGTCATTGCGCGCGCCAGAACGTTGAGCGCCGAACTGGAGGCCACGATCACACCGGGCTTTGAAGCATTGGTTTTCAAGGCTTCACGCGGTATTGAAGACATCTACGAATTAACTTACATCCGCAAGGATGGCAGCCGCTTCCCGGCGATTGTGTCGGTCACGGCGTTGCGCGATCCTCAAGACGCCATCATCGGTTATCTGTTGATCGGCACGGATAACACCGCGCGCAAACAGATCGAGGCAGAGCAGGAACAGCTTAGTCAGCGCCTGCGTGATCAGCAGTTCTACACCCGCTCGCTGTTTGAATCCAATATCGACGCGTTGATCACCACTGACCCGCGCGGCATCATTACCGACATCAACAAACAGATGGAGGCGCTGACCGGCTGTACGCGTGATGAATTAATTGGCGCCCCATTCAAGCACTACTTCACCGATCCTGAGCGGGCCGAGATGGGCGTCAAGCTGGTGCTGAGCGAAAAGAAGGTTACCAACTACGAACTCACCGCGCGCGCCAGAGATGGCAGGGAAACTGTGGTGTCTTACAATGCAACCACCTTCTACGACCGCGATAGGAAATTGCAGGGTGTGTTTGCCGCCGCGCGCGATGTCACTGAGCGCAACCGCCTGGATAAGGTATTGCAGGAAAAAAATGTCGAATTGGAGAGTGCCAGGTTATTGGCGGAACAGGCCAACCTCGCCAAATCAGATTTCCTTTCGAGCATGAGTCATGAACTGCGCAGTCCGCTCAATGCCATCCTTGGGTTCGCCCAGTTGATGGAGTCTGATTCCCCGCAGCCAACGGAAACCCAGAAAGAAAGCATTGCCCAAATCCTTGGAGCGGGATGGCATCTGCTGACACTGATCGACGAGATTCTCGATCTCGCGAAGGTTGAGTCTGGGCAGGTGCCGCTTTCGCCGGAGCCGGTGTCACTGGCTGAAGTTCTGCTCGAATGCCGGGATATGCTTGAAATGCAGGCGCAGCAACGTGATATCACATTGATCTTTCCCCACTTCCCAGCCCCCAGTTTTGTCCGAGCCGACCGGACCCGCGTGAAGCAGGTGCTGATCAACCTGCTTTCCAATGCGATCAAATACAACAGCCAGCAGGGAACGGTGGAAGTGAAATGCGGTGAGAGCAGGCCGGGACACATTCGCGTGAGCATCAAGGATACTGGCGCAGGGCTGTCCCCGGAACAACTGGCGCAATTATTCCAGGCTTTCAACCGTCTTGGGCAGGAAGCTGGCGGTGTGGAAGGTACGGGCATCGGACTGGTGGTGGCCAAGCGGCTGATCGAACTGATGGGAGGCACGATCGGTGTGGAAAGCACTATTGGAACCGGAAGCGTGTTCTGGTTCGAACTGCTCTCGGTTGGCGAGCCGCGCCTATTGGAAGTAGTCAACATAGATGCTTTGGTTCAACCGCATACGGCCCGTGGTACGCATCTGTACACCCTGCTTTATGTGGAAGATAACCCGGCCAACCTGAAACTGGTCGAGCAGATCATCGCACGCCACCCCGATATCAACCTGTTGACCGCTGTGAACGGGAAGAGCGGCATCGAGATCGCGCGCGGCTCCCAACCGGATGTGATCCTGATGGATATCAATCTGCCGGACATCAGCGGCTTCGAAGCCGTGAAGATCCTGCGCTCAGACCTTGCCACGGCACACATCCCGGTTGTTGCCTTGAGCGCCAATGCCATGCCGCGCGATATCAAGAAAGGGCTGCAGGCAGGATTCTTCCGCTATATCACCAAGCCGATCAAGGTCAATGATTTCATGGATGCGCTGGATGAGGCGCTCAAACTTGCAGGAATAAAGCATGAAGTAATCGAATAAGGCGCGCAAACATATCTGCGTTTCCCAGGGAATCACGGTTGAGTGCGTAAGGTGAGTTATTTAATTTTTATGCTGGACAAATTCGATCCCGTTTTTTCCTTTTGATTTCACCTCATACATGATCCTGTCTGCTTTTTGTAGTAATTCATCCACCGAGGCGGGAGAGATGAAAAAAGTGACCACGCCAATGCTGAAGGTGGCATTGGATTTTGTTTTCGCCATTTCCTGAGCAAGTTTATTTTGGACTTTGTTCATTACGGATATTGTTCCGCTTTGATCGGTGTTGGGCAATAGAATAGCGAATTCATCCCCGCCGAGACGAGCGACAGTGTCCGTTTGACGGACGCTGCACAGAAGGGCATTCGCGATGGCCTGTAAAATGCAGTCGCCTTCTGAATGACCGTGCTGGTCGTTGATCTGTTTGAAAGAGTCCACGTCAATGTATGCGACAGTGATCGGTAGCTTGAAACGGGTGGCGCGCAGGATTTCCGCATTGGCCTGGAAGTAAAACTCGCGGCTGTTGGGGACGCCTGTCAGGTGATCGGTATGGGAAAGCAGGCGTTCATGGTTCAGGGCGCGTTTGAATTCCTCCAACAATCGGATGATGAAAATGAATACTACCAGTCTTATGGATGCATTCCAGTAGCGGATGATCTCCTGGGAGTATTTTTCTCCCGCCACAAAATTGGAGGTGATCCAGATTGCCATGCTTAGAAAAGTAATGATATAACCGCTGTTTTTCCCAACGTACCAGGTGGCAATTGTGATTGGGATTAAATAGAAAAAGGAGAAAGTAACTTCAAAGCCTGTTAAATAATCCAGACAGCCAAAGATGACAACGATGAACAGAACAATGGCAAGGATCGAAGCCTTGGATTGCCGTAGAAAAAAAGCATGGAATTTTTGCATTACTGGACGCATTTTTTCTCTTTGTGTTTTATGTTGTTGGGAGGCCGTACTTTGCCGAAGTAACCTGCCCGTTTGATGGGGTTTTCTTGTCGAGGAGTTTTCTCTGCTTTTCCGGGGACTGCTCACCGCACTCTCGAAAGCACATCTGGACATGTGTGGTGGTATTTCCTGATTATAAGTGACGGTCACCTTTAAGGTGACCGTCACTTGGGTTTGAATTCTCTCCCCCAAGTGGCGTAGACAAACACACCCCAACCGATGGATGCGGTTGGGGTGGCTTCGTTGTATGATGAAATCCGAGTGCGCGATCTTGAAAAGTTATGGTGTGAGATTGTAAAGGGTGGCTTGATCTTGGCTTCGGTTTGAAGCTGGGCTTTTATCATATTGGTCATAATTAAATGCATGCTGAATGTATAGAGTTAATCTAAAGGAGTATTTTATGGAATCAAAAGAGAAAGATTTTCTTTCATTTTCCTGGCGTGTAACTTCATTACATATGATGGCATATCTGGTTGCCGGATTGCTTGCTTTAATTTTCATTGATTATGAAACTTTATTCGCCACTGATTCTCTGGCATTATTAATGAAGCCAATCAATTCGCCTATAGTTGCATTTGGTCCATTTTTACAAATAATCTTAGGTTTTGCAATGTCGATTTTTTTATATCCATTTCGATCTGTTTTTATTGGGCAAAGAAAAGGTTGGTTTTATTCTAGTCACCTGACACTTTAACAAATAAGAAGTTGATCGGCAAGGAAACCGGGTAAAGTTGTTTTACCACAAACCACTTTGCCTGGAGGTTCGGATGCCGATCAACGAGACCTATCGTACTTGGA